>NZ_CP021247.1:807500-1107500 GCF_017309955.1 Novosphingobium sp. KA1 | reverse complement strand
GCCTTGTCATGGTTACGGGAAAGTAACCTTCGAGCGACTAAGCACTTGTCCTGAGATGCTGGCAGGACAGGGTCGATGGCCTGGAATTTCGGACGTTCAGACAGGTTGGCCGCGCGCGCGGCGTCCCGGCAGGCCCCGCTGCTGGGAGCGGAAGAAGCGCAGAGCTTCTGCCGGGCGGTGGAAGGCATCGACGGTATCGGCTTCTGGGCATCCGACGCGCAGGGCGCGATCCGCTATCTGTCGGACAAGGCGCTCGTCCGGCTGCCCTCGCCCGATGCCGTGCTTGGCCAGCCGCTGACCGATGTTTTTGATACGCGCGATGACGGTGCCGGATCGGGACGCAGTCTGCGCTTCGTGCTTTCGCGCCGCTCGCGTTTCGAGAAGCTGACCGTCTGCACTGGTGATGGCGGTCAGCGCCGCTGGTGGCAGCTGTCGGGCGAGGCACAGTTCGGGCCAGGCGGCGGGTTCGAGGGCTTCTGCGGGCTCTGCGCGGAGATCACCGACGAACGCCGGGTCGCCGAGGAGAACTCGCGCGATGCGATGCACGATCCGCTGACCGGGCTGATCAATCGGCGCGAGATGGCGCGGGCGCTGGAACGCACGCTCTCGGCCTACCGCGTGCAGGAACGCCCCTGTGCGACGCTGCTGATCGATCTGGACCGTTTCAAGCAAGTCAACGATACACTGGGCCATTCGACCGGCGATGCCCTGCTGCGGCAGGTTGCCGATCGTCTGGTGACGATCGTCGGCCAGGCCGAGCGGATCTGCCGGCTCGGCGGCGACGAATTCCAGATCCTAGTCCCCGATGTCGAGGATCGGGGCGATCTCGGTAATCTCGCCGAGCGGATTATCGCCATGCTTTCGCAGCCCTATTCGGTGGAGGGCAATCGCTGCATCATCGGCGCCTCGGTGGGTATTGCCGTGGCCCCGTTCGACGGCCAGGATGTTGATGAACTGGTGCGCAACGCCGATCTTGCGCTCTATGCCGCCAAGCACGGTGGGCGAGGGCGGTTCCGCTTCTTCTCACGCGATCTGCTGACGGCGGCGGAAGACCGCCGGATGCTGGAGGAACACCTCCACGATGCGCTGGCTCGCGGCGAACTGGAACTTCATTACCAGCCGATCGTCGCGGCGGGCAGCGATGCGGTTTCCGGCGCCGAGGCGTTGATGCGCTGGAACCACCCCGGCAAAGGGGTGATCAGCCCGGCCCAGTTCATCCCCATCGCCGAGGAATCGCCGATGATCTGCCAGATCGGCGAATGGGCGCTGCGCCAGGCCTGCCAGGATGCGGCGCAGTGGCCGGGGGACTTGCGCGTGGCGGTGAACGTCTCGCCGCGCCAGTTCACCGATCCGGGGTTCCCCGCGGTGGTGGCAAGCGCGCTGGCGGCCTCGGGGTTGGCGGCGGAGCGCCTCGAGCTGGAGATCACCGAAGGCGTGTTCCTGGCCGAAGGGGCGGATACCGATGCCCGCTTCCACACGCTCAAGGCACTGGGGGTGCGGCTTGCCCTCGACGATTTCGGCACCGGCTATTCCTCGCTCGGCTACTTGCGTACGGCTCCCTTCGACAAGATCAAGATCGACCAGAGCTTCGTGCGCGGCACCGCCGAGGCGGGCACACGCAACAAGGCACTGATCAGCGCGATCGTCGCCATGGCCAAGGCCATCGGCATGGAAACCACCGCCGAGGGCATCGAGACGCTCGATCAGCTGGCGATGATGCGCGAACTCGGCGTCAGTCATGTTCAGGGCTTTGTCTATGCCCAGGCGATGCCGGCAGCGGAATTCCTCGCTGCCGCCGCCCAGCCGCACTGGGGCATCGTGCCGAGCGGACCTGCCCGCCAGCGCGGCGAGCGTATTTCGATGTTCCGCTGGATCGGCGCGATCCACGAGGATCATTACTATCCGGCCGTGCTGCGCAATCTCTCGGCCACCGGCGCGCTGATCGACGGGCTGGAGGACGTTCCGGTGGGCACGCGCTTCGTGCTCTATTTCGGCGAGGGCCAGTTGGAGGTGGCGACGGTGCGGCGCACGATCGGCGAGCAACTGGGGGTGGCCTTCGAGAAGAGCCTGGTCAACGACGGTAACGGGGGGCTTTGCACCCGCACGCGAATTTCGCCTTACGATCTCGTCAATGCCGGGTTGCCGCCCGATTTCGAGGTCAGCACGATCCGCACGCCGATCGCGCCGCGCGACGGTCGGATCGCGATCCCGGCCTTCACCTCGACCGTCGGGCGCAAGGCGATACAGGGAACAGGCGTCTCGACTGGCGGCTGACGCACGCCGACCGGCGACATGGCCTCGCGCGGCGGAACGGGCGATAGAGGGGGTACCCCCCGTTCCCGCAAGGCCATACGCTCATGGACTCCCCTGTATCAAAAGTCGTCCGGGCCTCTTACCTCTCGGCTGCCGTGATGACGGCTTTTGTGGTCTGGTATGGTCTTGCGGGATTTGGGACCGGACCATGGGACGGGGCGGTCTGAGCCCTCAGGGTTTGGGGCTGCCGAGCGTCATGCGCTGACCCTCTATCCGGACATCCCCTATTTGCGAGAGGAACGACTGGCCGAGCAGCGAGACGTCGAGCCCTTCGGGGATGATGGCCGCCGGCACGTCGCGCGCCGTCATGCCGCCCAGTTCGACGCGGGAGAGTCTGACCGGCACGCCGTAGACGGGGCCTGTGGCGCCGCGTCCGATCGGGGCGACGTCATTATCGCTCCAGCTCAGTCCGACGGCACGGGCATCGCTGCCAGTCAGCACCACGAGGGAGGCTCCGGTATCGATCAGGAAATGGGTGCTGTGCTGCTCGACGCTGGCATCGGCGTAGAAGTGGCCGTCGGCGGCGCGGGGTAGTTCGATCTCTCCGGCCAGCCATGCCGTCCGGGTGCGGCCTTCATCACCGGGGGTGACCGAGGCAGGGCCTGATGGAGCGGAGCCGGTTCCCGCATCGAGGTGCGGGGCGAGCCAGGCCACGCCGCCCAGTGCGGCAACCAGCAGGAAAAGAGGGCCCGAACGCATGGGGTCTGACCCTAGGCGTAAAGGTTTAACGATTCCGTGCAGGCGTCTTCGCCGCGGTAGCCGTGGTGGAGACCGGTGGCGGCAAGCGATGCCATCTGCCCCACCACCAGCGCATCGAGCAGCATGAGCAGCCAGACCAGCCAGATCGGGCGGTCCAGCGCGGCAATATGGTCGGCGCGGTGCAGCACCTGCAGCAGCAGCCAGACCGGGCCGATGTGGAGCAGGATCCGCAGGGCCTTGGTCCAGCCGCTGCGGTAGATCGCCAGCAGCCCGGTCTCGCGATCACCCAGCAGTCCGCCAACCATCAGCACCAGCCCCGGCAGACTGGCGAGCGTGAGCACCAGGCTCATCGTCAGCTGAACCACCGGCGCCACGCGCAGATCGAGCAAGGCCGGAAGCGAGGCGACTATCTGGACGCCGAGCCCCAGCAGGACCTGCTTCCAGGCAATCCCGGCAAGGCTCCAGCCGCGCAGACCGGCGGCACGATTGGCCCAGAACCGCGCGCCCGCGAGCACCGCCAGCACTAGCGCGGCGATCTTGACCCCGCCGAACGCCAGGCGCTGCGGATCCAGCGCCAGGCTGGTGAAAGCCTCCTGGCTGGCGAACATGCCCAGACGGATCTCGACGGCATGCTGCGCCAGTTCCGGCAGCACCGCGATGAGCGGAACCAGCGGGGCAAGCGCCCAGAGCCGCACCGAATCGCGCAGCGTCGCGCCCAGCCCGCCGAGTTCGCGCTTGAGGCGGCTCATTCGGCGGCCTGGGCCTCCGCCGCGGCATTGGCGGCTTCGATCTCGGCGGCCTTGGCCTCGACCAGCTTGACGATATGGTCGAGCATGTCTTCCGATTGCACGACATGGTCGGTCACCCCCGAAAGGTAGACCATGTGCTTGCCGTTGCCGCCTCCGGTCAGGCCGATGTCGGTCTCGCGCGCCTCTCCCGGCCCGTTCACGACGCAGCCGAGCACCGAGAGCGAAAGCGGCGTCTTGATGTGCTGGAGACGGTCTTCCAGCGCTTCCACCGTGCGGATCACGTCGAAGCCCTGGCGAGCGCAACTGGGGCAGGAGACAACACGCACGCCGCGCGTGCGCAGGCCGAGGGCCTTCAGCATCTCGAAACCGACACGCACTTCCTCTTCCGGCTCGGCCGAGAGCGAGACACGCAGGGTGTCGCCGATGCCGGACCACAGCAGCATGCCCATGCCGATCGAGGACTTGACGGTACCGCCGATGAGCCCGCCCGCTTCGGTGATGCCGAGGTGCAGCGGGCAGTCCACCGCCTCGGCCAGCCCCTGGTAGGCGGCGACGGCGAGGAACACGTCGCTGGCCTTCACGGCCACCTTGTATTCGTGGAAATCGTGGTCCTGCAGCAGCTTGATATGGTCTAGCGCGGATTCGACCAGCGCCTCTGGGCAAGGCTCGCCGTACTTTTCGAGCAGGTCCTTCTCGAGGCTCCCGGCGTTGACGCCGATGCGGATCGCACAGCCGTTGGCCTTGGCTGCGCGCACCACTTCGGCGACGCGGTCGTTCGAGCCGATGTTGCCGGGGTTGATGCGCAGGCAGGCGGCACCGGCATCGGCGGCTTCGAGCGCGCGCTTGTAGTGGAAATGGATGTCGGCGATCAGCGGCACGCGGGCGGCGCGTACGATCTCCTTCATCGCCGCGGTGCTTTCCACGTCCGGGCAGGAAACGCGGATGAGGTCGGCGCCGGCATCCTCGCAGCGGCGGATCTGGTCGATCGTCGCCTTGGCGTCGGACGTCAGCGTGTTCGTCATGGTCTGGACCGTGATCGGGGCATCGCCGCCGACGGGGACATTGCCGACCATGATCTGGCGGCTCTTGCGGCGCTCGATGTCGCGCCAGGGACGTACGGAAGACATGGCGCTCCCTATAGGCGTTCCATGTCTGGGTTTGAAGCGCGATTACGGTCGAGATGGATCGATGGAGCGCAAAACGCAGAAAAGGGGCGAGGCCTTGCGGCCTCGCCCCTTCAATTCTTCAGGCCTTGAGGCGCGTTCAGGCGACGGCAGTCGCCAGCGCGGCCTTGAGGTCCTCGACCAGGTCGGTGCGCTCCCAGGGGAACAGGTCGCCCTCGGGCTTGCGGCCGAAGTGACCATAGGCGGCGGTCGGGCCGTAGATCGGCTTGTTGAGGCCGAGGCCGACGCGAATGCCGCGCGGGGTCAGGCCGCCGAGCTTGTCGGCCGCGACCTTGGCAATCGCCACTTCGAGGTCGGCGTCCGCAACGGTGCCGGTGCCATGGGTGTCGACGTAGAGCGAAAGCGGCTCGGACACGCCGATGGCGTAGGAGACCTGGATCGTGCAACGCTTGGCAAGGCCGGCCGCGACCACGTTCTTGGCGAGGTAGCGGGTGACGTAGGCCGCCGAACGGTCGACCTTGGTGGGATCCTTGCCCGAGAAGGCGCCGCCGCCGTGCGGCGAAGCGCCGCCGTAGGTGTCGACGATGATCTTGCGGCCGGTCAGGCCGGCGTCGCCGTCAGGGCCGCCGATCTCGAACTTGCCGGTCGGGTTGATGTGGAACTTGGTGGCCTCGGTCACGAAACCGTCGGGCAGAAGCTCGCTCACGACCTTCTTCACGTAGGCCTTGAGTTCGGCGTCCTTGGTGCCTTCGTGGTAACCGGGCTTGTGCTGGGTCGACACGACGATGGCAGTCGCTTCGACCGGCACGCCGTTCTCGAAGCGCAGGGTGACCTGGCTCTTGGCGTCGGGTTCGAGGAAAGGCGCGGCGCCCGAGTGACGGTCGGCGGCGAGGCGTTCGAGGATCTTGTGGCTGTAGTCGAGCGTGGCGGGCATGAGGTCCGGCGTCTCGTCGCAGGCGAAGCCGAACATGATGCCCTGGTCGCCGGCGCCTTCATCCTTGTTGCCGCTCGAATCGACGCCCTGGGCGATGTCCGCACTCTGCGGGTGCAGATGGTTCTCGAAGACGAGGTCCTGCCAGTGGAAACCGGCCTGTTCGTAGCCGATGCGCTTCACGGTCTCGCGCACCACGGTCTGGATTTCCTCCTGCGCGCCCTGTTCCCAGTGGCCGGCGGTATCGATCATGCCCTTGCCGCGCACTTCGCCAGCCAGCACGACGCGCTGGGTGGTGGTGAGCGTTTCGCACGCGACGCGTGCTTCCGGGTCCTTCGACAGGAACAGGTCGACGATGGCATCGGAAATCTGGTCCGAAACCTTGTCGGGATGACCTTCGGAGACGCTCTCGGAGGTGAAGACGTAGTTATTGCGCATCGGGACACCACATATAAAGAAATCTTTATGTGGGTCCGCGTCTACTCCCCCCGGCGGCGGAGCGCAATGCCAGAAACCGCAATCACCAGCAGAAGTGCGGCAAATGCAAGCGGCAGCAGGTTGCCCCAGCGTGCGAAAAGGGTGGGATGATGGGATGGCGGGATCAGTCCGTCGAGCCGTCCGGCCTGGTGCCAGGGCACATGGGCACGCACGATGCCGTTGGCATCGATCACCGCGCTGATGCCGGTGGTGGTGGAGCGCATGACCGGCAGGCCTTCCTCGATCGCGCGCAGGCGGGCCTGCGCCAGATGCTGCGGCGGGCCCCAGGCGCCGAACCAGCCGTCGTTCGACGGATTGAAGATGTAGTCCGGGCGCAGGCGCGGATCGACCACTTCGCCGCTGAAGACGATCTCGTAGCAGATCTGTACCCCTGCCTTGCCCCAGTCGCCGAAGTCGATCGTCCGGGGGCCGGGGCCGGGCAGGAAGTCCAGCGCACCGGGGACGAGGCGGGTCGCGCCCAGCGGCTCCAGCAGCCAGCGCAGCGCGAGGTATTCGCCGTAAGGCACGAGGTGGGCCTTGGAATAGGAGGCGATGAGGTTGCCGTCGCCATCGATCGCGCTGACCGAATTGCGGGCCGCGATTTCCTCCTCGTCCTTCATCACCACGTCGACGGCGCCGGTCATCAGCAGCCCGTAGGGGCCGATCACCCGGCCGATCCGACGGCGGGCGAGTACCGGGTCGCCGGCATAGGTATAGATGCGGTAGAGGTAGGGCGGATAGCCGTCGCGGACATAGTCGCCAAGGCCTGATTCCGGCCAGAACACCAGGCGCTTCTCGCCCGGGCGCCGCGGCAGCGAGAGGCGGGCGAGGGTGATGAAATTGGTCTCGAAATTGCGCGGATCGTCGATGAATTCCTGGCGGATGTCGGGCTGGACGAGGGTGAAGCGTACGGCGCCTTCCTCGCGCTGGGCCCAGGGGTCGGGCAGGAGCATCACTGCGGTCAGCGCGGCGTAGATCGCCAGCATCGGCAGCGCCCAGGCCCAACGCCGGGCGCGTTGGCGCTTTGGCGGCGCGGCTTGGCTCAGCCGCAGGCACAGTCCGGGCAGGGCGGCGAGCAGCACCAGCAGGCCGGAAAGGCCATAAGTGCCGATCCAGGGCGCCGCCAGTGCCAGTCCGCGGGTCTCGAAACCCCCGAGCAGGGCGATGCCGAGCGGGTTCCAGGCAAATCCGGTGAAGACCCAGGCTCGCAGCCATTCCGCGACGATCCAGCACCCCGCCGTGGCCAGGGCTAGCGCTGCGAACACGGCGGGGCCGCCTGGCTGGCGGGCTCGGTGCAGCACCAGCCAGCCACCGAGTGCGGCCAGCGCGGGATAGATCGCAAGGTAGAGCGAAAGCAGCACCACTGCGACCATGCCCAGCCATGCCGGCATGTTGGCCTGATAGGTGAAGGCCGTCGCGATCCAGTTGTTGCCGAGCGTGAAGTGGCCGAGCCCGAAGCACCAGCCGATCAGGAACGTTCGCTGCCAGCCCGGTGCGCGGGCGACGAGTTCGAGCAGGACCGCCACGCCGATGAGCGTTAGCGGCCAGAGCGAGAGCGGCTGGAATCCGCAGGCTGCTGCGGCGCCGGCGAGAATGGCTAGGGCGCCGCTGGCAAGGCGGGGGTGCCGGGACAGGACGGTGCGGCCGGGAAGGGCCGGTTCGGATTTCACGGCGCGGATGTCACGGCAGGGCCTCGCGGGGCAAAGGAATCGTCCTGCGCGGCTATGTCGGCAAGCCTTTCGAGACGCAAGCGGGAAGCTGGAAACGAAACGGCCCGCATACTGCCTCGAGAGGCGGTATGCGGGCCGTTGCGATTACGGGCTTGCGGCCCGTTCTTAGGAGTTCACTGCCTCCAGCGTGCTGTCACCGGCTTCGTCGGCTGGCGGAGCGGCCTTGCGGGTGCGGCGACGGCGGGGCTTTTCCTCGCCGGTCGCTTCGTCGACGGGCGCGGCGGCGGCAGGCTTCTTTTCCTTCTTCTCCGGTTTGGCGGAGATGGCGGGCGGAAGCGAGGCGGGGTCGAGGACGGCCTCGGTCGGTGCGGCTTGGGCGGCAGGTGCCGTCTCGGCGCCGTCGGCGTCCTCGTGACGATCGCGGCGCGGCTTGCGCGGCTTCAGGCCACGGTTGCTGCGGGCGTCGCGCACGAAGGGGTTTTCGGCCGGTTCGTAGACCGAACGGTTGCCGTCGGCTTCGACCTGGTCGCTCTCGGCTGCGGCCTCGGATTCGGCAAATTCGTCGGCCGGCGCTTCGACGCGGGGTGCGCGTTCGTGGCGCGGCTGGCGCTCCTGACGGTCATAGCCGCGTTCAGAACGGTCCTGACGCTCGGCTCGTTCCTGGCGCTCGGGACGTTCCTGGCGCTCGGGACGTTCCTGACGTTCCTGGCTGCGTTCGGGCACGGCGTCGTAGTCGCCGTAATCGTCGCCATAATCGTCCGAATAATCAGGCGAGCGGTCGTCGCGGCGGGGCTGGCGAGCCTCGTCCTGACGCTGCTTCTGGTCGGCGATCACGCGGAAATAGTGGTCTGCGAACTGGAGGTAGTATTCCTCCGTCACACGGTCCCCGTTGAGATGCGCGTCATGGGCCAGCTTCTTGTACTTCTCCAGCAGCTGCGGAGCGTTGCCGCGAGCCCTGCTGTCGATCCGGTTGGTCTGCTGGCCGCCCTGCTGGCGATTGTTACCGCGGCCGCGCCGACGGTTGTTACCACGATTATTATTCAAGGATTTATTTCCTCAAAACCCAGGGCATCGGCCGGATCCTTTCGGGCCGATCTGCCACACGTCACATGATCACGGATCGCCCCCGAGTGCCGTGATCTCCATCGTTGCCGAGTCGTAGCGCGTTTTCGCCGCGACGGTCATGCAAATGATGGAGATGAAGCGTCCGCATGGGAAATTCCATCCATGTGCCGCTTCGCGTTAATCCTTAGGCATTCCGGAGCGGGATTCCAAGAGGAATCTTACGCAATTGTTGAAAACTCGAGCACGCGTGGACGATTTCCAAGGTCGCGATGCAAGCGACTGGAAAGGCCTGCTTCTTGTCCGATCGCGGCAACCGACTCGGCCTGGCGATAGCCGATCTCGACCAGCGCGACTCCGCCCGGAGCCAGCAGCCGGGGCAGTTGCGGCACCAGTACCCGGTAGTCGTCTAGGCCTTCCTCACCGGCATAGAGCGCGCTGGCCGGCTCGAACGCGGCGACCGAGCGATCGAGGGTGACGGTCGTCTCGACATAGGGTGGATTGGCCAGAACAAGGTCGAACGGGCCGCCGAGCGGCTCGTCCCAGCAGGGGCTGTGCCAGTCGGCCTCGGCGATGCGGGCGCGGTCGGCCAGGCCCAGCGCCTGCGCATTGGCGGCAGCGACGGCACGGGCACCGGGCGAGCTGTCAATGCCGACTCCGGTAGCCCGGGGCAGGTTGGCGAGCACTGCCAGCAAGAGGGCGCCGGACCCGGTGCCGCAGTCGAGCACCCTGCGGGCCTCGATTCCTGCCCGTGGAGGGACCGCGAGCGCGGTTTCGACCAGAACTTCGGAATCGCCGCGCGGGATCAGCACTTCGGGGCTGACCATGAAGGGCATTCCGAAGAATTCCTGATGGCCGGTGATATAGGAGACCGGTTCATGCTTCCCGCGGCGCTCCACCAGCGCCGCGAAACCCGCCGGCGCGGGATCACGCATGCGCGCCAGCAGCATCGCAGAGCGCGAGCAGCCCAGCGCATGGGCCATCAGCACTTCTGCGTCGAGCCGGGCGGTATCGCTGGTTGCGCAGAGGCGTTCCGCCGCCTCGCGGATCGCTTCGCCGACAGTCCGGTCAGGCATCCATGGCGGCAAGGCGCTTGGCCTCGTCCTCGGCGATCAGGGCATCGACCAGTTCGGCCAGGCCAGGGCCTTCGAGAATCTCGGGGAGGCGGTGCAGGGTCAGGTTGATGCGGTGATCGGTGACGCGACCTTGCGGGAAATTGTAGGTGCGGATGCGCTCCGAGCGGTCGCCCGAGCCGACCATGGCCTTGCGGGCCTCGGCCTCGGCGCCGTGGGCTTCCTCGCGCATCTTCTCGTAGAGGCGCGCGCGCAGGACCTGCATGGCCTTGGCCTTGTTCTTGTGCTGGCTGCGCTCGTCCTGGCAGATCACCACGAGGTTGGTCGGCAAGTGGGTGATGCGCACGGCCGAATCGGTGGTGTTGACGTGCTGGCCGCCCGCGCCCGATGCGCGGAAGATGTCGATCTTGAGGTCCTTGTCCTCGATCTGCACATCGACTTCGCTGGGTTCGGGCAGCACCGCCACGGTGGCCGCCGAGGTGTGGATGCGCCCGCCCGATTCGGTGACCGGCACCCGCTGTACGCGGTGGACGCCGCTCTCGAACTTCAGCTTGGCAAAGACGCCCGCGCCCGCGACGTTGGCGACGACTTCCTTGAAGCCGCCGAGGTCGTTGGCGTTGACGCTGATCATCTCGACCCGCCAGCCTTGCTCGGCGGCATAGCGTTCGTACATCCGGTAGAGATCGGCGGCGAACAGCGCGGCCTCGTCACCGCCGGTGCCGGCGCGGATTTCCAGCATGGCCGGGCGCACGTCGGCCGCATCGCGCGGCAGCATGGCCACGGCGAGCTGGCGCTCGGCCTCGGGCAGGTCGGCCTTGAGGCGGAGCACCTCCTCTTCGGCCAGTGCGCGCATGTCGGGGTCCGGGTCTTCCAGCGTCTGGAGCATGTCCAGTTCGCCGCGCATCGACACGACTTCGGCGGCGACACGCGCCACCGGTTCCAGCTCGGCATAGTCGCGACTGGCGGTGACAAAGGCGTCGCCTTCCAGCGTTCCAGAGGCAAGGCGTGCCTCAAGCTCGGAGAAACGCGCGGCGATCTGCGCCAGACGGGTGTCGGATATGCTCACGGATGGACCGACTGGAGAACCTGCTCGACCGCGAGATACTCGGCGGTCGGCTCGGCCGCACGCAAGTTGGCGACGGGGGCGCCGTCCTTGCTGCCGAACGAGACGAGCACCTTGGCGCCCATCTTCACGGCCTTGTCGAAGCGCTTGCGGGCCGATCCGGTGGCGACCATCTCGGCGTCGAGGCCCTGGAAGCGCAGTGCGGTGATGACTTTCTGGGCATAGGCCAGCGCGGCGTCGTCCTCGACTGCGAGAACCACGGTCAGCGGCGCTTCGACCAGTACGCCGGCATCGGCGACGAGCATCGACAGGCGCTCGATCCCTGCCGCCCAGCCCACCGCCGGGGTGGCGGGGCCGCCGAGGCTTTCCATGAGCCCATCATAACGGCCGCCGCCAAGGACAGTGCCCTGCGCGCCGAGGCGGGTGGTGACGAATTCGAAGGCGGTGTGGCGATAATAGTCGAGCCCGCGCACCAGCGAGGGCGCACGCTCGTAGGCGACACCGGCGGCATCGAGGCCGGCCGTGACCGCCGCGAAGAAGTCCTGCGCCTCGCCCGAGAGGAAGTCGTCGATCTTCGGGGCATCGCTGACAAAGACCTTGTCGCGCGGGTCCTTGGAATCGAGGATGCGCAGCGGATTGCGCTCCAGCCGATCCTGCGAATCTTCCGAAAGCTCGGCTTTGTGGGCACGGAAGTATTCGACCAGCGCGGCGCGCCAGGCGTCGCGGCTCTCGGCATCGCCCAGGGTGTTGAGCTGCAGCGTCACCCCGTCCGAAATGCCCAGTTCCTTGAGCAACTGGTCGGCCATGACCAGCAGTTCCACATCGGCAATCGGCTCGGGCGAACCGATCAGTTCGGCGTCGATCTGGTGGAACTGGCGATAGCGGCCCTTCTGCGGGCGCTCGTAGCGGAACAGCGGGCCGTGCGTGGCGATCTTGACCGGCGCGAACTGCTTCCAGCCATTGGTGAGGTAGGCGCGGGCGATGCCGGCGGTGAATTCGGGGCGCAGGGTCAGCGATTCGCCGCCGCGGTCCTCGAACGAGTACATTTCCTTGGAGACGACGTCGGTGGTTTCGCCGATCGAGCGCGAGAACACTTCGGTCTTTTCGAAGACCGGCATCTCGGCGCGGCGGAAGCGATACAGCTTGCGGACACGTTCGAAGGTTTCGACGACATGTGCGAACGCCTCGGCGTCGGGGCCGAAGATATCCTGGGTTCCGCGGATCGCCTGAGGCGTTTTGGTCGATGTCGTGCTCATAACGCGCGCGCTTAGCCCGATTGCGTCGGCGGGGAAAGTGGCTGCGGTGCGCTCCCGGTCATGGCCGTGCATCATGTCTGTCGGGAATGATCGAAAATTGCCCCGACCTCGGGGCCAGCGCGCCTGCGTGAATTGGATGGTTGCCAAACCCGGCAACAGCCGCAAAGAATGCCGAAATGAAATATCGTAACGCGGTCGTCACGCTCCTCGCCCTTCTTTCCGTCTCCACTCCGGCGCTTGCATCGGCCCAGGAGTCGAATACGCGCACGACGCCGATGGCGCCCGCGTTGCCCGCGCCGCTGCCCGCAGCGCAGGACAAGCCCTATGCGGGCACCATCGCGCTCGACATCGATGCCACCGACACGGTGCACGGCGTCTACCGCGTGACCCAGCAGGTTCCGGTCGCGCCCGGCACCACCAAGCTCACTCTGATCCAGCCGAGCTGGCTGCCCGGCAACCACTCGCCCACCGGTCCTTTCGCGCTGCTGGCGCAGATCCACTTCTTTGCCGATGGCAAGGAGATCAAGTGGGAGCGTGACACCGTTGCCGTGAATGCCTTCCATCTCGCGCTGCCCGCGGGCACGACGATGGTCACCGCGCAGTTCGTCCACACTTCGCCGGTGCAGTCGAGGGAAGGCCGCATCAGCATGACGCAGGAAATGCTGAACCTGCAGTGGGAAAAGATGAGCCTCTACCCGGCGGGCTATTACACCCGCGGCATCACCTACAAGCCGACCGTGAAGTTCCCGGCGGGCTGGACCGTCTACACCGCGCTCGACGGCAAGAGCCAGCAGGGCGACACGGTGACGTGGAACCCGATCGACTACGAACGTCTCGTCGATTCGCCGATCTTTGCAGGCAAGTACGCGCAGCGCTGGGATCTCGGCCACGGCGTCAGCATGGACGTGGTCGCGGATGAGCCCAAGCTGCTCGGCATCAAGCCCGAGAACATGGAGACCTACCGCAATCTCGTCTCGCAGGCCTTGTTCACCTTCGGCGCGCGCCACTTCGACCACTACGACTTCCTGCTGGGCCTGACCGACCGCATGGGCGGCATCGGCCTCGAACATCACCGTTCGAGCGAGAACCAGATGGAGCCCAAGGTCTGGACCGACTGGGACAAGATGGAATGGGATCGCAACGTGATCCCGCACGAGTTCACGCATAGCTGGAACGGCAAGTACCGCCGCCCCGCCGACCTGTGGACGCCGGACTACCAGCAGCCGATGCAGAACACGCTGCTCTGGGTCTACGAAGGCCAGACCCAGTTCTGGGGCTATATCCTCGCCGCGCGCTCGGGTGTGCAGTCCAAGCAGACCATCCTCGACACGCTGGCCGGCGCCGTCGCGCGCTATGCCGAGGCGACGCCGGGCCGCGGCTGGCGTTCGGTGGAAGACACCACGCATGCGCCGATCCTCAACATGCGCCGTCCGCTGCCGTACAGCTCTGTCACCCGCAACGAGGACTATTACGTCGAAGGCGCGCTGACCTGGCTCGAAGCGGACCAGATCATCCGTCAGGGCACGAAGGGCGCAAAGGGGCTCGACGACTTCGCCAAGGCCTTCTTCGGCGTGCGTGACGGCGACTGGGGCGAACTGACCTACGATTTCGACGAAGTCGTGAAGACGCTGAACGGTGTCTACCCCTATGACTGGGCCACTTTCCTCAAGACCCGCATTTACGACACCAATCAGCCCGCGCCCACCAAGGGTATCGAGATGGCCGGTTACAAGCTGGTCTGGAAGGATACGCAGAACGGCTACGAAAAGGGCATCGGCGATTCGCGCAAGTCGCTCGACCTCAGCTATTCGCTGGGCGTGTCGCTCGACAACGAGGGCACCGTCACCGCTTCGGTGTGGGATAGCGTGGGCTACAACGCCGGTCTCGTTGGCGGCGTGAAGGTCGTGGCGGTGAACGGCAAGGCCTACAGCGGCGAAGCGATCAAGGACGCGATCACCGCGGCCAAGTCGGCAAAGGAGCCGATCAGCCTGCTCGTGAAGCGTGGCGATGCTTTCAACACCGTCGCCGTCGATTACCACGGCGGCCTGCGGTTCCCCTGGCTGGAAAGCACCACGCCGGGCAAGGCCAACGGGCTCGACCGCCTGCTGGCGCCGCGCACCAGGTAAGCCTGCATCTGGCATGATTGCGAGCGGGGCCGGACTTCACAGTCCGGCCCCGTTTTTGTGACCGTAAAGGACCAAACGGCTCGTCTGGACCGTGGACATGGCCGAGGCAAGTCCGACCAATGTCGTGTATCGCGGCCGCAGCGGAGCCGCGATCCTTCCATTGCACGTGCGAGAAGGCGGTTGCGATGAATTAACCGTACCGCTAAGCCCCGCCGTCAAAGTTCTACGCGGCGCGCGTTCTGTGACGCCGCTCAAATCGTGCCCGTTGAAAAGGACCAACATGCGCATCGACATGATCCCTGTCGGCAAGAACCCGCCGGAGAGCCTGAACGTCATCATCGAGGTTCCCGTTGGCGGTGAGCCGGTAAAGTACGAATTCGACAAGGATTCGGGCGCGCTGTTCGTGGATCGCATCCTGCACACGCCGATGCGCTATCCGGCCAACTACGGCTTCGTGCCGCACACCCTCTCGCCCGATGGCGACCCGCTCGACGCACTGGTCGTTGCCCGCTCGCCCTTCGTGCCCGGCTCGGTGGTGCGCGTGCGCCCGATCGCGGTGCTGAACCTGGAAGACGAGCACGGCGGCGACGAGAAGCTGGTCTGCGTGCCCGATGACAAGACTTTCCCGTACTACTCGGACGTGTCGGAAAAGGGCGACCTGCCCCCGATCGTGTTCAGCCAGATCGAACACTTCTTTACCCACTACAAGGACCTCGAGGCCGAAAAGTGGGTGCGCATCGGCACCTGGGGCGGCGCTGAGGAAGCCCGCCAGATCGTGATCGAGGCGATCGAGCGCTACGAGGCGGACAAGGCCGCGAAGGCCTGAGCCACTACAAGTTCACACCCCATGTGAAGGAAGGGCCGGTGGAGCGATCCGCCGGCCCTTTTCCATGGGCCCGAGAGCTGATTCTCCTCAGTACGGTGAAGGCCGGGATCAGCTCACCACGCGGCCGCCGTTGACGCCGATGGTCTGCCCGGTGACGTACTGGCTGCGTTCGTCGCAGAGCCAGGCGCAGGCATTGGCGATGTCGTCGGGCTCGCCCATGCGGCGCACCGGGATGGCCTGGATCAGCACTTCGGTGGGGACCTGGAAACGCTCGCGATTGGCCTCGGACATGATCGTGCCCATCACCGACCCAGGCGGGATGTTGTTCACGGTGATGCCGTAGGGTCCGAATTCCTGCGCCATCGAGCGGGTCATGGTCACCACGGCGCCCTTCGAGGACGAATAGGGGATCATGTTCACTGCACCGGTCTGCGCGCTGGAGGACGAGATGTTGACGATGCGGCCCCAGCCGGCGTTCTTCATGTCGGGCAGGCATTCCTGCGTCATGATGAACAGGCCGCGCACGTTGACGGCGTAGATGAAGTCCCAGCGCTCGTCGGTCAGTTCCTCGAACGGGGTGAAATCGGTGACGCCGGCGTTGTTGACCAGGATCGAGACCGGGCCCAGCGCCTCGCGCACCTGCTCCACGGCGGCCTTGACGGATGAGCGGCTGGAGACGTCCGCGCCCAGCGCGATGGCGGTGCCGCCGCCTTCGCGAATGGCCTTGACGGTATCGGCGCAGCGCTCGGCATCGAGGTCGAGCACGCCCACGGCTACCCCTTCCTTCGCCAACCGCTTCGCGCATGCCGCGCCGATCCCGGCGGCGGCGCCAGTGACGATGGCAACCTTGTAGGACATTGCTTTCTCCCATGCGGCGCATGGCGCGCCTCGTTGGGAACAGGGCTAAACGGAAAGGGGGCTTGACGGGAAGAGTGAGTTTGAACGTTTGTTCAAATTTCGCGGGGGCGTAGGGGAAGAGAAGAAAGAGAAGGATTCTGGGGGATGATCCCCCAGACCCGCAAAGCGTCTTCGTTGGGCCTCGCCTATCCGTAGTGCGCTCCTTGCGGCGCAGCCAATGCGTCTTCCGACGCAGCCATGGGCGCACAACGCTGTTGGCCCGCGTGACCTAGACGGTATCTGGGGGGGGCAGTGGGGCTATGCTCCCCTGCTTTATCCTTCGTTCTTCAAGCCGGCTTGATACCCATGCAGAGGTATTTCACCTCCATGTAGTCATCGAGGCCGTAGTGCGAACCCTCACGCCCGAGGCCGGACTGCTTGACCCCGCCGAACGGCGCCACTTCGGTGGAGATCAGCCCGGTGTTGATGCCCACCATGCCTGCCTCCAGCGCTTCGGCCACCCGCCAGACGCGGCTGAGGTCGCGGGCGTAGAAGTAGCTCGCCAGGCCGAACTCGGTATCGTTGGCCATGCGGATGGCATCGGCTTCGTCGGTGAAGCGGATCACGCCCGCCAGCGGCCCGAAAGTCTCCTCGCGCGCCAGCTTCATGTCCGGCTTCACGCCCGCCACCACGGTGGGGTTGAAGAACGAGCCGCCGCGTTCGTTGCGCTGGCCGCCCGCCAGTACCTTGGCCCCTCCGGCGATGGCGTCCTGAAGGTGCTCCTCGACCTTCTCGACCGCCTTCTCGTCGATCAGCGGGCCGACTTCGGTGCCCGCGTCCATGCCGTAGCCGACTTTCATGGCCGAGACGCGCTTGGCCAGCTTCTCGACGAATGCGTCGTAGACGCCGTCCTGCACGTAGAAGCGGTTGGTGCACACGCACGTCTGGCCGCCGTTGCGGAACTTGGAGATCATCGCCCCATCGATCGCGGCATCGACATCGGCATCGTCGAACACCAGGAACGGCGCATTCCCGCCCAGTTCCATCGAGGTCTTCTTGATCGTCTCGGCGCATTCGCGCAGCAGGTCGCGGCCGATCTCGGTGGAGCCGGTGAAGGTCAGCTTGGCGACCTTGGGGCTCTGCGTCAGCGCCGAGCCGATCTGCCCGGCGCTGCCGGTCACGACATTGACGACGCCCGCCGGAATGCCCGCCAGTTCGCACAGATGCGCGATGGCGAGCGCGGAATAAGGCGTGGCCGAAGCGGGCTTGATGACGATCGTGCAGCCCGCCGCCAGCGCGGGGCCGAGCTTGCGGGTGATCATCGCATTGGGGAAGTTCCAGGGCGTGATCGCGGCAACGACGCCGACACCCTGCTTGATGACGACGATGCGGCGGTCTGCCGCATGGCCCGGGATGGTGTCGCCATAAGCGCGCTTGGCCTCTTCGGCGAACCATTCGATGAAGCTGGCGCCATAGGCGATCTCGCCGCGCCCTTCGGCCAGCGGCTTGCCCTGTTCGCGGGTGAGCAGTTCGCCGAGGTCGTCCTGATGCTGGATCATCAGGTCGAACAGCCTGCGCATCAGTTTCGAGCGTTCGCCCGCGGTCCTGGCGCGCCATGCGGGAAGCGCGCGCTCGGCAGCCTCGATGGCGCGACCCGTCTCGTCCGCACCCATCTTCGGCACCGTGCCCAGCACCGCGCCGGAGCCGGGGTCGGTCACTTCGAACGTCGCCCCGCTATCGGCATCGCACCACTGGCCGTCGATGTAGCACTGCTGACGGAGAAAATCGGTGAAAGCCATGGTCGTGCAGGTCCTTGCTGGTTGCGTGCGCGCCACATTCCTGAGGCTGCGGGCTGCCGCGGAGATAGGCAGCACGGGATAGCGAGGCAACCGCCGGCGGGCCGTCCGGTTCCAGCCAGCGCCCTCGCGATTGACGCGGCCCATTTGCGCCGACAGTCTTTTTTCGAAAAGAAATTCGCAAAAGTGAATTATCTCGGAGTGGGCCGCAGGATGACGCAGGTTTCATTGACGGCGCGTTCGTGGCCCGGCAGGGCTCGGCGTTCAAGGTGCTCGGTCCGTCCGAAGAGAGCGTCGCCGCGCGGATCACCGGGCTTTCCCTTGGACAGCTGGAGCAGGCTATCGAGATCGCGGATTGGGGCATTCGCGTGCATCCGCTCATCCGCTTCGCCCTCGACGAAAAGCGCCTCTCCGGTGTGACCCAAGTTCACCTCGGCGAGGTCATATACGGGCTGACGGTCAGCGAAGTCGTCGGCTCCAATCACCCCAATTACGTGGTGGGGAGGCTTGTTGATGACCGCACCGGCTGGCGCGAATGTGCCGTTGTCGCGCCGGACAAGGCCGATGGGCGACGGGCGCATCCGTTGTCCTGAAGCCGAGGTCGAAGGGCTGGGTGCTGCCGCCGGGGCTTTCGCCGGGGTGTTTTCTGGCAACACCCATCTAGGCAAGCTGCTGGTGAAGGTGTCAGGCTGACCGGCGAAAACACAATCGCAGGATGCCACCATGACGGTTCATTACCCGCCGCCGCCGCGCCAGACCGCCAATCCCGCTCCGCTGCGCTCGGCGAACTCGCTGCGCCGTACTTCCAGCATAGATGTCGCCTGGCCCGATGGCGTGGATGGGCAGCGCCTCTTTGTCGGCCGCGCGCGCGATTATCTGACCGGGCCGGACGGGCACGGCTGCACGCTCGCCACGGGCGAATTCTCGCTGCGGATGAGCGAGGACAAGACGATCACCCGGATTGCCGCCGAGCCTGCGCCGACGAGCATCGGTCAGCTTGTCGGCGCGCGGGCGGGCGGGCACTTGCGCATGGCGCTGCGCGAGATCATGCCCGAACTGATTGTCCGGGCTGATCCGCTCTACCTCGTGCTCGACGACCTTTCGGGCACCGCGCTGGTTTCGTCGTTTGCCTGGGGCCAATGGTTTCCCGAGCGGATGGAACTGCTCAAGAAGCGGCTGGGCGGGAGCGGCGAGGACAACCCGGTGCTGGCCCAGCGCGTCAATGTCTGTTGGGGGCTTACCGAGGGCAACAGCGGGGTTACCGGAGGCGCGGCGCTGGAAAACGTGACGGACGCGGACGCCGGGCATCTGCGCAATCCGGCCGATCCTGAAGGCTGGCACGCGTTTCTTGAACACGATGGCCCCGGGTTTCGCCGCGCTCGTCGCATCGATGTGACGCTGGACAGGAGCGGAGGGAACGGCGGCCTGATCCGTATCGCCTCTGCCTTTCAGGACAGCGCTAGGCTGCGCGACGGCGGCCGCGTCGCCATCCATGAATACAACCTTGGCGCGACCGTCGATGCGGAAACACTGGAAGTGCTGGCCCTCGAGCCCGAAGCGCGGATTCTCCCGTTCCGTGAGTGTCCCGGTGCGGTTCGTAACGTTGCGCGCCTTGTCGGGCGTAACCTTGGCCAGGTTCGCGAGGATGTGCTTGAAATGCTGCGTGGCCCGGAAGGCTGCACCCACCTCAACGACGCCCTGCGCGCACTGGCGGATGTGCCAAGGCTGGTCGAGGCACTGCGCCAGTCGGCGTGAAGGGCAGGGAAAGGTGCCGGTGCCGTTCGACAAGCTCAGGGGATTCCCCGGGCCCGCAAAATGTCTTTGTCGCGCTCAAACCATCCGTGACGGGCTCCCCTGCCTGAGTCCTATCCTCGCCCCCAACCGCACCCCCAATTGACCCCGACTGCGCACCGTGCGCTCCCTGCTTGCACCCCCGCGCGCCATCTGGAAGGCCGCGAGAAAGAACAGGACAGCCGGGGATTCAAGTGACCAGGACGGTCGTTACGCTGGAAGACAAGTACAGGCAGGCCGATGGGCAGGTGGTGCTCGCGGCGCTGCAGGGCGTGGTGCGCCTGCTGATCGATCAAGCGCGACGGGACCGTGCACGGGGCCTCAACACGGCGGGCTATGTCACCGGCTATCGCGGCTCCCCGATCACCACGCTCGATGCGCAGCTCTGGGCCTGCGAAAAGCTGCTGAGCGAACATCGCGTGCGTTTCGAGCCCGGCCTGAACGAGGAACTGGCAGCGACCTCGCTGCGCGGCACCCAGCAGCTGGGTTGGTACGGCAAGCCCCATGTCGATGGGGTCTTTGCGCTCTGGTACGCGAAGGGCGTCGGCGTCGAGCGTGCGGGCGAGGCGATCAAGGCGGCGAACCTGGAAGGCACGCACCCCCGCGGCGGCGCGCTGCTGCTCTGCGGGGACGACCATGCGGCCAAGTCCTCGCTGACCGCCCACCAGTCCGAACACGTGCTGATCACGGCGATGGTCCCGGTGCTTTACCCGGCGACGACCGACGAGATTCTCAGCTTCGGCCAGTTCGGCTGGGCGCTGTCGCGGGCCAGCGGGCTCTATGTGGCGATGAAGGCGGTGACCGACACGCTGGATCTGACCACGACCGTCACGCTGCCTGGGCATGACTTTCCGATCGTCCTGCCGGAGATCGCCGCCGGACCTTCGCCGAACTTGCGCATTGCAATGTCGGCGTTGGAGCAGGAGCGCACGGTGATCGAGCGGCGGCTGCCGATCGTGCCGATGTTCACCGCACTCAACCCGGTCGACCGCGTCAGTCATGCTGCATCCGGAGCGCGGCTGACGGTGGTGAGTGCGGGCAAGGCCTGGCTCGATCTCTGCCAGGCGCTGGCAGATCTGGGGCTGGACGAGGAGGGATGTGCGGCGCTGGGGCTCAGGGTCGTCAAGCTTGGTCTTGTCTGGCCGCTCGATGCCGTGTTTGTGCGGCAGGCCTGCAGGGGCAGCGCCGAGGTCATGGTGGTGGAGGAAAAGCGGCCCGTCATCGAGGATCAGGTCGCCCGCCTGTTCTATGGCCGTGCCGATGCCCCGGCGCTTTCGGGCAAGACCGCGCCTGATGGCGCTGCGCTGCTCTCGCAAGTGGGCGTGCTTGATGCCTCGGCGGTGCGCCGCGCGCTGCTGGTGCGCATGACGGCGCTCGGCATGCTGCAGCCTCATCTGGCCACGCGCGATGCCATGCTGCGCGTGCGGGAGGACTCCGCCGCAGCGCTCGAACGCACCGCGATCCGCCCCGCCTTCTTCTGCTCGGGGTGTCCTCACAATACCTCGACGCTGGTCCCGGAAGGTTCTGCGGCAATGGGGGCGACCGGATGCCATGGCCTTGCCCATTACATGCCGGAACGCCGTACGATGCAGACGGTGTCGATGGGGCAGGAAGGCATGCCTTGGATTGGCGCGCAGCATTTTGTCGATACACCGCACATGTTCCAGAACCTGGGCGATGGGACTTATACCCATTCCGGACTGCTGACGATCCGCGCGGCGGTGGCGGCAAAGAGCCGGGTGACCTTCAAGATCCTCTACAACGATGCCGTCGCCATGACTGGCGGACAGCCCGCCGAAGGCGCGCTCAGTCCCGAGCAGATCGTGCGTGAACTGGTGGTGGAGGGTGTCCATCCGGTGGTGCTGGTGAGCGAGGACCCGGCGCGCTTTGCTGCATCCGACCTGCCCGCCGGAACCCGGGTGCTGCACCGCGACGAACTGGACGCGGTGCAGCGCAGCTTGCGCGAAATGCCGGGAACCAGTGCCCTCGTTTACGAGCAGACGTGCGCCAACGAGAAGCGCCGCCGCCGCAAGAAGGGGGCCTATCCCGATCCCGACAAGCGTCTCTGGATCAACCCGGCGGTCTGTGAGGGCTGCGGTGACTGTTCGGTGCAGTCGAACTGCCTCTCGGTCGTGCCGGTCGAGACCGAGTTCGGCCGCAAGCGGGCCGTCGACCAGTCGAGCTGCAACAAGGATTTTTCCTGCATCAAGGGTTTTTGCCCGAGCTTTGTCGAGGTCGCGGGCGGTTCGCTCAGAAAGCGCGGCATCGATGATGCTGCACTCACGCGCATGGTGGCGGCCCTGCCCGAACCGGCGGTTGCGGCCATGCCGGGCGGGGCCTCGGCCATCGTGGTGGCGGGGATCGGCGGGACGGGGGTGCTGACGGTCGGCGCGGTGCTGGCGATGGCGGCGCAGCTTGAGGGCAAGGCCGCCAAAGTGCTGGACCAGACCGGCATGGCGCAAAAAGGCGGCGCGGTGGCGAGCCATGTCCGTATCGGCACCGCTGCTGCGGCGATCCCCTCCGCAAGACTGGGGGCGGGCATGGCGGACCTGGTGGTTGCGTGTGATCTGGTCGTGGCTTCCTCGCCCGAAGTGCTGTCGCTGGCGCGGCCCGATACGCGGGTGCTGGCGAACGAGGACGTGGTGCCGACCGGCGAATTCCAGCGTGACCGCAATCTCGATCTTACCGCCAGCCGCTTTCTGCGCGCCATCGGCAAGCGGGTCGATCCGGCGATGATCGCCTCGCTGCGCGCCGGTTCGCTGGCGACGCGGCTCCTTGGGGATTCGATCTTCACCAACCTGATGATGCTGGGTTTCGCCGCGCAGAAAGGGCTTCTGCCGGTACGACTGGCCTCGGTGGCGGAAGCGGTGCGGTTGAACGGTGTGGCGGTGGGCGCGAACCTGGCCGCGCTGTCGCTGGGAAGGCTGGCGGCAGCGGGCGGGGAGGACCTGTTCGCACTCGCCGATGCGGCGCCCCGGGTGAGCGAATCGCCCCGCGATCTGGCGGCCGTGACGGCCAGCTATGCACGCCTGCTGACCGATTGGCAGAACGCGGCCCACGCTGCGGACTATCTCCGGTTTCTTGACGAAATTGCAGACGTGCTGGCGGCGCGGGGGCTGGCGCAGAGTGAGCCTCTGCTGCGCGAGATCGCATGCCAGCTGGGCCGGCTGATGAGCTACAAGGACGAATACGAAGTGGCCCGCCTCTACAGCGCACCGGCCTTCCGCGCGGGGCTGGCGGACACGTTCGATGGCAAGCTTCGCCTCAGGCTGCACCTTGCCCCGCCGCTTCTGGCCTTGCGCAAGGACCGCAAGACCGGGCGCCCGCGCAAGATCGCCTTTGGCAGCTGGATCCTGCCGGTCTTTGCCTTGCTTGCCAGGGCCAGGCGCCTGCGCGGCACCTGGCTCGATCCCTTCGGTCATACTGCCGAACGCCGCACCGAGCGTGCGCTGATCGGCGAGTACCGTGATCTCGTGCGCGAGATTGCCGCCAAAGTGAGCGTCGTGACCATGCCGCTTGCGATCGAACTGGCGGCAAGGCCTTCGCTGATCGCGGGCTATGGTCCGGTCAAGGAGGCAGGGGTCGCGGCCTATCGTGCAGAAGTCGCGGTGCTGCGGGCGAAGTTGGATGGCGCCCGGCAGGCGCCGCAGCGGGCCTTCGCCTGATGTGACGCCGTGGCGGTATGTACCGCTGAGGATTTGCGCCACATCGCGTTTTCCCGCACCGTTTCGAGGCTTGATGAATGCAGGCCCGCGCCTGCGGGCGGGGAGGATGGATGGAGGCAAAAGAGTTCGCGGCGCGCTACGGCCCCTGGGCACTGGTCGCCGGGGCTTCGGAGGGCACGGGTGCCGAGTTTGCCCGTCAATTGGCTGCCGCCGGCCTGAACCTGATCCTTGTCGCTCGGCGTGAAGCTCCGCTCGAAGCGCTTGCCGATGCGCTTCGGCTTGCCCATGGCATCGCGTGCGTGACGGCTTCGATCGACCTCGCGCGCGAGGATGCCGCCGATGCGCTCATGACGCTGGCGGAAGGGCGCGAAACCGGACTGCTGGTGCTGAATGCCGGGGCCGATCCCAATGGCGCGCTGTTCCTCGATACGCCGCTGGACAACTGGAACCTGCTCGCTGCGCGCAATGTCATGACAACGATGCAGGCACTCTACCGGTTTGCCGGGCCGATGCGTGCGCGCCGGCGCGGCGGATTGCTCGTGGTGGGCTCCGGGGCCTGCTACGGCGGCTTGCCGGGGATTGGCGTCTATGCGGCGAGCAAGGCGTTCGACCTGGTGCTGTGCGAGGCGCTCTGGGCGGAACTGGAGCCATACGGCGTCGACGTCCTGAGTTATGTGATCGGCCGTACCGACACGCCTGCTCACCGCGAACTCATGGCTGCGCGCGGCATGGCGATGCCGGAAGGCCTGGCGGACCCGGCGAACGTCGCGCGCCTCGGTCTGGAGCGCCTGCCCCACGGGCCGGTCTGCAATTGGGGCGAGGCCGATGATGCTGCGGGCATGTCCGCGACATCGGCGGCGCAGCGGCGCGAGCGGATCCGGCATGTCGCGGCAATCTCTGCTGCTTATGCGGGCGCCGCGCGGTGAAGGAATTGCTGGAAGAACTGGCGGATCGGCAGGCGATTGCCGACCAGATCCATCGCTATTGCCGCAGCGTGGACCGCCTCGATGTCGCGCTCGGGTATACGGTGTTTCACGAGGATGCAGAGGCCGACTACAGCGAGCAGGGCTATCGCGGCAGCGGACGCGGTGCGATCGACTGGATCTGCGCGGCACACGCGGACCTGCTCCACCATATGCATCAGGCTGGCAACGTGCTGATCGAACTCGACGGAGATCGTGCCGGCAGCGAGACCTACGTCACCGCCACGCTGCGCATGGCACGTGAGGGCAAGGTCATGCAGATCGAGATCCATGCGCGCTACTGCGACCGTTGGTCGAAGCGCGGTGGCCACTGGGCGATCGATCGCCGCGAGGCGGTGATCGAGTTCGATGCCATCCGCGAAGTCACCCCGATGAAGAGCCATGCCCACGCACGCAGGGACCGCGGGGATCCCTCTTATGCCGCACTGGAGATCAGGCCGTGAATGCCATTCGTATCAACGTCTCATTCGACATGCGCTCGCCGGGCTGGGCAACGCCGACGCACGAACTGTACCGCGCGGCTGTCGAGATGGCCGCCTTTGTCGACAGGATCGGGGCCGACCAGATCGGGCTGATGCAGCATCACGGCTCCGAGGACGGGTACCTGCCGCAGCCTTTCACGCTGGCGGCCGGCATGGCGGCGGTGACCAGCCGTATCCGTTTCATGCTCGGCGCGGTGGTGCTGCCGCTGCACGATCCGGTCGAATTGGCCGAGCAGATCGCGATTGTCGACCAGATGTCGAACGGACGGCTCAATGTCATTTTCGGCGCCGGTTATGTGCCGTCCGAATTCGCCATGTTCCGCAAGTCCCTGAAGGACCGGGCGCGGTTGATGGACGAAGGGCTGGAGGTGATCCTGCGCGCGCTGCGGGGCGAAAGGTTCGAGTTCGACGGTCGCCCGATCTACGTCCGTCCGCTTCCGGTGCAGGCACCGGAGGACATCGTCATGGTCGGCGGCGGGGTGCCTGCATCGGCCAGGCGCGCGGCGAAGTTCGGCGTCGGCTTCGGGCCGATGAAACCCGAACTCGTCGACCTCTACCTTGCCGAATGCGAGCGGCTCGGCCACGCGCCGCGCACCCATTTCCGCCCGACGCCGGGGATGCCGCTGGCAGTCCATCTTTGCGAGGACCCCGATGCGGGCTGGGAAGCCATCGCGCCCCACGCGGTCCATGTCATTACCGAATATGCCAAGTGGGCCGAGCAGGAAGGCGATGGTTCGAACTCGCCGTTCAAGGGCCTTACCGATCCGGCGGTGCTGCGCCAGGCGGGCATGTTTGCAGTCTGGACGCCGGATCAGCTCGTCGAGAAAGTGCGCAGCATGGGCGGCGTGGGCCATGTCGGCTTCCAGCCTTTGCTGGGCGGACTTTCACCCGAGGAGGGGTGGAAAAGCCTCAAGCTGTTGGAAGCGACGATGCCGCGACTGAAGGTGGTTGCGGCTGAAGTTTGAAGGCAGGAAAGAAGTCCTGGGGCCCTTCGACCAGCTCAGGAGATCCCCCAGACCCGCAGAATGTCTTCGCCGCGCGCCACCTAGCCGGAGTGCGCCCCTTGCGGCGCAGCCAATATGTCTCCCGACGCCGGCATGAGCGCGCAACGCGGTTGGTCCGCGTAACCTAGACGATATTGGGGGTGCAGGGGGGCTATGCTCCCCTGCTTATTCCTTTTCTTCCCGATACAGCCGGCGCAAAATCTCCAGAAAAGCGCTCCGTCTCGCGCTCCCGGCGTGCAGCAGTCCCACCTCGCGCGTGAGTTCGAAATCGCGCACCGGCACGAACTGCACCGAGCCATCGGCGAACCCCTCCGGCATCATCCCGACCCCGGCGCCGCTGCGGATCACCGAGAGGACGCGCTCGTCGCTGGTGGTCTTGAGCACGAAGCGCGGGCGGACGCCGCGCTGGGTGAAGAAGCGGTTGATCTCCGGCAGGGCCTCGCAGTGGCGGCGCAGCGCCATGCGGTCCCTCGCGAGTTGTTCGGCGAGAATTTCGCGCTCGGCGGCCAGGGGATGGTCGGGCGGCAGTACCATCATGTAGCGTTCGCGGGCGAGGACCTCGGGCTGGTAGCGCGCGTGGTGGGGGCGAACGACCGTAAGGGCCACGTCGATCCGCCCGCGCTCCAGTCGCTCGGCAAGATCGCGCTCGCTGCCGTCGAGCAGTTCGAGCGCTTCGCCGCCGCCCTGTTCGCTATGCTCGGCCAAGGCGCGGCGTATCACGTAGGTCGGAATGGTGCCCAGCACGCCCACGCGCAGCAGGCTTGGTTCGGCGGCCTCGGCCAGTTCGACCAGCGCGTGCTCGTATTCGGCGGCGATGCGGCGGGCGCGGACGAGGAAACGGCTTCCCGCCGGAGTCAGGGCAACGCGCTGGCGATCCCTGTCGAACAGGCGCGCGCCCAGTTCGCGTTCCAGCTTGGCGATCCCGGCGGAAAGCGTCGGCTGGGTGACGCTGACCGCCCGCGCCGCGCGGCTGAAATTGCCGGTTTCGGCCACGGCCAGGAAATAGCGCAGCAGATATTGGTCGATCATAGGTGTCATCTATTACGAAGGGCGGAAACTTTCAATTTCCGCTGACCTTTCGGCTTGTCTACATAAGTGGGGCACATCACTCGAACGTGGGAAGCGGCCTGAGCGGCCCGACCGGAGAAGGAAGCATGAGCGCACCAGTGCTCCAGACCAGCCTGAATCTCGACAGCCCCGAAGCGCTGGCGCGTGATCGCCATAACCGCGCGCTGGTGGCCGAACTGCGCGGGAAAGTCGCCAAGGCGGCGCTCGGCGGGAACGAGAAATCGCGCGAACGCCATGTCGCGCGCGGCAAGCTGCTGCCGCGGGAACGCGTGGAGCGGCTGCTCGATCCCGGCTCGCCATTGCTGGAACTGGGGCAGCTTGCCGCGGAAGGACTCTATGAGGACGACATTCCCGGCGCCGGGCTGATTACCGCCATCGGCACGGTTTCCGGTCGTCAGTGCATGATCGTCTGCAACGATGCCACCGTGAAAGGCGGCACCTATTACCCGATCACCGTGAAGAAGCACGTCCGCGCGCAGGAAATCGCGCAGGAAAACAACCTGCCGTGCATCTACCTTGTCGACAGTGGCGGCGCCAATCTGCCGCATCAGGCCGAGGTGTTTCCCGATCGCGACCACTTCGGCCGCATCTTCTTCAACCAGGCGCAGATGTCCGCGAGGGGCATTCCGCAGGTCGCCTGCGTGATGGGAAGCTGCACCGCCGGCGGCGCCTATGTTCCGGCGATGAGTGACGAGAGCGTGATCGTGAAGGAGCAGGGCACGATCTTCCTCGCCGGGCCGCCGCTGGTGCAGGCGGCGACGGGCGAAGTGATCTCGGCCGAAGACCTTGGCGGCGGCGATCTCCACAGCCGCAAGTCGGGCGTGACCGACCACCTTGCCGATAACGACGAGCATGCGCTGACCATCGTGCGCGATATCGTCAGCCATCTCGGCCCGCTGCACCATCACGATCAACCGCTGCGCGCGCCGCGTCCGCCCAAGTACGACCCGGAAGAACTCTATGCCATCGTGCCGGAGGATGTGCGTGCGCCTTATGATGTGCATGAGGTGATCGCCCGCATCGTCGATGGCAGCGAGTTCCACGAGTTCAAGGCGCTCTACGGCACTACCCTTGTCTGCGGTTTCGCGCATATCCACGGGCAACCAGTGGCGATCCTTGCCAACAACGGCGTGTTGTTCTCGGAGAGCGCGCAGAAGGGCGCGCACTTCATCGAATTGGCCTGCCAGCGCCGCATCCCGCTGCTGTTCCTCCAGAACATTTCCGGCTTCATGGTCGGCGGCAAGTACGAGGCGGAGGGCATCGCCAAGCACGGGGCCAAGCTCGTCACGGCTGTCGCCACCGCCACCGTGCCGAAGATCACCGTGCTGATCGGCGGCTCGTTCGGCGCGGGCAACTATGGCATGTGCGGGCGTGCCTACGATCCGCGTTTCCTGTTCACCTGGCCCAATGCGCGTATCTCGGTGATGGGCGGCGAACAGGCGGCTTCGGTGCTGGCGACTGTCCACCGTGATGCCGCGACGTGGTCGCCAGAGCAGGCGGAGGCGTTCAAGGCGCCGATCCGCCAGAAGTACGAGGATGAGGGCAACCCCTATTACGCCACCGCGCGCCTGTGGGATGACGGCGTGATCGACCCGGCGCAGACCCGCGACGTGCTGGGCCTTGCGCTGGTGGCCTGCCTTGAGGCACCGATCCCCGAGAAACCGCAATTCGGCGTGTTCAGGATGTGATGGCGATGGCCAAGGATACTCTTTTTGTGCTCGATTTCGATTATGCCGATCCGGCTCTCGGCGGCGAGCGCCGATTCTATTGCAAGGATTGCGTGACGGTCGAGGGCCTCCTGGCGCTGTTCCCCGAGCGGGCGGGCAATATCGAGGTTGTCCGTGTCGGCTGGCCGCGCCCGCGCGCGGCGGTGGTCGCCATGCTGGGCGAGGCCAATCAGAACCTCCCCGCGCTTGCCTTTGCCGAGGGCGGTTTCGCGGGCGACATCGAGGGCGTCCTTGCGGCGCTGCATACCCGCCACGGCTTTCCGGAGCGTCATCCATGATCCAGTCGTTGCTCATCGCCAATCGCGGCGAGATTGCCTGCCGCGTCATCCGCACGGCCCGCCAGATGGGTATCCGCACTGTTGCCGTCTATTCCGATGCGGACGCCGATGCGCTGCATGTGCGCGAGGCGGACGAGGCCCTGCATATCGGCCCTTCACCGGCGCGCGAGAGCTATCTTGTCGGTGAGAAGATCCTTGCCGCGGCAAAGGCGACCGGGGCCGAGGCGATCCACCCCGGCTACGGCTTCCTGTCCGAGAATGCCGAGTTCGCGCAGGCGGTGATCGACGCGGGGCTGGTCTGGGTCGGGCCGAACCCGTCCTCGATCACTGCGATGGGCCTGAAGGACGCGGCGAAGAAGCTCATGGCCGAAGCCGGGGTGCCGGTGACGCCGGGCTACATGGGGGCTGACCAGGCCCCTGCCTTCCTGGCCGACGAGGCCGCGAAGATCGGCTATCCGGTGCTGATCAAGGCGGTGGCCGGCGGCGGCGGCAAGGGCATGCGGCTGGTCGAGGCACCGGATGCCTTCATCGACGCGCTGGCCTCGTGCAAGCGCGAGGCGGCGTCCTCGTTCGGCAACGACCATGTGCTGATCGAGAAGTACATCGCCAGCCCGCGCCACATCGAAGTGCAGGTCTTCGGCGACAGCCACGGCAACGTCGTCCACTTGTTCGAGCGTGACTGCTCGCTCCAGCGCCGCCACCAGAAGGTGATCGAGGAAGCCCCCGCCCCCGGCATGGATGCGGCGACGCGCGAGGCGCTTTGCGCCGCCGCCGTGCGTGCGGCCAAGGCGGTGGACTATGTCGGCGCCGGCACCATCGAGTTCATCGCCGACGGTTCGGGCCCGCTTTCGGCCGACCGCATCTGGTTCATGGAAATGAACACGCGCCTGCAGGTCGAGCATCCGGTGACCGAGGAGATCACCGGGGTCGACCTCGTCGAATGGCAATTGCTCGTTGCCAGCGGCCAGCCGCTGCCCAAGGCGCAGCAGGACCTCGAGATCCATGGCTGGGCGATGGAGGCGCGCCTCTATGCCGAGGACCCGGCCAAGGGCTTCCTGCCCAGCATCGGCACGCTCGAACTGCTCGAGTTCGGCGAGGCCGAGGGCGGCCGCATCGACACCGGCGTCTACGAAGGCGCCGAAGTCTCGCCGTTCTACGACCCGATGATTGCCAAGGTCATCGCCTGGGGCGAGGACCGCGACGAGGCGCGCGGGGCGCTGGGCGAGATGCTGGAGGACACCGCCGTCTGGCCGGTGCGCACCAATGCCTCGTTCCTCGTGAAAGCCCTGCAGCATCCCGACTTCGCCGCGGGCAAGGTCGACACCGGCCTGATCGGCCGCGATGGCGAGGCGATGGCCGAGGCGCCCGTGCCCTCGGACGAAGTGCTGGAGGCTGCCGCCAACTCGCTCGTGCCCGTCACCCCGCTCGCCGGTTTCCGCCTCAATGCTGCGCCCGTGCGGTCAGCATGGTTCTCGCTCGACGGCGAGAAGGTGGAGATCGCGCTGACGGGTGAAGGCAGCGAGGAGCCCGAGGCGGCCGTGCTCGTCACCGAGCAGGGCCAGGCCTGGCTGCTCACCCCCTGGCGCCGCGACGGCGTGCATGGCAGCGCCGATGCCTCGGGCGCGATCCTGGCGCCGATGCCGGGCAAGGTGATCGCCGTCGAGGTCGTCCAAGGCCAGACCGTGACCAAGGGCCAGAAGCTGCTCACGCTCGAGGCGATGAAAATGGAGCACACGCTCACCGCGCCGTTTGACGGCACGGTCGCCGAACTCAACGCCGTTGCCGGAGCGCAAGTGCAGGTCGAAACCCTGCTCGCCCGGATCGAGGAGAGCGAATAATGCCCGGCAAGTTTTTCGACGAATGGACCCTCGGCGAGCGCATCTCCCACCAGCCCAGCCGCACCGTTACCGAGACCGACAACCTCCTGTTCTCGGCGATGACGCACAACATGCAGCCGCTCCATCTCGACGCCGAATTTGCGAAGCAGAGCGAGTTCGGCCAGATCCTCGTCAATTCCACTTTCACCTTCAGCCTTGCCGTCGGCCTGTCCATCGCGGACACCACGGTGGGCACGCTCGTCGCCAACCTCGGCTTCGACAAGGTGGTGACGCCCAAGCCCACCTTCATCGGCGATACGCTCACCTGCCATTCCGAAGTGGTCGAAATGCGCGAGAGCAAGTCGCGCCCCACGCAGGGCATCGTCGTGTTCAAGCACGAACTGACCAACCAGCGCGGCGAGATCGCGCTGTCGATGCTGCGCACCGTCCTCCTCAAGAAGCGAGACGCCTGATCCGGCCCGGTTGACACTGTTGACACGGTCCAGAGGAAAAAACCGCCTCCAGGCCGTGAAACGTGTCACCTTGCGGGTTGAACCGTCACCTTATGCGCGAAAAGTGTCACCTTGCGACCGCGCAAGGCGACACTTTCCGCCGGTGCGTGTCACTTTGTGAAGCGCCGCGCCCGCTTTTCCCACCATGTCAAAGATCGTCTCGCGCGGGATCATGGCAGGGCGCGGCGATGTAGGAAAACGCTTTGCGTTTTGAAGGAAGAACAAGGGCAAATGCGAGGGCCATCGCCCTCGCGCTCCCACAACTTGGCGGCGTTGTGGCCAAACACGGCGTCAGGACTGGGTGTGAAGCTGGTGAACAGAGGGCCGGTAGCGGAATGTCGCGTTCGGAGAGGCGCGAGTGAGATAGCTGCCGATTGGGCATGTCGGAAAACATCTTTGAACAGGGGTTCCGACGCATTTTCAATCCGACGAGGTTTTCCATACAATCGCCTCCACGCGAATGCCAAGAAGCGGCGGGCGAGACGTGTTCTGGCGGAATTGCGTGCCTCCTGTACGGAAAACATGTGTTTTTCGACAGGGCAAAACTGATGGTCGGGTTCACCTCAGAGCCGCCGAAAACCCAGCGGCTATGATCTCGATTGTAGGCCTTGGAGTAGCTGCTATGCTGCCCTGCGATGGATAGTAACACGATCATAATTTCTAAGGGCATGGAGCGCGTTTGCGCTGATTTCTCGCAGCAGATTGCCGCCTATGGCTTCACTCAAACGAAAAAGTGCCTTTGGCTAAGGCAGCACGGAAAATACGCTGAAACCATCTATTTCCACAGAAACGGATCATCATACGGTAAGCCGCGAACGCCATCAGTCGACCTCCGTATAATGCTCGGCTTAAGCGCACCAGATGACGCGTCCATAGGTCCGGTGAGCTTAATCAGTGACCATACTCGACGACCAAATGGGTATGCGTATCACCATCGCTTCAATGCACAGACCTGGAGCACCTACGAGCGATGCTTGGAAGAACTTCTTTTGTTTGTTGATGAGATTGCAGTGCCTTGGTTCCGCAAACAGGTGAGCAGTCTGCCGGTTTGAATGGTTTCGAGCTTTATGCCGAAAATCAGGTGTTTTCCGGCATGGCCGGTTTGGGGAGCGTGGCTTCGGGTGCTGAGCGACCGACTAGGGCGCGCAGCCGACCAGTCGCACACGCCCCGTCGAGGTTATTCCGGAAAGCGGTTCTCAACGACATGGAAGTGTTCCTCGTCTGAAAAGCCGCGCCCCACGTCATACAGATAAAGGGTTACGGCACAGGGCTGATCAGTTGCCCAAATCACGGCTTCGTTGACCGAGACTGCTTCGAGGCTTGCGTAATCGACCGTTATTGCAGGATGGCTTTCTGGGGCCTGGTCCGCATCATCGCAACTGTTGTCATGTTCAACTGCTTCCACGATGGCGTTCACTTCTCGCCAACGATATGGGCGTTCACGCCGGTCTATGATGTTCCAAATCATAGACGCTATTTACGGTAGGCGCTTTCGCTTGCAACGTCAGTTTACCACCCATCAGGGCTGCTGAGGAGCTTGGGCGGCGAGGAAAACCGGACGGTCGGCTACCTGTCGCGTGAAATCAGGCGCTCAGCGACTTCGATGGGCGCAAAGACGTCGCCTGCGTGCGCGAGTCCGATGGCATCAGTGTCGAGGGCCCCTGTCTCGCCTTGGAAATCCGCCCCGGAATAGACCTTAGCATGCCGCCCACGAAGGTTTAGCGAGTGCTGCGTTAGATAACCGAAGGCCGGCACGCCACCTGATTACTCCGCCGGCACCGGTCTCGCACCCGCGGTTTCCGCCCGGGGCGAGGCGGCAGGCCTTGACACCCTCCGGGCCGGAACCGCCGCGAGACCCCATGACCCCGACTGGCGGCGCATCCGGTCTTCGTGCGACCCCCCGGATGCGCCGTCCCGTTCACCCATCGCATCATGCACTCGATAGCCCGCGCCAGCCGACGCCGGGCTGGCCAGAGTGGGTGCCAGAGCAGGTCGGCTGCGTCAGTGCAACCGGACGCCCGCGGGCATCGTTAACGTGCTGACGGCCTCATCCTCCCGCTCGGCACCGGCCAGCAGCATCGAGACATAGGCCGCCAGCAGCGCCAGCGCGAGCGTGGAGCCTTCGCAGATCACTTCCTCCGAACCATCCGCCAGCACCAGCGTGGCCAGGCACGAACCGGCGCTCCCGCGCGAGATCATGCAATTGAGGTCCGGCCCCAGGATCGCCAGCACCGCGCTTTCCCCCGCCCCGCAGGCCAGCATCGCGGCGATCGCCGCCGGTTCGAAGGCATGGCCGACCAGCCCGTCGGGATCATGCAGCAGCAGCACCGCCTCGCGAATGCGATCGTGCTCCTCCGCCGGGGCGCTGCCCGCGCAGTCGTGGAGAAAGTCGCGCAGGCGCGCGGTCCATACGTCGGTTTCGGAAACTCGTTCGATCACGGAACTCGCCATCGTTGCTAACCCGGTCCATGCGGATGCGCCAAAGTCCCCAAGTGGGCCCGACTGTCAATCCGCACAAACAACGTGGGCTTTCACCCCGTATCAGGTTGCTACAGCCTCTCCGTTCATCGTGAAACCGGTATTCACGCTTCTGCAGCCGCACTTTCCACGACAACCGCCTCCATTATCGAGTTAATTTTCCAGCCTGGCGATCGCATCGAGTTTTTCGCAGACCCATTCCGGCTCGGTCAGCATAAGATCGTGCCCCGTGTCGATATCCCATACCCGCCCTTGCGAGCGCTCGGTGATTAAGGACATGTCCCGGGTGGGAATGGTTGATGTGCAGATGAGATGGCTCTCCGGAATCGCCCGCATGGCCGATTCGTTGGTGAAGACGATCTTCTGCGCAAAGCATTTCCACGGCTGCCGGGTCAGCCGCGCATCGGTCCAGGCCCCCAGAACCGGATCGATCACGCCGAAAAAGGCGGCAAACCCCGGTGCCGGTTCGAGCACCACCTCGACGCCGTCCACTTGCCGCATCGTCTGGCGGGCCTGATCGATCATCACGAAGGCATGGTCGTGCAGCGATTCGCCGTCGCACGGATAGGCCGCGTCGAGATAGACCCGGTGCCCCACCCGGCCCGGCTGGCGATCCGCCGCCCCGGTGATGACCATGCCGCCATAGCTGTGGCCGACCAGGATCACCTCGCGCAGGTCCTCGTATTCCAGCAGCTGGGCAATATCGTCGATATGGGTGTCGAGATCGATCGCCGGGCCCAGCAGATGCTTGCGATCGCCAAGGCCGCTGAGCGAGGGCGCATGGACCTCATGCCCGAGCGCCCTGAGACCCTGCGCCACCCGCTTGTAGCACCAGCCGCCATGACCGCCGCCGTGCACGAGTACAAATGTCGCCATTTTCGTCCTCTCCCCGCCCTATGTTATCGACTGGTAACTTCAGGCGCCCTTGCCCTTCTGTCAATCCGGGCGATAGCCTCCCGGCGATGGAAGCACCCCCTCCCCCCAGCGGCGCCAGAAATGCCCAAGCCACCCGTGCGCGCATTCTCGATGCCGCCAAGCAGCTGTTTTCGACCAGGGGCTATTCGCATAGCGGCATCCGCGAGATCGCCGCGCGCGCCGGCATCAGTTCGCCGCTGCTCCTGCGCTACTTCGGATCGAAGGCCGGCCTGTTCGAGGCGGCGCTGGACCAGGCCATGACGGTGGACCCGCTGCTCGCGGTTGCGCCCGAAGACTTTGCCCGCCATGTGACCGGGGAACTGCTGGGGCGGGCGGAATCGGTCCAGCCGATGCTGATGATTGCCATGGCCTCGGGCGCGCCGGAAGCCGCCGAGATCGCCGCCCGCGTCTTTGCCCGCCGCTGCATCGCACCGCTCGCCGAGGCGATCGGCGGCGACAGCGGCGCGGTCAAGGCGCTGCAGATCTCGATCCTCTCGATCGGCTTCGTGTTTTTCCTCAGGCACTTGCCGCTGACCGGCTTCGGCGAGAACGAACGCCGACAAGTCGCCGATTGGTTCACCCGCTGCCTCGAGGACTTGCGCGGCTGAGAGACCGTTTGGAAATTCACGAGAAGCGAATTTCGCGGCGCCAGCCCGCAAGGGCATTTTCCGGCCAGACTCCGAGGTCTATTCGCAGGCCACCCCGTCGCCGTCGCGGTCCAGCCCGGCGCGATAACCGGGGCTGCCCCGCCGCAACGGCGCCGCTCCCGCCGCGCGCACGGCCGCGCAATTGGGGTAATAGCCGGAACCGGACAGTGGCATGCGCCGCGCCCGCGATGATGGCGATGACGATGGCGATGACGGGCCCTTCGGCGATGACGAAGCGGCGCTTCGGCCGCCGTGACAATGGTAGCCGCCGGTCTTGCGATTGGTGTGGCACCCGGCGGCATCGAGCCCGCCGGGATGGGCCGCGGCAGGCGCGATCAGCAGCAGGGCCGCAAGACAGGTACAGATCGGGAGCGCCGGAACCATGGCCTCGCCATACCGCAAGCCTTGCAGGAATTTAACCGCAATCAGGCCCGGCCCCGAAAGCCGCCGGACGGTGATGCCAGCAGCGGGCCGGAGGCGGACTTTCGAAGCTTGTCCTCAGACCGCCGCCGTCTCGCGCCGGATCATGCCGAAACCGTAGAGCAGATGTTCAAGCTGGCCGTCGGGCACCGGCGGGAAGGCCAGAACCGCGCCGCCATCGCGAATGGCCTCGATCTGGTCCGCCACTTGCTCCAGCGACCAGTCCTGGCGGAAGGCGCCCGCGTTCTCGGTCACCCGGGCCCGCGCCAGGCGGCCGCCCATGGCGACAAACATCTCGCCCGAGGCCGTGCAGCTTTCGTGGCAGAGATAACCGACCATCGGCGCCACCTGCTCCGGCTCCATCGGCGGAAACTGGCTGGTATCGATGCCTTCGGACATGCGGGTGACGGCGGCAGGCACGATCAGGTTGGACTTCACATCATTGTGCTGCCCCTCGATCGCGGCGGTGTTGGACAGGCCCATGAAGCCCGCCTTGCACATCGCATACGTCACATTGTCCGACTTGCCGTAAAGCCCGTTGATCGAACTGGTGAGCACGATGCGCCCGTAGCCTTGCGCCATCATCAGCGGAAACGCCTCGCGCACGACGTGGTAGGCGCCCTTGAGGTGGACATCGAGGACACTGGTGAAATCCTCGTAGGCGAGATCGCTCAGGCTGCCGCGCCGCACGTTGCCCGCCGAGTGGATCAGCACGTCGATCCGCCCGAAGGCATCGAGCGCCGCGCCGATGATCGCCTTGCCGCCTGCGGGGGTGGCGACGCTATCGGTGTTGGCGACAGCCTCCCCGCCCATGGCGCGGATCTCGGCGGCCAGCGCCTCGGCGGGGCCCTCATCGGTGGCATCGCCCGCCATCGAGACGCCGGGATCGTTGACGACGATCTTGCAGCCCCGGCTCGCCAGCAGGAGCGCGTGGGCGCGGCCCAGACCGCGCCCGCCGCCGGTGATCACGGCAACACGGTCATCGAAGCGCAAGTCGGCCATCGGGAAATCCTCTCGGGTTCTTTACGCCAGCCTTGCCCGAAGCACGGCCTCAGGCAACCACTCCGGCGCGGCGCAGCTGCGCAATTCGCTCCGGCGAAAGATCGAGCACCGCTTCCAGAATGGCATCGGTGTGCTCGCCCAGCACCGGCGGCGCGCTCGGCACCGGCTGCGGGGCGTCGGTGAAGCGGATCGGACGACCCACGATGGGGATCGGCCCCAGCGTCTTGTGCTGCGTTTCCACCACCATCTCGCGTGCCGCCGCCTGCGGCTGCGCCAGCGCCTCGGTGACGCCCAGGATCGGCGCATGCGGCACTTCATGCGCGGTGAAGATCGCCACCAGTTCGTCCACGCTGCGGCGCTCGGTAAAGGCGGAAACGATGGCGTTGACCTCGGCCCGCGCGTCGCGGCGCTTTTCCAGCGTGTCGTAGCGCGGGTCTTCGGTCAGGTCCGGCCGCTCGATCGCGCGGCAGATCCGGCTCCAGAACCCCGGCGTCAGGCAGGCGATGACAATGGAGCCCTCGCGCGCCGGGAAGATGCCGTAGGGCACCAGATTGGGATGCTGCGAACCGACGCGGGTGGGATCGCTGCCGTTGAAGAAGGCGAGCTGGGCGATGTAGCCGAGCATGCCGATCAGCCCGTCCATCAGGCTGACGTCGATATGCCGGCCCACGCCGGTCCGCTCCCGCTCGTAAAGGGCGGAGAGAATGCCGATCGGCCCATTGATGCCGCCGACCAGATCGCCCAGCGGAATGCCCAGCTTGGTCGGCAGCCCGTCCGGCTCGCCGTTCATGGAGAGCGCGCCGGACATGGCCTGGAGCACGATGTCGAAACTGGGCCGGTCCCTGAGCGGGCCGGTCTGGCCGTAGCCGGAGATCGAGCAGTAGATCAGCCGCGGGTTGATCGCCTTCATCGCCTCGTAGCCAAGGCCGAGCCGGTCCATCACCCCGGGGCGGTAGTTCTCCACCAGCACGTCGCACTTGGCCGCCAGATCGCGCACCAGCGCCAGCCCCTCCTCGCTCTTGAGGTCGACAACGATGGACTTCTTGCCGCGATTGACCGCGAGGTAATAGTGGCTCTCGCCCTCGCGCAGGGGCGGGAAGGTGCGCGTCTCGTCGCCGCTGCCGGGCGGTTCGATCTTGAACACTTCGGCGCCCAAGTCGGCCAATGCCAGACTGGCGGCGGGCCCTGCCAGCACGCGGGTGAAATCGATCACCCGCACCCCGGCGAGCGGCCCCGCCCAAGGCGTGTCCGTGCTCATCGGCCCGGGTTCTCGCGAAAGAGGGAACGGATCGCGGCCACCGCATCGCGCCCTTCGGGCCTGTGGAGGCCGTAATGATAGCTCTGGCCCATGCTCTCTCCCGTTGCGTTTGGCAGCATTCCTACGACACGGCCCGGACCTTGCGCAAAGGTCCGGGCCGAAATCGCTCCCCCGTTGTTCGGGGCTTCAGACCATCAGGCCTTGCCGGGCAGTTCGGCCACGGCGGTGCCGAAGGCCGAAAGCTCGCCGCGATGGGTCGTCGCCTTCTGCGCCACTTCGACGTACTTCTTGCCGCCTTCCTCGAACTTGCGCGTCACTTCGCCGGTGATGATGATGGCATCGCCATCCGGGTTGTGGCGGCGGATCTGGCAGTTCGACTTGTGGAGGAAGCCGTCGTCACCGATCCAGTCGGTCATGTGATGGGTCAGCCACGAGCAGCGCTCCGGGCCGTAGTCGTAAGCGCCCGGCGCGCCGACTTCGAGCGCGAAGGCTTCGTCCCAGTGCACGCGCTCGGGGCAGTCCGGCACGTTGAAGCGGTTACGGATGCCCAGGCCCGGATGCGCCTTCTGCATCTTGTAGGCCAGCTTGTTGGCGCGGATGTAGAGGCCGCCCCAGCCCTGCGCGTAGCAGATGAAGCCGGTGACGGTCATCGGGCCCTTCATCATCGGCGGCAGCTTGTCGCCGACGTTGACGTCCTCGAAGTAGCGCGGGGCGGCGCCGCGGATCTCTTCCTGGTCGTAGATGTCGTAGAATTCGTCGAGCTGGGCCTGGGTGAAGGGCTCCACGCGGCCGCGGGCTTCGGTGTACTTGGTGCCGCGCTCGCGCGCCTCGTCACGGTCGGTGCGGAACACCCACGAGTCCGCGCCGGCCACCTGCTCGCCGTGCTGGTTGTAGAAATCGACGTGGTAGATCTGCTGGAACGAGCGGCCCGCGAACTTGGTCTGATGCTCGACCAGATCCTTGAGGTAGGCGACGGTGCTGATGGTGTCGCCGCGCAGCACCGGCTTGTGCCAGGTCCAGTCGGCACCCGCCCACATCGCGTGGACGCCCGAAAGGCCGCCGCAGTAACCCGAGACGATGCGGCTGGTGGTGAACAGGAACGAAGGCAGCGCGACGAGCGAGCCGTACTTCGTCTTCGCGGCATATTCAGGGTCGCACCACAGCGGATTGTCGTCGCCGATGCCGTGCGCATAGTGGCGGATCGCATCGCGGGTGGCCTCGTAGTTCCACGGCTCGACGGTGTTCTCGATCTTCACGCCGATGCGGGCGCGCAAGTCGTCGAGACCGGCCTCGGTGATCTTGGGGAACTTGGTGGTAGGCTCTGCTGTCGTTGCCATTTCGGTACTCTCCTGAATATTCAAACTCTGTTTCGTCACCCCCGCGAAAGCGGGGGCCCCGCTTCCTTCTCGCTGCGCCCGCCAAGAAAAGCGGGGTCCACGCTTTCGCGGGGACGACGGGAAGGGTCAGTTCACAGTTGCTACCGCTTCAGCGGCCTTCGCCGCCTCGCGGTCGCGCAGCATCTTGCGGTGGACCTTGCCGGCCGGGTTCTTGGGAAGCTCGTCCACGAACTCCACGATGCGCGGGAATTCGTGCTGGGCGAGGCGTTCGCGGGTGAAGTCCTGAAGCTCCTTGACGAAGCCATCGTCGCCCGCGCGATTGGCGACGACAAAGGCCTTCACCACTTGCCCGCGCTGCTCGTCGGGCACGCCGATCACCCCGCATTCCAGCACGTTGTCATGCCGCAGCATGGTGTTCTCGATCTCGACGGCGGACATCGTCCAGCCGGCCGAGATGATCACGTCGTCCGCGCGGCCGCAGTGGTAGAAATAGCCCTCGTCGTCGATCTTCGCGCGGTCCTTGGTGGTCATCCAGGCGCCGCCCCGCCAGAGCATCAGCTCGCCGATCTCGCCGGGGGCGGTGGGGGTGCCATCGGCGCGCTGGACTTCCAGCTTCTGCCCCGGCACCGCCTTGCCCAGCGATCCCGGCTTCACCGTGAAGTCCGCCGCGCCGGGGTAGTTCACCAGCACCACGCCGATCTCGGTGGTGCCGTACATCGAGCAGACCGGCACCTTGAACGTCTCGTCGATCCATTCCAGCGTCGCCGGATCGATCGGCTCCCCGGTGTAGGACAGCTTGCGGAAGTGGAACGCGTAGTCCCCCGCCGCGCCGCTGTTCTTCATCATCCGGTAGTGCGTTGCCGCCGCCGACATATTGGTGATGCCGTAGTCATCCAGCGCCTTCATCAGCCGCACCGGATCGAAGCGCCCCGCGAAGGTGCCGGTGGTGACGCCCAGACCTAATGGCGCCAGCGTGCCGTGCCAGAGACCATGGCCCCATGCGGGCGAGGACGGGCAGAAGAATTCATCGCCCGGACGGATCCCGGTGCCGTAGAGCGCCGCAAACATCAGCGTGACCAATGCCTTGTGGGTGTGCTTCACCGCTTCGGGCAGCTCGCGCGTGGTGCCGCTGGTGTACTGGAACACGGCGAGGTCGCCGGCCCTGGTCTTCGGCGCATAAGCCGCGGGGAACTTCGCGATCTCGTCCAGCAGGCCCTCGTCCGCGACGATCACGCGCGGGCCGTTTTCCGCCGTCACCGCGCCGCGTGCAAGCTCCGCCTTCTCGGCATTGGTGACGAGGATCGAGGGCTTGCAGTCGTCGATCCTGAGCTTCAGCGCGTCGGGCCCGAACAGCGTGAACAGCGGCACCGAGATCGCCCCGGTCTGCATCGCCCCGAACAGGCAGACGTAGAACGGCAGCGAGGGCTCCAGCATGAAGGCGATGCGCTCGCCCGGTTGCACCCCCTCGGCATCGAGCCAGTGGGCAAAGCGCGCGGCTCCGGCGGCGATCAGGTCGAAGCTGAGGATTTCATCGCGGCCATCTGCGTGGGCGATCCGCACCGCCGCCCGGCCCGAACCATCGGCATGCCGGGTGATGCACTCATGCGCGATGTTGAGCACCTCGCGGTCGCCGTCGAACAGTTCCCACAGCGCCGCCGAGGAGGCATGCGCCTGCGCATCGGCATAGCTCGAAAGATCGGTCAACTTCACCATCGCTCATCCCGCTTGCCCGCCGACACGACTCGCTTGCACGATTCGGGGCCGGCCTTTTGTCCTTGTGTTCAGCAATGGTGATGAAACGCGCTTGTTTTGTAAATATTGAATGTTATTCTATATATTGAACGATGAGCAGCACAGACCCCCTCGAAGACGCCGTGCGCGCCAGCAAGGCCCCCGCCATCGCCCGGGCGGCCGCCGTGCTGCGCCTGCTGGGCAAGCGCGGATCGCCGATGGGGGTGCAGGCCGTGGCCCGCGAACTGGGCCTCGTGCCCAGCACCTGCCTCTATGTCCTGAGGGCGCTGGTGGCCGAGGAATTCGTGGCTTTTGACCCCGATACCAAGCGCTACGCGCTCGATGCCGGCGTGCTCACGCTGGCCCGTGGCTGGCTCAAGCGGGACCAGTTCAACGATCTTGCGCAAGGCCCGCTCGACCGCATCTCGCGCGAGTTCGGGCTGACCACGCTGGGCGTGCAGGTCTTCGGGCTCGACCACATCATCGTCACGGCGATGGCTGAGGCGAGCGAGGCGTTCCAGCTCTCGACGCAAGTGGGCAGCCGCTTCCCCGCGCTCGTTTCCGCCACCGGCCGCTGCATCGCCGCCTTTGGGGTCTCCGACCTCGAAAGCTTGCGCCCGCGCTTCGAGGCGCTGCGCTGGGACCATGCGCCGTCATGGGAAGAATGGTGCGCGCAAGTCGCCGAAGCGCGGCAGACCGGCATTGCCGTGGACGAGGGCCACTACATCGCCGGCGTCACCGTGATCGCCGCGCCGGTGTGGAAGGGCGGGCGCGGCAATGGCGTGCCGACCCACGCCCTCGTTGCCATCGGCATCGGCGCCACCCTGCGCGGCGAGATGGAGCGGGTAAAACAGGCGCTGGTCGGCGCGGCGCGGTCCCTGAGCGAGCATCTGGCGGGGTAAGTTTTCAGGATTTAAGAAAAGAGAGTTTCCCGGGGGATGATCCCCCGGACCCTCAAAATGTATGCCATTGCGCTGACACTATGGCGTAGTGCGTGGATTGCGAGGTTGTGATGCCCTACCAATTCACCGGCAGGTTAGCGCCCTTGTCGGTCGCTCAAGGGCCGATCTGGGGCGCCAGGAAGCCGTCTGTCCGGTTAGGCTTGTCGACCTGAGCGGCCATCAGCCGGGATGGGTGGATTGCTGCCATCCGCATCGCTCATTATCACGTCGTTATGGGCATGAAAGATCAACTTGCGCTTTTCGCCATCGTCATCACCGTAGCGGCATGCTCTAGCTCGGGGCCAAGTATCATTGAGGCCGCAATGACCTGCCCCCCGCTGAGTGGCCCAGAGACTATGATAGTCTGGACCACGAAAGGGACGATGAATGCCGAGCAAGAAGCACAAGCCGGAAGAGATTATCGGCAAGCTGCGTGAAGTTGAGATTGTGCTGGCGCAGGGAGCGAGCACGGCTGAAGCCTGCCGCCGGATCGCGGTCAGCGAGCAAACCTATTATCGCTGGCGGAAGGAATATGGCGGCCTGAAGACGGACCAGGCGCGGCGTATGAAGGATCTGGAGAAAGAGAACCAGCGTCTTCGCCGGGCGATTTCGGACCTGACGCTGGACAAGCTGATCCTGCAGGAGGCTGCCAAGGGAAACTTCTGAGCCCTGCGCGGCGGCGGCGCTGCATCGATCATGTACGACGAGAGCTTCCGGTGTCCGAGCGACGGATATGCCGGGTGCTGGGTCAGCATCGATCGACACAACGCAAGGTGCCGCGCGGGGCGGATGACGAACAGGCGCTGACAGAGGATATCATCGCTTTGGCGAAGCAATATGGCCGTTATGGCTATCGCCGGGTGACGGCATTGCTGTGCCATGCGGGATGGACGGTGAACCATAAACGGGTTGAGCGGATCTGGCGGCGTGAGGGGCTGAAGGTTCCGCTGCGTCAGCCAAAGCGGGGACGCCTGTGGCTCAATGACGGTTCATGCATCCGCCTGCGGCCCGAATATCCGGGACATGTCTGGGCCTACGATTTCGTCGAGGGGCGGACGCATGATGGCCGCAAGTTCCGCATCCTCACGATCATCGACGAGGCCAGCAGGGAATGCCTGGCGCTCATCGTTGCACGGCAGCTCAAGCATGAGGATGTTCTGGCGGCCCTGGCCGACCTGTTCATCTCGCGCGGTCCGCCTGCACATATACGGTCCGATAATGGCAGCGAATTTATCGCGACCGCCGTCCAGAAATGGCTGGGCCAGATCGGCGTGAAGACACTCTACATCACACCGGGATCACCATGGGAGAATGGCTATAACGAAAGCTTCAACGGGTCGCTTCGCGACGAACTGCTCAACGGCGAGATCTTCTACAGCCTCGCGGAGGCCAAGGTACTGATCGAGGCATGGCGGCGGCATTACAACACCGTTCGCCCTCACAGCAGCCTGGGCTACCGACCGCCGGCACCAGAAACGGCGACACCGCCATATCCGGCCTCCGGTTCCGCTTCGCTCCACCTCCGTCCGGATATGGCGGTGATGAGCTTAATGCACTAACAAACCAATCGGTCCACTCGGTGGGGGCAGATCAGGTTAGGCTTGTCGACCTGAGCGGCCATCAGCCGGGATGGGTGGATTGCTGCCATCCGCATCGCTCATTATCACGTCGTTATGGGCATGAAAGATCAACTTGCGCTTTTCGCCATCGTCATCACCGTAGCGGCATGCTCTAGCTCGGGGCCAAGTATCATTGAGGCCGCAACAGGCTGCATCCGCAAGCAGGTGCCAGAGGGTGCGGATGTATCGGAATTAATGGCCCGATCTGTACTAACGGATTGCCAACCACTTCTTAACAAATGGTCGGAAGAGTCGGTTGAGCATTCCTTTGGCAGGCCTCTGGACCGATCCGACTTAGAAATGATGGATGCATTTAAGAACCATCAGGAGGCTACGCACGACTTTTGGATGAAGAGATTGTCGGAAAAATACGCCGCCGCTCACGTCGACTATGACTGAGTTGGGGCGTGTGCTGAAATTCTGCCATGCGCCCATGCTGGTCGTTCAGGGCCGATTTGTCGTCTCCGGAAGCAGCCAGTCTGGTTGCCTTTTCCGACCTGGAGATCTGCGGTCTCCCATAGCGGATCTCGCTGGTGCGGGTTATGTGTTCGCCATGCCGCCCGCCAACCCGCCGACACCGTCGCAGAAGCCCTGCAAACTCACGCCCGAGCAGGCATCTTTTATCCGAGAAGCTGCACAACGTATTTTTGGTGCCGATGTAGTCGTTCGAAATTTTGGCACCGATCCCGACGCTCTTCGCATCCATGTCGAAACCAGCCATGAAGGTGGAGTGGTTGCTGACTTTCTCGGTGCTCTTGTAACTCATATCGATCACATGCCGACCGTGTCGCGTACAGAACGCGGAGCCAAAGCCCGGGGTGAGGCCAAGATCGCCTATCGACAGGGTGAAGTGCTTTAGGCGACTGCGCGCCCTTGTCGGTCGTTGTAGGGCGGATTTGAAGCACCCGAAATCTGACAGTTCGCTTTACTTATCGATCAGATCAGCCAGTGCCAGAAACCGGCTGAGAGCAGTCTGAGGGAATTGCCGATTGGCTGGAATGCGGTAAGCCTCAGGCATGGAACTCAGGTATGTGCATTTATCGCCGGAACAAAGCCCGCCAGAACTAACTTGCGGGCCGTTCCGCGCCCTGGTTGTTTCCGATGTGACGGTTACAAAAGAATGGCGGCATCGCATCGCCAAATGGCTTGTGGCGAGCGGCTGCCTATATGTCATTGCTTGGGGTCTTGAGTGCGAAGACTGGCACGATTCCGTTGATTGGGCGGTCCTCGAAGAGTTCGATTTTGGTGATATCCCCGACCACAAGTTCGTAATGACGACATGGCACGCTATCGAACCATTGTCGGAGGCAATGTGGTTCGCCGAACAATGTGCTTTTCACCCCGACGTCGAACTTGGAGCAACGGTAGTCCTGGACGTTGCACCTGCGGCTAGGGAAGCCGAGATTATGGACGCCTTCCTTGCGAGCCAAGAGACGACTACCAACTAAATATCCGCAATTTCAGCGCCGCAAATTTTCCTTGCGATTCAATCTATGCGCTAGCGATCAACGGACAGGCAGCTATCTGCCCATTCCCAAAGATGACCCGACCTTCCGCAACCGGCCCAAACCGGCCCCTTGTCGAGGACTGGATCTGCCTGTGCCGCGTGACTCCTGGGGATTGCGGGTGGGGTCCATGGTCGGGGCATTGCAGGGGCCGTCGCTTGCCTTGCCTTGTTGTCTCTCGCGCCAATTCAGTGGCGCGCCCGTGATCGGAGCGGGGCCGTGCTGGAGGGCGCGGTTTTAACATGGCACTGGATCTGGTCGGTTCCGATCGGCAGGCGTGCTGGGCGTTGTTCCGGGCGACTGGGTTTCCGGGAGCGGTGCCTTGCAGTGCCGGTTCTTATGGGCGCCGCTCCCGGAGACTTTCGGGGCCGAGATGCTCTGGCCAAGCCGAAGGGTAGATGGCCCCGGCCATGGCGGCCGGGAGGCATGGTCCGCGTTTTGCCCGCTGCTCCGCCGTCAGGCCGGTACCGGGCCCCGGCTCCGGCCCCCGGCTCCGGCCCACGGCACTGGCACTGGCGGCGGGCGGGCGGTCAGTTCACCAGCGCTGCCTCGATGGCGATGCGGATGGCGTCGGAGGTGTGGTTGGCGCCCAGCTTGTTGAGCATGTTGGCGCGGTGGATTTCCACCGTGCGCGGGCTGATCGAGAGCTTTTCGCCGATCAGCCGGTTGGACAGGCCGCTGGCGACGCCGCCCAGCACTTCGCGTTCGCGGCGGGTCAGACGTTCCACCCGGGCGCGGGCCATGACTTCGCGCAGCTTGGCATTGCCCACCGTTTCCGCGCGGGCAATCGCCCGGGCCAGCGTTTCGTTGAGTTCGGCGGCGCCGATGGGCCAGGCGATATAGTCGATCGCGCCGTCCAGAATGGCCTCGACGATGCGGTTGGCGGAAGGCTCCTCGCTGAAGGCGATGATCGGGAACCATTCGCCGTGGTGGGCCATGGCTTCGATCAGGTCATCGATCACCCCGGCTTCGTCATGGATGAGGATCACGCCCGAGCGGGGCCAGGTGCTGGACAGTTCGCTAATGTTCTCGAACGGTTCGACGTGGATATTGCCGCTGGACAGGGCATGGCTGATCGCAGCCCGGCGTCGCATGTTGTTGTCGATAAGGATAAGGTTCGAAATCCGCTCCACGGGTATCCTCCCTATTCGGCATCTGCCTTAGGGGAGATAACCCATGTTGCGGAGCAGGCAGCCGGGCACCTGATCCGAAACCGAGGTACCGGCGGGCCGATCGGGGAAGGATCCGTACAAACGGCAGGAAACCGGTAACCAAAATGGAAGCAGCTGGCGGGGGCGACGGTGTTCAGCCGCCTTGCAGGGCGCGGCCGATCTCCGCGAAATCGCTGCGGAGCGTCTCGATTCGGCGCGGCTCGAACTCCACCGCGCTGTCCAGGATCGTGCGCTGGGCGGCGGCGTAGAGCTGGGTCAGCGCGCCGGCCATGCTGCTTTCGCCCGAGATGCCCAGTTGCAGCGCGGTGATCGCCGTCAGCGCCCGGGTGAGCGAGCGGCTGCGCAGGCCATTGTCGCCGATGCCGTGGGCATGGACAGCGGTGCTGAGCGCGCTCACCAGGTGTTCGTAGCACAAGTGCACGAGGTCCGCCGGCTTGGCGCCGTTGACGCGGGCGTCGAAGTCGACGCGGCGATAGGCTTCGTGCGGGTTCTGTTGGCGACGCATGGGCGGTTTCGACCTAGCTTGACTTGTTCCACTGGGCGATCTGGTTCTGCAGCATCGTCAGTGTCGATTTCGAGGTGCCGATGCGCGTTTCCGACACGGTGAATTGCGAGACCAGCCGCGCCCGCAGGGTTTCCTGCTGGGTGGCGAGGTCGCTCTGGTCGGTGGTCACTTTGGCCAGCAGCTTGGTGTAGCGGCTGATCGAACCGCCCAGCGAGCCGGTATCGGTGGTGGAACTGGCGGCGCGGTAGATCTTGTCGATCGCCGCGAAGACGCCGTTGATGCCATTGGTGAACATCGCCGAGACGCCGTCGGGGTCGGCCGCGAGGGTGGCGTTGAGGCGGGTGGTGTCGAGCGTGAACGAGCCGTCGCGCTGGGTCTTGAGGCCGAGGTCGGCCAGGGTCCTGGCGGCGCCCGTGGCACCGGGCATGATCTGGGTGCCGGCGAGCGCCGAGAGCGAACGCTTGAGCGCGCGGGCGCCGGCGTCGTTGGCAAGGTCGCCGCCGATGGCCGTGGCGGTGCCGAGCGCGCTGGTCACTTCGTTGAGCGCATCGACGAGGTCCTGCATCGACGCGGCGATCGAGGTGGTGGGATCGGCAAAGCTCACCGTTGTCGGCGCGCCGGCATTGGTGGCCTTGAGGGTGAGCTTCACGCCGGGGATCACGTCGGTCAGCGTGTTCGAGGTCGCCGTCATCGACAGGCCGTCGACCTTGTAGGCGGCGTCGCTCGCACTGGCGAGCAGGGTGGCGTTTGTCGAACCGGCGCTCCAGGCAAGGCCGGCAAGGCCGGGATTGGCGCTGTCCTCGGCAGCCTCGATGGTGAAGCCGTTCTTGGCCCCTTCCGCGCCCTTGATCACCAGCTGGGCGCCGCTGGTGGTCTGGGCGACATAGGCGCTGACCCCGGCGTTGGCGGCGTTGATCTTGCTGGCGACGTCGGCCAGCGTGTCGGTGGCGCCGATGGTGAGGTCGAGCGCGGCATGGGCCGTGTCGGCGGTGAAGCTGCTGCCCGAGACGGTGCCGAAGCGCAGTGTCAGGGTGCCGGCGCCGACGAGGTCGGTCCTGGCGGTATAGGCCTTGCTGGCAAGCTGCTGGCCCGAGGCGAGCTTGCTGACTTCCAGCGAATACGTGCCGGTGGGCGTGGTCGAGCCGGTCAGCGCCCCGCTGGCGACCGCGCTGTTGGCGATGCTGGGGGTGCGGGCAAGGTCGCCGCTGCGCACCAGGGTGCCGAGCGAGGTGTCGATCGCCAGCAGCATCGACTTGATGTTCGAGGCGGTGGAGATCTGGGTGTTGAGCTTTTCCGCCTGGGTGGTCAGCCGGTTGTTGCGGCTGGCGAACTGGGCCACGGCGAGGTTGTTGGCCAGCGCCGTCATGTCGACGCCGCTGCCGCCGCCGAGCGCGGTCACCAGCGAACTGGTGGTGAGCGTGGACGCGGTGCTGGTCGTCGAGGTGGTGCTGGTAACCATGGGCGGGGAGAACGGCAGCGCGCGCGCTTGTTTAAGCCCCCGGACCGCCCATCCGGGCGATTTCCAGACGGCCCCTCAGGTCTGCATCAGCATGCGGCTGACATTGCGCGAGAGCAGCGGAATCCGTGCGGCGGCGCGCAGGCCGAGGTGGCGGGCGGCGCGGGCGGCGGGGCGCTCGGCGGTGTAGAGGCCGACGATCATGTTGGTGGCGGTATAGATCGGCCGGCTGGCAAGGCGATGCGCGGCCTCGTAGCGGCGCAGCAGCAGCGAGGAGGCGATGGCATCGCTGCGGCCGCCGCGATGGGCCTCGGCCACCAGCCGCCCCAGCGTGCAGGCGCTGGCAAGGCCGAGGTTGAAGCCATGCGCGGTCACCGGGTGCATGCCGACCGCGGCATCGCCGATGAGGGCGGCGCGGCGCGCGGCGAAGTGGCGGGCGTAGGTTGTCGCGAGCGGGTAGACATGGGCCTTGCCGATCAGGCTCATGCGCCCGAGCCGTCCTTCGTAGCGGCGGGTGATCTCGGCGGCGAGGCGGTCGGCATCGAGCGCGGCCAGCCGCTCGATCTCGGGCGCGGCAAGGGTCAGCACGGCGGAGGACTCCCGGCCGCCGAGCGGCAGCATGGCGATCGTCTGGCCATGGTCGAACCATTCGGTGGCGACACCCTCGTGATCGAGATCGTGGGCCATGCGGCAGACCATCATGGCGCGGCCGGTGCGGTTCACTTGCGCGCCGATGCCCAGTTCCTCGCGCACGAAGGAAAAGCGCGAATCCGCGCCGACCAGCAGGCGGCCGGTCAGCCGGGTGCCGTCGGCCAGTTCGACCTCGGCCCGCTCGCGGTCGGTGCCGAGCGCGGCCACCGCCTGCCCGGCCAGGATCTCGAGATTGCCCTGCGCCTCGGTGGCGGCGAACAGCGCGCGGCGGATGCGGTGGTTGGAGACGAGGCAACCCAGCCGGTCCTCGCCGCTGCCGTCGGCCCCGAACGAGAGGGCGAAGGGCGAACCGCCGTTGAGCACGCGCGCCTCGCGCAGCGGCGAGACCTGCCGCGGGTCGATCCAGCCCCAGGCGCCGAGCGTTTGCAGCGCACGGACGGAGCGATGGGTGAGCGCGATCTCGCGGCCGTCGACCGCCGGTTCGATCAGCGCTTCGAGCGGCTGGCGCTCGACGATGGCGATCCGCAGGGCGGTGTCGGCCAGCGCGGCCGCCAGCGCCAGACCGGCCGGTCCGCCGCCGACGATTATCAGGTCATGGGTCATCGCGCGGGGCTCCAACGATTTATCCGGGATTGGGAAGATAGAAGATAGGAGCGCAAGCGGTGCCGGGCACATGCGATCTGCGCCATGATTCACGTCAAAAATGGCAAGTCTGTCTACAGGCTCGAAGGATCGGGACGGCCATCGGCGTCGAAGCGCACGGTGACCGGCACCGAGATTTCCGGCGCCGCGCGCCGCTCGCCGCGCCTGAGCGAGAGCACGAAGGCCAGGATCGCGGCGACGGCGACATAGTGTTCCTCGCGGATCATGCGTTTCTCGCGGCTGGTGTAGAACACCGAGCGGGCCAGCGCGGGATAGGACAGCACCGGCACCGCGTGTTCGGCCGCCAGCTCGCGCATGGCCAGCGCCTTGTCGCCGCGCCCCTTGGCCAGCACGATCGGGGCGGGCGCCTTGGCCGGATCGTAGGCGAGGGCGACCGCGAAATGGGTGGGGTTGGTGATGACGAACTGCGCTTCCTGCATCGCCGGCACCAGCCCGCCCATGGCGATGCGGCGCTGGCGGTCCTTGATCGCGGCCTTCTTTTCCGGCGCGCCTTCGGCATCCTTGTTCTCGTCGCGCAGTTCCTGCAGCGTCATGCGCAGGCGCATGATCCGCCGCACGATCTGCACCGGCAGGTCGAACATCGCGATCACGAATAGCCCGCCGGCCAGCCAGAACAGCAGGTGGGTGATCGTGCCCCAGGCCCGCGCCGCCTCGCCGATCAGGTCGCCGCGGCCTAGCTGGACGAGGGTGGCCAGCTCGCCGCGCGCCCAGAACCAGGTGATCGCCGCCAGCTGCGACACTTTGGCCAGCCCCTTGGCCATCTCGATGGCGCCGGTCGGCCCGAACATGCGCTTGAGGCCGGAGAGCGGGTTGATGCGCGAGCCCTTGGGCAGCATGTTGCCGCCGACCCAGCGCCCCTCGCCGAACCCGAGCTGCGAGATCAGCGAGACCAGCATGACGCCGAGCCCCAGCACCAGCACCGGCGGCAGCAGCGCCAGCAGCACGTCGAGCAGGCGCTGGCCGGGGGTGAAGTCATCGAGGTCGGCGCGGCTCCAGGTGAAACCCGCCCGCAAGGCGCGCAGCAGCCGGTCGAGCACCCAGGGACCGGCGAGCAGCAGCCAGGCCCCGCCCACCGCCATGCCCGCCGCCGTCGCCATCTCGCGCGAGCGGATGACGTCGCCCTTCTCGGCGGCGTCCTTGCGCCGCTTGGCGGTGGGGGCAAAGCTCTTCTCGCCGTTGTCGTCGCTCATGGGGGGTTCATGAGGGGCTCACGGCTGCAGCACGAGGGCGGCCTGGTCGATGGCCATGGCGGAGAGCCGGGCGACCAGGTCGGTCAGCACCGGGGCGCTCACCAGCAGCGCGGCAAGGCCGCCCAGCACGCCGGCCGGCAGGCCGAGCGCGAAGAGGTTGAGCGCCGGGGCCGAGCGGCCGAGCACCCCGGTGACGACCTGCACCACCATCAGCACCAGGCAGGCGGGCAGGGCGATGGCGGCGCCGGTCACGAACGTGCGCGCGGCAAAGGAGGCGACGAGGGCAAAGCGTTCCGGCCCCAGCCAGGTCTGGCCGGGCGGGAAGGCGCGGTAGCTGTCGACCAGCAGCGCGAACCATTGCAGGTGGGCGCCCAGCGCCAGGAACACCATGGTCATGACCACCGCGAAATACTGGCCGAGCGCGGGGGACTGGGTGCCGGAATTGGGATCGACCGCGACCGCCATGTTCATGCCCATCGATCCGCCCACCACTTCGGCGGCGAGGATCGGCGCGGCAAAGGCCAGTTGCAGCACGAACCCCAGCGCCAGCCCGACCGAGACCTCGCCGCCGACCGCCAGCAGCCCGGGCAGCGACAGCAGCGCCGGGGGCGCGGCGACCGGGCTCCAGGCGCAGACCAGCACCGCCACCGCCCCGGCGACGATCACCCGCACTTGTGCGGGCACCCCGGCAATGCCGAACATCGGCGCGGCGACGAGGGCGGCGCCGATCCGCGTCATCACGAAGAGCAGGCGCCAGAATTCGGCCTCGAGCGGGCCGAAGCCGAAGTCGAGGCCGATCATGGGCGGGTCTGTTCGGCCTGCCCGGTGCGCGCGACCTGGGCAAAGACTTCCTGCGTGAAGTCGCCGATCAGGGTCATCATCGAACCGCCCAGCACCACCAGCACCAGCGCCGTCACCGCCAGCTTGGGCACGAAAGTCAGCGTCTGTTCGTTGACCGAGGTCGCCGCCTGCACCACCCCCACCACCAGCCCCACCGCCAGCGAGGCGAGCAGCACCGGCGCGGCGACCAGCGCGGTGACCCACAGCATCTTGTCGGCAAGGTCGAGCAGGGCGCCGATGTCTTCCATGGCTTCTCTCCCCGCTAGCCGAAGCTGGCCGCCAGCGAGCCCATCAGCAGGGCCCAGCCATCGACCATCACGAAGAGCAGCAGCTTGAACGGCAGCGAGACCACCATCGGGCTCATCATCATCATGCCCAGGCTCATCAGCACCGAGGAGACGACGAGGTCGATCACCAGGAACGGCAGGAACAGCATGAAGCCGATCTGGAAGGCGGTCTTGAGCTCGCTGGTGACAAAGGCGGGCAGCAGGATCGAGAACGGCACCTCGGCGGTGCTGGCAAAGCGCGGGCCGCCGCCGGGACCGGCGGGGTTCGCGCTGGTGCTGTGGGCCATGTCGGCAAACATGGTGAGGTCGCGCTCGCGGGTCTGGCGGATCATGAAGGCGTGGAATTCGCGCCCCGCCGCCGCGATCGCCTGCTGGGCATTGATCCGGTCGGCGGCATAAGGGACGATGGCGGAGGCGTTGACCCGTTCCAGCGTGGGCGACATGACAAACAGCGAAAGGAACAGCGACAACCCGATCAGCACCTGGTTGGGCGGCGATTGCTGGAGCCCGATCGCCTGCCGCAGGATCGCCAGCACCACGAGGATGCGGGTGAAGCTGGTCATCATCAGCACCAGCGTGGGCAGCAGGGTCAGCAGCCCCATGATCAGCAGGAGCTGGAGCGAGAGGCTCATGCCAGGGCCGCCGGGGCCGGAGCCGGTTCCGCCGATGGCGCCGAGGGCACGGTCGAGCGCGCCCGGAACGGCCGAGGGAACCGCGGACTGCACGGCGGACTGGGCCTGGACTGCCAGCGGCAGCAGCAGCGCCGCAAGCGCCGCGCCCAGGACGGCGATCCGCTTCATGGCGCGACCTCTGCGGCAGATCCGGCGGCGCCTTCCGGGGTGGATGCGGGGCGGGCGGGGGCCTCGGCCAGCGTGGTCAGCCCCTGGCGCGAGGCGGAAACGAGGATCTCGCGGCCATGGAACTCGATCACCGCCAGCCGCAGCGTCGGCGAGAGCATCAGCGTCTCCACCACCCGCAGCGAGCGCCCGGCGGCGGGACTACCGGCCCGTTCCTGCAGGCGCCGCGCCAGCCACAGGCAGCCCCAGGCCATGGCGCCGATCAGCGGCAGCAGCAGGATCAGCTTGAGCAGATACCAGACCATCGCCGCCTACTCCGCATCCGAGGCGGCGGGATCGGGCAGCACGGCATCGCCGGTTTCGCCGCCCGCATGGCCCCCCGCATGCCCCCCCGCATGGCTGCCGCCTTCCGCGCCGCCGTCGCTTTCGTGCCCGGTCATCTCGACGATCCGCAGGCCGAAACGGCCATTGTGGGCGATCACCTCGCCCTTGGCGATCGGCTTGCCGTTGACCATGACGTCGAGCAGTTCGTCGGTCATGCGGTCGAGCACGACAAGGCTCTCGGGCCCCAGCGTCAGCACTTCGCGCAGTGTCAGGTGGGTCCGCCCGAGTTCCACCGAAAGGCGGACATCGACGTCGCGCAGGAAGTCCAGACTGCGGGGATGGATGTTCATGGGGCTTGGCTTTCCGTTCTAGAACGCGATCTGAATCTGGACGGCGACACGGTCGTCGAGCTCGCCGACCGCTCCGGTGGCAAACGTGCGCCCGCCCAGTTGCAGCGGCACGCTGCGCGCCACCGCCACCGGCAGCACGTCGCCGGGGCTGAGCGCGGAGAGGCGCGCCATCGGCACGGTCATGTCGACCAGCAGGGCGGTGACTTCGACCGGGATCGAGGCAAATGGTTCGCGGCGGGCATCAGGGCGCATGGGGGGGCGCCTGCCCTGGGCGCGGCCCTTGCCGGCGGCCGGACGGCGCGGCGGCAGGGTCACCGCGGCCAGTGTCGCGACCGGAAAGGAAAGCCGCAGCGACCAGGGGGCAAAGCCGGTTTCCTCGACCTCGAGCGTCAGCATGAGCAGGTCCTCGCCGCGCGGGAAGGGATCGAGCTGGCGCAGGCTGGTGTCGCGGCGCAGGCTGCGGGCAAGATAGGGGGTGGGCCCCTCCAGCGCGGCGCCAAGCGCCTGGCACAGGCAGGTCTCGATCTGGTCGACCAGCAGCAGCGCGGAAAGCGGGAAGGCCTCGGGAATCGGGTCCGGCAGCACGCCGCGGCCGCCGAAGGTGCGGTCCACCAGGCGAAACACGGTCTCGGCCTCGAACGTCGCCAGCAGCGGCAGGCCGCCGGGATCGAGCACCATGAGCGTATGCGCGGCGAGCCCCTCGAGGTCGCCCTGCAGGCTGGCCAGGGTGCCGTCCATCGGCATGCCGGCCGAGACCACCGGCGGATCGCCGCCCGCAAGCCGGGCCAGCGCGGCGGCAAGCGTGCGGCTCAGGCGCTCGCCGATCAGCGAGAGCGCGGGCACCAGTTCGGCCAGGCTCGGCGCCTTGCCCAGCAGCTCGGTGCAATGCGCGGCCTTGCGGTACGTGCCGGAGAGGGTTGCGGGGGCGGAAGAGGCCATGGTGGCGGTCACTGGATGATGAAGTTGCGGAAATAGACGTTGTCGACCCCGCCGACGCCTTCCTTCTGGATCAGCACCCGGTTGATCGCATCGGTCATCCGCTTCTGCAGACGGCCCTTGCCCTCGATCGTGTAGATGTCGTCCTCGGGGGTATCGGCCATGATCGCCAGCAGCGCCGAGCGGATCGCCAGTTCGTGCTTCTTGATCCACTGCAGCACGCGCCCGTCGTAGCGGGTCGAGCAGGCCAGGCTCAGCTGCAGCAGGGCGTCGGATTCCTTGAGGTTCGAGGTGAAATCGTCGGTGAAGGTGTAGTAGGCGGTGCGATAGGGATCGCCGCCCTCGCCTTCGGGTTCCTCGCCGCCTCCCCCTTCGCCTTCGCCGCCTTCCTGCTTGGGCATGAAGGGGTCGGCCTCACCCTTGCGCACCAGTTTCGGGCGGTTGTCTTCCTTCACCTCGTGCTTGCCGCCGCCGATCACACCGGTGGCGACCAGGGCAAAGGCGCCGCCGCCGCCCACCGCCAGCATGCCCACGGCGACCAGGATCAGGCCGAGCTTGCCCTTGGATTTCTTGTCGCCCTCGCTCTCGGTTGCTGCCTTTTTGCTCACAATGCTTGCCCCTCGTCGCTGGTCGGATCAGGCGTAGATGCCGCTGCGGCCGGGTCCGGGGCCGGGTCCGGCGGCCGGGGGCCGGGTGCTTCCGCTGGCCTCGCCGGAGGCCTGGACGATGGTCGCCGCGCTGCCCTGGCGGGCGCGCTCCTCGTCCCTTGCTCCGGACTGCGCGGCGGTTCGATCTTGATTCTGGCGCGAATCTGCCCCGAACGAACCGGTCGCCCCCGGCCCGGAGTGGCTGGCAGACGCCTGTTGCCAGGCCTGCCGGGCCTCGCCGCTGCCGTTGCCGCTGCCGTCCGCAAGGGCGCCATTGCCGGCGCCCGCCGCCAGCGTGGCGGCGAGGCCGGTCTGGACCGCGCTGGCAAAAGCCGGATCGGCATTGGCCATGGTGACGCTGAGGGCGCCGCCCTCATGCCGGAACTGCAGCGATATGGGGCCGAATTCGCCATGGGTGATCGCCGTGCGCACGAGATGGGGGCTGGCCGCCTCGCGCGCCTCGCCCAGCTTGCTGACCAGGGTGGCGAAGTCCTGCGGGCCTTGCGTGGTTTCGCCGGTGCCGCTGGCAGGGGGCGTAAATGCGGAGGTGGGAGGGGCGGCCGCGCTGCTGCCGGAGGCGCCGATGGCGACGGTGTCCGGGGCGCTCTGCGCCAGTGTCACCGGCGCGGCCGGGAGCGCGGGTTGATCTGCCAGCGGATCGGCAGAGGAATTGCCAGAGGGATAGGAGGCGCTGCGGCGGGCCTCGGCCAGCCGGGCGCTCGAATCCGGGGGCGGCGCTAAGGCGGGAGTGCCGGTACCGCCCGCGGTGGGCGCGGCCGGGTCTGTCGCCAGGGAAAGCGTTGCCGGCGCGGGATGGGCGCCGATACTGGTGCCGGTACTGCTGCCGGTACTGCCGAAGTCTTGTCCCGCAAGCGGCGAGGGGCGCAGGGCCGGCACTATCCGGGCGTTCATGGCCAGACCCCCGGCGGCCACCGGGGCCTTGTCCGTCGGCAAGGCGGTCTCATCCGGGCTATCTGGCGCTGCGGTGGGGTTGCGGTTTGCCGGATTTGGGGGGGCCGGATTGGCGGGGGCCGGATTTGCAGGGGCCGGATCGTCCGCAGCCGCATCGACGGGAACCAGTTCGATCGCCGCGAGAGCCACAGCCTTCGGTGCGACCGGGGCGCGTTCACCCGTTGCCGGGGCAAGTGCCGGGTCGCTCGACAACGGCGTCCCGGCAGGCACGGCGGCAGGCAGCGCGGGCACTGCCAGTGCGGGAACAGGCCGGGGCTCGGCCGAGGGCGAGATCGCGCGTGCGTCGCTGCCTTGCGGGGCCGCGGACGCTGCGGTCGCGGCAAGGTTCGGCACCAGCGCCAGCGCGGCGATCGCGGCCGCCAGCGGGGATGGATCGGGGGCCATCGGATCGGCAGCCAGCGGTTCGGGGGCAAGCGGTTCAAGGCGGGGGATGTCTTGCACCGCGCCGCTTTCCCGCGTGCCGGGTTCCTCGCCTTGCGCCTTGGTGACGTCGTTTGCAGCCGCTTTTGCAGGCAGGACCGGCAAATCCTTGCCGGTCGGCTTGCCGCTCCCGATGCTGCTCCCGCTCCCGATGCCGCCCGCGATCGCCTGCAGGCCGGCTTCGGCGCCGCCGAGAATGGCGGCAAAACCGCCGCTTTCGGGGGCCGGTCCGGCACGCGTGCCGAGGCTGGCGGTGGCGGCGCCGGAAGCGGTAGGGGCGGAAAGCGGGGTCATGCCGGTGAAGTCCTCCAGTCGCGCGAGCGGATGCGTTGCCGGGGACTATTCAAGTCCCGTGCCAGATGGGCGACGCGCCGCCAGCGAGGGCACCTGACCGGCTTTGGCGATCATCCGTTCCTGCAAGGCGGCGCGTTCCTCGATGGCGGCGCGGCGGCGTTCGGCCTCGGCCAGTTGCAGCTGCTTGGCGTCCGCAATCGATTGCGCACGCTGCGCGTCGCCCTGGGTGCTGCGCGAGATCGCCGCCAGCCCGCTGGCGAAGCGCCCGACCTGGTGCAGCGCCGCGCCGTCGGCCATCTCGCGGCGCTGGCCGTAGTCCTCGGCCAGTCGCCGGGTGCGTTCGCAGAGCCCGCGCAGCTGTGTCAGCGTGCTTTCGGCCTGTGCGGCCTCCAGCGCGGCATTCTGCCTGGCGACGGCACGGATCTTCTCGAGCCGCCGCAGGCGCAGCAGGCGCTGGCGCTCGGCGTTCATGCCGCCAGCAGGTGGGCAAGCTGCGCGGTGCTGGTGGGCAGGTCGACGACGTCCCCGGCGGGCTGGCCGAGGAAACCGCTGAGCGCGCGGTGCATGGCGATCGCGCGGTCCAGCTGCGGGTCGGCCCCGGCGCGGTAGGCGCCCATCAGCACGAGGTCGCGATTGGCCTCGTAGCTGGCCGACAAGGCCCGGAACTGGCGGGCCAGCGCCTGATGATCGGGCGGGACGATGTCGTTCATCACCCGGCTCAGCGAGGCGGCGATGTCGACCGCCGGATATTGCCCGCGCTGGGCCAGATCGCGCGACAGCACGATGTGCCCGTCGAGGATCGAGCGGGCGGTGTCGACGACGGGGTCGTCCTGGTTGTCGCCATCGGCCAGCACCGTGTAGAGACCCGTCACCGAGCCGCCGCTCGCGGCCGAATTGCCGGCGCGCTCGACCAGCTTGGTGATCGTCGCGAGCGCGGAGGGCGGATAGCCGCGGGCCGCGCCGGGTTCGCCCAGCAGCAGGCCGATCTCGCGCGCGGCGTGGGCGACGCGGGTCAGGCTGTCCATGATCAGCAGGACCCGAAGGCCCCTGGCGCGGAAATGCTCGGCCATCGCGGTCGCCAGCAGGGCGCCGCGCAGCCTGAGGTTCGGCGCATGGTCGGCGGGAACCGCCACGACCACGGTACGCTCCTTCTTCTCGGCATGCATGTGCCGCTCGACGAAGTCCGACACTTCGCGGGCGCGTTCGCCGATCAGGCCGACGATCACCACGTCGGCGCCGCCGGTGCGCGCCGCGCCGCGCGCGATCATGTCGATCAGCACCGACTTGCCGACACCCGATCCGGCCATGATGCCGATCCTCTGGCCGACGCCGAACGTGGTCAGCGCATTGAGCGCGCGCACCCCGGTATCGAAGGGCAGGCGGACCGGGCTGCGGTCCAGCGCGGACGTGCGCACGCCGCCGGCGGGCCATTCCTTCCGGGTGTGGATCGGATAGCCGCCGTCGATCGGCAGCCCCTCGCCATCGACCGCGCGGCCGAGGAACGCCTCGCCCACCGGCAGCAGCCCGGGGCGTCCTTCGGCCCAGACGCGGGCGCCGGGCCGCAGCAGGATGGTGTCGCCCAGCAGCATCATCATCGTCCGCCCGTTGCGAAAGCCGATCACTTCGGCGGCCAGCGAGGCGCGGGGGCCATGCGAGACCCGGCACATCGCCCCGACCGGCACCGAGAGCCCGCTCACTTCGAGCAATCCGCCGTCGCAGGCGGCAACCAGCCCGAACCGGCGCGGCGCCAGGTCGATGGGCTCGGCGGCACAGTCGGACAGGATGGAATCGAACAGGCTCAGCACTGGTCGAGCGCTTCGGCGATGGCACGGCGCCAGGTCGCCGGGCCATCCTCGACCCCGCCGCTGGCGGTCTCGATGCGCACGGTGCCGCGTTCGAGCGCGGGGTCGGGCACGACCGCCCAATCGGCCTGGAGCCGGGGGGCGATGGCGGCCAGATCGTCGGGGTGGAGGTGGATCACCCGCTCGTCGTCGGCGCGCGCCAGCATGGCCACGGCCACCCTGACCCGGCGGGCCAGCGCCTCGGCGTCGAGCGCGAGCGGGGCAATCGCGGCCTCGCACAGCGCGATCACGGTGTCGCGCAGGCGCAGGCGCAAGTCCTCCTCCAGCTGGCTGTCGATCCGGGCGAAGGCAAGGGACAGATCTTCGCGCGCGCGGGCGTCGATCTCGGCGCGGTGCCCGGCCTCGAGGCTGGCCTGGCGGTGGCCCTCGGCAAACCCTTGGGCAAAGGCCTCGCCCACGGGGTCGGGCCGGTCGGCTTCCGGCTCGGCGGCAGGTTGCGGCGCGGCGGGTTCCTCGGCGCCCGCGCCAGCGGGGCCGAAGCGGGCATCGGGACGGAAGGCGGCTGGCCGGGCCAGCGCCGCGAGGAGCTGCGCGACCGAGCCTGCGGGGCGCGCCCGGTCCGCGCCGGGAAACCCTTTCAGCGAGAAGCCGAGGTCAGACATAGTCGTCGTCTCCCGAACCGAACACGATCGCGCCGTCGGCGGCGAGCTTGCGGGCGATGGTCACGACTTCCTTCTGCGCGATCACCACGTCGGCCAGCCTGGTGCGGCCGCGCGCGGCGATCTCGTCGCGCACGCCGTCCGCCGCGCGCGAGGACATGGCGCGGAAGAAGACGTCGCGCTCCTCCTCGCTGATGCCCTTGAGCGAATCGATCAGCACTTCGCTGGGCACGTCGCGCAGCAGGGTGCCCATCGACTTGGGATCGAGCACGAAGAGGTGTTCGAACTTGAACATCTCGTCCTCGATCTGGCGGGCCAGCACCTTGTCGCGGCGGACCAGCTCGCCCATGACCCGTTTCTCGACGACTTTGCCGACGCCGTTGACGATGCCCGCCGCCTCGCGCACGCCGCCGACCTCGAAGGGGCGCTGGCCGTGGCACTCGGTGATCCGCCGCGCCAGCAGTTCCTCCAGCATGACCAGCGCCTGCGGCGAGATCGGCCCGAGCGTGGCGACGCGGTGGACGATCTCGGACTGCGCCGGTTCGGGCTGGGCATGGAGCACGGCGGCGGCGATGTCCGGGTCGAGCTGGACCAGCAGCACCGCCAGCGCCTGGGGATGCTCGTCGCGCACCAGCGGGATCAGCGATTCCGCCGTCAGCCAGCGCGCCAGTTCGAGGCTGGAGTGGCGCGGCGCCTCGGGGACGATGCGGCTCATCAGGTTCTCGGCCTTCACCTCGCCGACCGCGCGGGTGATCATCGTGCGGACCTGGCCGACCCGGTCATGGGCGACAAGCCCGAGCGCCTCGGTCTTCTCGATGAAACCGGCAATGGCCTCGGCGATCAGTTCGGGGCCGATCTCGCCCAGCGCGCACATCTTCTCGCCCAGGCGGCGCAGTTCGTCGGGTTCGAGCTCGGCGAGGATGTGCGAGGTCTGCTCGTCGTTGAGCAGCATCATCATCACCGCGGCATTGTCGGCGGGCAGCAGGGAGGCGGGCTCGTCCATCAGGCGGCCTTGGTTTCGTCGCTGCCGGGATCGTTGATCATCTGGCGCAGCGCGGCGACGGCGCTGTCCGGCTTTTCGGCGACGAGGCGCTGCGCGAGGTCGACCTGGCGGGCGAGCAGGTCGGAACGCGACACGTCGCTGTCCATGTCGATCACCCCGGCTGCGGGAATCGCCTGCCGGCCGAGCGGGCGTGCCCCTTCGGTGGGGGGGAGGATGTCGACCCCGTCGCCGTCATCCTCGTCCTCGTCGTCGGCGGCGGCTTTGCCCCTGGCGGCTTTGCCTTTGCGCTTGCCCTTGGTGCCGCCCGCGCGCTCGCCGCGCAGTGCCCGCACCATCGGCCGGACCCCGATCAGCAGCACCAGCAGCACCGCCAGCACGGCGGCGCCGTTGCGCACCAGCATCGCGAACCACGGGGTCTCGTAGAAGGCCAGCTTGGCGGCGGGGGCGGCGGCGTCGAAGGCGCGGATGACCACCTTGACCTGATCGCCGCGCTGCGGATCGGCGCCGACGGCGGCGCTGACCAGCGCCTGGATGTCCTGGATGTCCTGCGGCTTGGCGCTCTTGAGCGCGGCGGCGCTGATCGCGACCGCGACCGAGATCCGCTTCACCCCGCCGGGGCGCGAGCTCGACACCGAGACCTCGCGCCCCAGTTCGTACATGCGGCTGGAGGAACTTTCGCCGTTGGTCGGCGGCGGGGTCGCACCGGGGGGAGCTCCGGGGGGAGCTCCGGGGGCGGCACCGGGTGCGGGCGCATTGCCCTGCGGGGCGCCGGGGCGGGCCTGGGTGGGCGGCGGCGGGGTGTTGGACAGCACGCCGGGAACGCCGGCGGCCGGGCCGGTGCCGGACTGCTGCGACTGCTGCTGGGTCTCGGAGCGCACGACGCCGTCCTTGTCGTAGCTTTCGCGGGCCTGGGTCACGTCGGCCATGTCGAGCTCGACCTGGGCCTGGGTGGTGAAATTGGGTTCTCCCAGCATCGGGATCAGCAACTGGCTGACCTGGTCGCGCAGCTTGGCTTCCATGCGCGACTGCAGGTCGAGCCGGTCGGAATCGACGCCGCCCCCCGTTCCGCCCCCCGATCCGCCCCCCGTTCCGCCGCGCGACAGCAACCGGCCGTGCTGGTCGGCCACCCGCACCGCGTCGGGCGAAAGGCCGGGGATCGATCCGGCGACCAGGTTGACGATGGCCGAGACCTGGCTGTCCGCCAATTGCCGTCCCGGCTTCAGCCGCACCATGACCGAGGCCGAGGGCGCCACGTTGTCGCGCACGAAGACCGATTTCTCGGCTTCGGCGATATGCACGCGCACGCCCTCGACGCCGTCGATCTCGGCGATGGTCAGTTGCAGGTCGTGTTCGCGTGCGGCGCGCAGGCGTTCGCCCTCCAGTGTGCGGCTGGCCCCCATCGGCAGCTTGTCGAGCAGCTGGTCGCCGCTTTCCGGCGTGGCCAGTGCCCCGTCCGAGGCGACCAGCATGCGGGCGCGGTAATAATCGCCCTCGGCCACGGTCAGCGCGCCGGTCTCGTTTTCGATGCGGTAGCCGATGCCCGCCTGGTCGAGCGCGGCGGCGACGCCGGCCCGGTCGGCATCGCCAAGCTGGGAATAGAGGATCCGCTGCGGCGAGGGGGCCATCGCGTCCCAGGTCAGCAGGGCGCCGCCGACCGCCGCCAGCGCGACGAAGGCGGGCATGATCCGCCGCACGGCGGGCTGGGCGGTGAACGAGCCGATGCGGGTCAGCACCGGCCCGCCCTGGGGATCGGCGAAGGGGGCAAACAGCGATTGCGGAGCCGGCAGCTGCCCGGAAGTCGCAGGCCCGCCCGCGGCGCCGGGGATGTCGGGAACGGCGGGATCGGCCATGGTTCAGTCAGACCCCCAGCCGCATGATGTCCTGGTAGGCGGACAGCAGCTTGTTGCGGACTTGCAGCGTGGCCTCGAAGGCGACCCCCGCCTCCTGCCGCGCCAGCATGACCTTGGCGACGTCGGTCACTTCGCCTTTCTGGTAGGCGTCGGTCAGGGCCTCGGCCCTGGACTGCACGCCGTTCACGCCGTCGAGCGCGTTGTGCAGGCTCTGGGCAAAGCCGTTGGCGGGGCTGTCGAGCGGGATGGAACCGCTGGCGGTGCCGCTGGCGGTTGCGGTCTGGGCGCTCTCCTGCGCGGCGTGGATCTGTTGCAGCAGGTCGCTGCGCTGGATGATCTGCTGGCGCATCGCCATGATCTGCTGGATGCCGCCGGCATTGCCGGCAGCACTTCCGACGAGGCCGGAGATCGCGCTCATCTGCCGCCTCCGGCGGCGCGGCTGGCGATCACGCCGGACAGCGGCGTCACCACGTTGCGGCCGATCTCGATGCCGGCCTCGCGCAGCGAGGCCAGCCGGTAGCGCAAGGTGCGTTCGGAAATGCCCAGCGCGCGGGCGGCGCGCACGCGGCTGCCGCCGCAGGCTTCCAGCGTCTCGACGATGGCGCGGGCCTCGGAGATCTGGACGATGCTGGAGAGGCGGCGCGGGCCCGCGTCGTCGTCGGCGATGAGCGGCACGCCGGGGATGAAGGCGCCGGGGATGGATGCGCCGGGCAGGGCGGGGCCGAGCAGGCGGGCCGGACAGTCGAACACGATGTGTTCGGGGGTGATCATCGGCCGTCCGTGGGCGAGCAGCAGCGCGCGGCGCATGACGTTTTCCAGTTCGCGCACGTTGCCGGGCCAGGCATGGAGCTTGAGCATCGCGATCGCGCAATCGGACAGGCACGGCACCCGCGCCGGATCGGGGGCATGGCGCAGGGCCATCGCGAAGGCGAGCGGGGCGATGTCGTCGGGCCGCTCGCGCAGCGAATCGAGCATCAGCGGGAAGACGTTGAGCCGGTAGTAGAGGTCGGCGCGGAAGCGCCCTTCGGCCACTTCGGTGGGCAGGTCGCGGTTGGCGCAGGCGATCACCCGGATGTCGACCTTGATCGGCCGGGTCGACCCGATCGGCACGACTTCCTGTTCCTGCAGCGCGCGCAGCAGCTTGGCCTGGAGCGGCAGCGGCATCTCGGCGATCTCGTCGAGCAGCAGGGTGCCGCCGTCGGCCGCGCGCATGAAGCCCTCGCTCGACTGGGTGGCGCCGGTGAAGGCGCCCTTCTGGTGGCCGAACAGCATGGCCTCCAGCATGGTTTCGGGCATCGCCGCGCAGTTGACCGCGATGAACGGCCCGCCCGCACGGCTGCTGCGGGCATGGATGAAGCGGCTGAGCACTTCCTTGCCGGTGCCGGTGGGGCCGTTGATGAGCACCGGGATGTCGCTCGCCGCCAGGCGGCTGGCGAGGGCAAAGATCGAGAGGCTGGCCGGATCGGCGGCGATCGGCGCCTCGGGGCCGGACATCGCCGCCAGCAGCATCGCCAGCGAGGCCTCGCTCACCGGGTCGGCATAAGTCACGGCGATGGCGCCGGATGCCGCGCGCGACAAGGCGGGGGCCTGTCCCCGTGCCAGGCGGACCTGACGGGCACCGGAGGCCATCGCCGCCTCGCGGTGGCCGGTGCCTGTCGCGGCGTCGCTCAGGACAACGCCGTCCGGGTCCAGCAGCGAGGCCGTGATGATCGCCGCACGGCGTGCCAGAGGGCCGTGGCGACGCTCGAATTCGGTGTCGAAAGCCTGTTCGGCCATGTCTCCGGTTTCCCCATGGAATTAATGTTCTTCCAAGGGATGGTATGGGTCCCAAACGGCGAACCCTTCGAAAATTTAAGTCCCCGTAGCCCCCCGTAGTTTTGCCCCGCGAAGCGGCGGGATCGCCGGTCTTTTTGCCGGCCTGCGGCAAGCATCCGGCAAGCAGGCGGCTTAATTTTGCCGGTCGCTTGCCGGTCTAGGGTCCGACAGCCGTGCCGGATGGGCCGGCATCAGGGCTGTTTCAAACTTCGGGACACGCAACGGGAGCATTTACATGTCTGTTATCAATACGAATATCAGCGCCATCAAGGCGTCGAACGCATCCAACACGGCCAACAAGATGCTGGGCACCGCGATGGAGCGCCTGTCGACCGGCAAGCGAATCAACTCGGCCAAGGACGATGCCGCCGGTCTTGCGATTGCCACCTCGATGACCGCGCAGGTGCGCGGCATGAGCCAGGGCATCCGCAACGCCAATGACGGCATCTCGCTGGCGCAGACGGCGGAAGGCGGGCTTTCCGAAGTCTCGAACATGCTCCAGCGCGTGCGGGAACTGGCGGTCCAGTCGTCCTCGGGCACCTACCAGTCGTCCGACCGCACCGCGATGCAGTCCGAAGTCACCGCGCTCACCAGCCAGATCAGCGACGTCCTTTCGCAGACCAAGTTCAACGGCAACGCGCTGTTCTCCACCAGTTCGGGCAGCGACGTGACGTTCGATATCCAGACCGGTGCCAATTCGGGCGAGACGATCACCCTGACCTCCTCGGCGATCGACGGCACCAACATCGACGCTTCGGCGCTCGACGTGACCACGGCCACGGCGGCCTCGACCACGATCGACAACGTCGATGCGGCGCTGGCCGACGTCAACGCCACCCGCGCCTCGCTCGGCGCCGGTCAGAACCGCCTCGAATCGGCGATCAACAACCTCACCAACAACGTGACGAACCTTTCGGACGCACGGTCGCGAATCGAGGATGCCGACTATTCGAGCGAAACCACCCAGATGGCCAAGGCGCAGATTCTCAGTCAGGCCTCGACCGCGATGATCGCGCAGGCCAACCAGAGCCAGCAGAACGTGCTCTCGCTGCTGCGTTAAGGCGTTGTCCGATCAGGTGTAATCACCTGGTCGGAAACGGCTCCAAGCCTGCGTGAACCGGGCCGGTCCCCACGGACCGGCCTGCCCAGGGCCCGGCGGGTGTTCCCCTGCCGCCGGGCCCTTTCGGGCGATTCGCGGCGGCGGCGATCCCGTGGTACTCTCGCGCTCGTGGGGTGGGCCTCGGTGAAAACCGCAAGCGAGAGGGAAACCACCATGTCTGACCGGATCGACGAAGCGAAGCTGCACGCCTTCATCGGCAAGATGCTGGGCGACCTTGGCGGTGCGATGAGCGTGCCGACCGTGCGAATCGGCATCAGGCTCGGCCTGTTCGAGGCCCTGGCCGGATCGCCCGCCACGGCGCCGGAACTGGCCGAACGCGCGGGCGGGCTGCATCCGCGTTACGTGCGCGAATGGGCGCTGGCCCAGGCGGCGGGCGGCTATGTCGACTACGATCCCGCGAGCGAGCGCTTCAGTCTCTCGCGCGAACAGGCGATGGTTTTTGTCGTGAAGGACAGCCCGGTCTACCTTGCCGGAGCCTATGAACTGGTGGCGGCGATGATCGAGGCCGAGCCGCGCGTCGAACAGTGCTTCCGCGACGGCCGCGGGGTGCGCTGGGGCGACCATGCCGGGTGCCTGTTCTGCGCGACCGGGGCCTTCTTCCGTCCTGGCTACGTCAACAACATCGTCCAGAACTGGATCCCGGCGCTCGACGGGGTGGAAGCGCGGCTGCAGGCCGGGGCCAACGTGGCGGACGTCGGCTGCGGGGTCGGTTTCTCCACCCTGCTGATGGCCGAGGCCTGGCCGCAGAGCCGGTTCGTCGGCTTCGACTTTCACGAACCCTCGATCGCCGAGGCGCGGCGCCATGCCCGCGCGCACGGAATGGAGGACCGCGTCCGCTTCGAAGTCGCGAGTGCCAAGGAGATCGCCGAGAGCGGGTTCGATCTCGTGACCATGTACGATTGCCTGCATGACATGGGCGATCCGCGCGGCTGCGCGCAGCATGTGCGCGGCATGCTGGCGCCGGGCGGGCACTGGATGGTGGTGGAGCCGATCGCCGGGGACAGCCCGGAGCAGAACCTCAACCCGGTCGGGCGGCTCTATTACAATGCCTCGACGATGATCTGCGTGCCGACCTCGCTCGATCAGGAAGTGGGCGAGGGGCTCGGCGCGCAGGCGGGCGAGGCGCGCATCGCCGCGATCATGCGCGAGGCGGGCTTTGGCAGCGTGCGCCGGGCGACGGAAGGACCGTTCAACATGGTGCTGGAAGCGGCCTAGGTCGCTGGCCCGTCTTTCTGGTCCATCTGGCGCCTCCATCTGGTGGCCAGCCCGGTGCCTTGGGGCCGCCGCCTAGCCGCCTAGTTGGCAAGCGTGATCGAGATGCGGCGGTTGCGCGGGTCGTGGGGGTCCTGCGGGATCAGCAGTTCCTGGTCGGCGACGCCTTCGATGCGCTTGAAACGGTCCGCCGGCACGCCGTCCCGGATGAGCTGCTGGCGGGTGGCTTCGGCGCGCCCGGCCGAGAGGGACCAGTTGTTGCCGGGAACCCCGTCGCGATAGGGGACCGCGTCGGTGTGGCCGCGGATCGTCAGGGCGCCGCCGTCCGGCCCCACCGCCTCGCTGATCGCGGTCAGCAACTGGAGCGCCTGCGGGGTCAGGATCGTCGTGCCGAGCTGGAACATCGAGAAGTCGGCATCGTCGACCATGTCGATCCGCACGCCCTCGGTGGTGTCGACCATGCGCAGGTTCTTGGCGAGACGGCGCAGGGCCTCGGTCGACTGGAGCTTGCGCGACAGCGCCTCCTTGGCGCGCGAGACCCGCTTGATCTTGGTGCCGCCCTCGCGGTTGCCGCCGGTGGTGTCGCGCGGGACAGTGATGGTCTTGGTGCCGGTGCCCCCGGCATGGGGCAGGTTGTCCTTCTCGGTCAGCGACGAGCCGCCGAGCAGGCCGTTGCCCGAACCCGCGCTGCCCTGCTTGGTCTTCACCAGCGTCGGCGAGAAATAGTCGGCAATGCCCTTGCGCTGCTTTTCGGTGGTGGCGCCGACGATCCACAGCAGCAGGAAAAACGCCATCATCGCGGTCACGAAGTCGGCATAGGCGACTTTCCAGGCGCCGCCGTGATGGCCGCCGGCCACCACCGTCACTTTCTTGACGATGATCGGCTTGGGGGCTTCCTTGGGTTTCTTGCTGGCCATCCGGTGTTCTCAGCGCCCGCGCATGGCGTCGAGCAGTTCGGACAGGCCCGGGCGGAACGCATGGCCCAGCCCCGAGCGCGCCGATTCCACCACCAGCGGCTGCGGCCAGCCGTGGAGGCTGGCGATGATGACCTGCTTCACCGCCTGGAAGATCTGCTCGTCCTGCTCGTTGATCTGCTTGAGGCGGCCCGCCATCGGCGCGACGATGCCATAGGCGAGCAGCACGCCCATGAAGGTGCCGACCAGCGCCGAGCCGATCATCCCGCCCAGCACCGAGGGCGGCTTGTCGATCGAGCCCATCGTCTTCACCACGCCCAGCACGGCGGCGACGATACCCAGAGCGGGCAGCGAATCGGCGAGGTTCTGCAAGGCGTGCTGCGGCTCGTGATGCTCGTGGAAATGGGTCTTCATCGCATTGTCCATGACATCCTCGACCGCGTGGACTTCCAGCGTGCCCGAGGAGACGACGATCAGGGTCAGTGTGTCGCAGATCAGGTGGACCAGCGCCTCGTTCGCCAGCAGCCGGGGAAACTCGGCGAAGAGCGTGGAGCTTTGCGGCTCGTTGACATGGCTTTCGAGCGCGACCGGGCCTTCCGAGCGGAGCAGCTTCATCAGCCTGACGGTGAGGATGATGGCGTCGACATGGTCCTGCTTGTTGTGGCGCGGGCCCTTGAACACTTTGCCCAGGCCCCCGCCCAGCGCCTTGATTTCGTGCATCGAGTTGCCGGTGACGATCGCGCCGATGGCGGCGCCGCCGATGATCAGCATCTCGTGCGGGATCGCGTGCATGACCGGGCCGAGCGCGCCGCCGGTCATGGCAAAGCCGCCGAATACCATCACCAGCAGGATGACGACGCCGATGATTGCGAACATGGTTAACGTGTCCCCCCGAAAGGAAACCCGGCCATCCCCGCTGGCCGGGTCGTGAAATCAGCCGAGCTGGCTGAAGAGGTTGAGCGAGGCGAGCTTGCCGAACGTGGCTTGCGAGGCCTCCAGCACGGTCATGGTCTCCTGCAACTGGGCGATGGTGGTGGCGAGATCCGCCGCGCCGATGTCGGATTCCTCGGTCGAGCGCAGCGCCGAGAGGTCGGTGCGGCGATCGCCGGTCACCTCGATCCAGGCGAGCCGGGTGCCGATCACGGTCTGCCCGGTGGTCAGCGAATCGAGCCCGGTCTTGAGGTCGGTGAGCGCGGCGGCGGCAGCGCCGGTCGGATCGCTCGCGGCGCCCTGCAGTGCCTCGGCAACGTTCCTGACCACCGCGAGCAGGTCGGTCGCGCTGCCGCCCGAGCCGGTGAAGGAGAGGAATTCCGGCCCGGTCATCGAGCGGGTGACGCTCTGCCCTTCGCCCAGCGGCAGGGTGCCCGAACTGGCGGTGCCGACATAGACCGCGTTGCCCGCGGCATCGAGCGAATAGGCATCGCCCGAACTGGCCCCGCCGAACAGCGCATGGCCGTTGGAATCGCGGGCATTGGCGAGTGCCAGCAGGTTGGTGAAGATCTGGTCGAGTTCGGCGCCGATCGAGCTGCGCTGGTCGTCGGACAAGGTGGAGTTCGACGCCTGCGTTGCCAGTTCCTGCGCGCGGATCAGCGCATCCGCCATGTCCGACATCGCCGAATCGGCCAGCGAAAGGTCGGCATTGGCGCGCTCGGCAGTGCTCTGGTCGATGTCCGATAGCGCCTCCAGCCGCGACAGCGTGCGCAGCCGCGAGGCGGCGACCGGGTTGTCCGAGGAGCGATCGATCTTCTGCCCGCTCGACAGCTGCGACTGGTAGCTCTCGGCCTGGGTGCGCAAGTCCTTGATGTCGCGGCGCGACCTTTCGAAAAAGGCGGCGGTGCTGGTCGAGACGATCGTCATGACGTGAACAACATGGCGCGGGCTCCGGTCGGACTAGCGGATCGAGAGGATGGAATCGAAGATGTCGGAGGCCACCTGCATGACCCGGCCATTGGCCTGGTAGGCCTGCTGGAAGCGGGTGAGGTTGACCGCTTCCTGGTCGAGATCGACGCCGGACTGCGCCTCCAGCGCGACCTTGGCGCTGCCGGCGATCGACTGGAGCGCATCGCGAGTGACGCTGCGCCCGGCCACCGCGCTGGAAATGCCAAACAGCAGCGAGTTCATGCCGCCCGCCGGGTCGGCGCTGTCGAGGGCGCTGCGCATGGCCTCGAGGTTGGATGCATCGCGGCTGTTGGCGCCGGCGCCGGCCGGGGCGGTGGCGATCTGGCTGCCGCTGGCGAGGGCGATGGCCATGCTGGCGGCATCGCTGCCGGAAAACATCGGCTGGCCGGAATTGCCGTTGAGGTCCACGCCCGAGGCTTGCGCGCCGTTGACGGCGGTGATGATGCCGGCGGCGATGGTGTCGAGCTGGCCGCGCACGTTGGCGAGTTCGGCCAGCGCCTGGTTCTTGCCGGCGATCGAGCCCGAGGCGATAGCCGCCGCTGTCCCGCCGAGCGTGAAGGTCAGGGTGCCGTCGCTGGCCGTCGCCATGGCCAGGCTCGTGGCGGTGCCGCCGCTGACGAGGTCGGGACCGCTGCTGCCGCCCAGGCGCAGTTCGACGGTGCCGTCGCCGGCAAAGGTCGTCGAGGTATCGACGTAAGTGCTGATCTTCTCGAGCAGCGAATCGCGCTGGTCGAGCAGGCTCGACTGGTCGCTCGACGAATCCGACGCGCGCGAGAGGCGCAAGTTCACGCGGGCGAGTTCGGCGGCCAGCGTGTTGACCTGGTCGACCCCGTCCTGCGCCTCGAACCGCAGCCCTTCGCCGGCGGCATCGAGGCTGGAGGCGGCCGTGTTGATGGTCTGGGCCAAGGTGCGCCCCTGTTCCAGCGCGGAGGCGCGCAGCGAACCGTCGACCGGATCGGACAGCAATTGCTTCAGCGCCGCCTCGAAATCGACGATCGAGGTATAGACCCCGGTCTGCTCGACCGCGGCCTCGACGTTCTCCAGCCCCTGCACTTCGGCATCGGCGCGGGCGGCGTCGGCACCGGTGCGGCGCACTTCCGACTGGCGGAACATGTCGGCGTTGCGCACGATGCCGGCAACCCGCACCCCCGCCAGGTTGATCGCGGTGGGCGCGGCGCTGACCGAATTGACCGCCAGTTCGGCGAGCGAGACGCTGCGCCGGACATAGCCGTCGGACGAGGCGTTCGAGATGTTCTGCGCGGTGATGTCGAGCGCCGCCCGGGCGGCGCGGGCGCCCGAATTGGCGATGGCGATGAGGTCGGCGGCCATGGCTTATGCGGCTCCCTCTCCGGCTGGCGCGGGTGTGGACGCGGGTGTGGGCGCGGCTGTGGGTGTGGGGGTGGGCGCAGGTGCGGTGCCGTTCTGCGTGGCGGGCAGGAACCGCGCCATCTGCGCCTCGAGAATGGCGGCAAGGCCCAGCGTGCCGCTCTGCGCGGTGACGTCGGCGAAATGCTCGTCCTGCATCTGGCGGAAGGTGTCGAGCGCCTGGCTGCCGAACAGCGCATCGCCGCCGAAATCGGCCTTGCGCGCGGCGGCCAGCATCTGGCGCACGAACATCGCCTCGAACTGCTTTGCCGTGGCGGACAGCCTGTCGCGGTCGCTGGCGGCAGGAGGCGGCGTGAGACCGGAAAGCGGGGGCGCGATCATGCTCATATCACCACCATCTCCGCCTTGAGCGCGCCCGCCTGCTTGAGCGCTTCGAGGATCGCCACGAGGTCGGACGGGGTGACGCCGAGCAGGTTCAGCGCGTCGACCACCTTGGCCAGCGAGGCGCCGCCCTTGAACAGCATGACCGCGCGCTTTTCCTCGTCGACCGAGAGCGTGGAGTTCTGCTCCACCGCCGTCCTGCCCTGGCTGAAGGGCGCGGGCTGGACGACGGTGGGGCGTTCCTCGACCCTGACGGTGAGCTTGCCGTGGCTGATCGCGGCAGGCGAGAGCCGCACGGCGGAATTGATGACGACCGTGCCGGTGCGGCTGTTGACGACAACCCGCGCCGGGGTCTCGGCGGGGTCGACGTCGATCATCTCGATCGCGGCCATGACGCTGGCGCGGGTGTCGGGTTCGGGGGGCAGGCGCAGCGCCAGCGTCACCCCGTCCTCGACCGAGGCCGTGCCCGGCAGGCGGCGGTTGATCGCATCGCGCACCCGCGCGGCGGTGAGGAAGTCTGCATCGAACAGGTTCCAGCGCAGCACCGCATTGCTGTCGAACCCGGTGGCGACCGCCCGCTCCACGCTGGCACCCTCGGCGATGCGGCCCACGGTCGGGATGTTGACGGTGACGTTGGAGCCGTCCTTGCCCGAGATGCCGAGCCCGCCCACCGCCAGGTTGCCTTGCGCCATCGCGTAGATCTGGCCGTCGGCCCCGTAGAGCGGGGTCATGATCAGCGCGCCGCCGCGCAGTGACTTGGCCTTGCCGATGGTCGAGACGGTCACGTCGATGCGCTGGCCCGGCTTGGCGAAGGCGGGCAGGTCGGCGGTGACCATGACGGCGGCGGCGTTCTTGAGGCCGGGCGAGACGCCGGCGGGCAGGGTCAGGCCCATGCGGCCCGACACCCCCTTCATCGCCTGCGTCAGGTATTCGAGGTTGTCGTCTCCCGAGCCGGGCAGGCCGACCACGATGCCGTAGCCGGTCAGCTGGTTCTGGCGCACGCCCTGGAACTGGCCGAGGTCGCGCACCCGCTCGGCATGGGCGTGGACGGGGGCGAGGAAGGCGATCAGTGCGATCATGCCGAGCAGCAGCAGCACCGGCACCGACACGGTGACCAGCCGGCTGGGCGGGATCGGGGGGAGATCGGGATCGTGGAGCATCAGAACGGCGAGATCATGTTGAAGAACTGGCCGAGCCAGCCCTGCCGCCCGGCGCGCATGATCGCGCCCTTGCCGGTATATTCGATCTGCGCGTCGGCCACCCGGGTCGAGGCGACCTGGTTGTCCGCGTCGATGTCGGCGAGGCGCACGATGCCCGAGAAGCGGACCCATTCGTCGCCCTGGCTGACCAGCATCTTCTTCTCTCCTTTGACGAGGGCGGTGCCGTTGGCACGCACTTCGGCGATGGTGACGGACAGCGTGGCGACCAGCGTACTGGTCTGCGCGGCATTGCCCTGACCATTGAACGACGAGGTGGAGCCGGCGTTAAGCGCGTTGGGATTGAGGAAGGACAGCGGCCCCGCGGTCGGCGGGGTGATCGCGGCGCTGCCGCCTTTCTGGCTCTTGGAGCTGACGGTCTTGGCGGCGGTGGTCGTCTCCACCAGCAGGATCGTCACCGGATCGCCGATGCGCGCGGCGCGGGTGCCGCTGTAGAGCGGGGCATAGCCGGCGGAGACGTTGAAGATGCCGCCGCTCGCCTCGCCCGGCATTGCGGAGGGCAGAGTGGCGGGCGGCAGGGCGGCGGGCGGAAGGGTCGCTTCGAACCCGCTCGGCCTGGGCTTCTTGCGGGCAAGGGCAGGCGGAGCGGCCAGCAGGGCCAGCGCCGATGCGGCCAGCAGGAGGGCGCGCGCGGCCATCGTCACAGCGTCTGGTTGGCGTTGCGCAGCATCTCGTCGACCGCCGAGATCATCTTCGAGTTGATCTCGTAGGCGCGCTGCGTCTCGATCATGTCGACCAGTTCCTCGACGACGTTGACGTTCGAGGCCTCCAGCATGCCCTGCCGGATCTGGCCGCGTCCGTCCTGCCCGGCGATGCCCAGCTGGACCGGGCCGCTGGCGGCGGTCTCGAGCAGGAAGTTGTCCGAGGCGGCCTGGAGCGCTGCCGGGTTGGTGAAGCTGGCGATGGTGATCTGGCCGAGCTGGCTGGGGTCGGCCTGTCCCGCGAGCTGCGCCGAGACGGTGCCGTCCTGCGAGACGGTGACCGAGGTCGCGCCTTCGGGAACGGTGATCGGCGGCTGGACCACGTATCCCTGTGTCGTCACCAGCTGGCCTTCGGAGGAGCGGGTGAAATTGCCCGCGCGGGTATAGGCGAGCTGGCCGCCGGGCAGGCTGATCTGGAAGTAGCCGTCGCCGTCGAGCGCAAGGTCGAAGGTGTTGTTGGTGGTCTGCAGCGAGCCTTGCGTGTCGATCCGCGAGGTCGACTGCACGGCGACCCCGGTGCCGAGGTTGAGCCCGGTGGCATAGACCGTCTCGGTCGACGACTGGGCGCCGGCGACACGCGCGTCCTGGTAGGCGAGCGTCGCGAAGTTGGCGCGATCGCGCTTGAACGAGGTGGTCGAGACATTGGCGAGGTTGTTGGCGATCACGCGCATGCGCGTGTCCTGGGCCTCGAGACCGGTACGGGCTACCTGAAGTGCGGAACTGGGCATGGCTTGCTATCCTCAGCTGTCGATGCGCATGAGCCGGACACCGCCCTCGTCGACCTGACGGGCGGTCTCGACCAGCTTGGTGCGCATTTCGAAGAGGCGCTGCGCCGAGATCATCTCGACGAGTACCTCCGAAGGGTTGACGTTGGACTGTTCGAGAGCCCCGGGAATTACCTGGGCATTTTCATCCATCGGCAGGGCTCCCCCCGGGGCGCCGCCGATCACGCGGAAATTGCCTTCGAGGTCCTTGGCGATCTGGCTGCCGGCGGGGCTCACCAGCTTCAGCCGGTCCACCCGCTGCGGCGGCTGGTCGGGCGTCGCCGGGTCGGCAACGAGGATGCCGCCGTCCTCGGCAATCGTCACCGTGCCGCCGGGCGGGATGGAGATCGGCCCGGCATCGCCGATCACCGGCAGGCCGTCGCCGTTCTGCAGCACCCCGGTCGCGGTGATCGAGAGGTCGCCGCGCCGGGTGTAGACTTCCTGTCCGTCGCCCGCCTGCACCGCCAGCAGCGCCTCGCCCTGCAGCGCGACGTCGAACGGATGGCCGGTGCGGTTGATCTCGCCCGGCTTCATCGAGGCCCCGGTGACCGCGGTGCCGGACAGCGCGCGCACTTCCAGTTGCGGGCCCTCCAGTGTCATCGGCGTGGCCTGCAGGATCTCCGACTTGAAGCCGATGGTCTGGGCATTGGCCATGTTGCTGGCGGTCACCCGCTCGCGGTTGAGCGAGGCGTTGAGCCCGGAGACGGCGGTATAGATCAGGCGGTCCATGGTTCAGCGGCCCCGCGTCAGGTGCGCAAGTTGATGATCGTCTGGGAGATCTGCGTGGCGGTATCGACGGCCTTGGCATTGGCCTGGAAATCGCGCTGGGCGGTGATCAGCGAGACCAGTTCCTCGGCCAGATCGACGTTGGAACGTTCGAGCGATCCGGCCAGCAGCGAACCGTAGAGCCCCGAACCCGGCTGGCCGTACGTGGCCGCGCCGGAAATGCCGGTGGCCTTCCAGCTGGCATTGCCCAGCTGCTTGAGCCCGGTCGGGGCGATGAACGAGGCCAGCGCCAGCACGCCGACGGTGGTGTTGGAGCCGTCGGCATAAGTGGCGACGACCTGCCCGGTGGAACTGATGGTGACGCCCGCGAATTCGGAGCCGGCGGTGTTGGTCGAGGGGATCTGCGCGCTTTGCAGCGTGGTCGAGGAGATCGCCCCGGTGGAATCGACCGGGAAGACCTGGAGCCGCGACCCCTGCGCGTTCTTGACGTAGCCGTTGCCGTCGACCGAGAACGAGCCGGCGCGGGTATATTCGGTCTGGCCGGAGGTGGGCGAGACCACGGTGAAGAAACCCTCGCCGTTGATGGCGACGTCAAGCGCCGAGCCGGTCTGTTCGATCGGGCCGAGCGAGAACTCCTGCTTGATCGAGGAGACGCGGGCGCCGATGCCCACGGTCAGCGCCGGGTCGGTGAGGATCGAGGCCGAGACGATGTCGGCGAACGAGGCATCGCTTTTCTTGAAGCCGTCGGTCTCCGAGTTGGCGATGTTGTGGGCGATGACCGAGAGGTCGGTCTGGGCGTTCTTGAGCCCGGTGAGCGAGGTGTAGAAGGACATCGTGGTCTCCTGCGAAGAGGGGGGTCAGGCGGCGGCCGAAGAGGTGTCTGCGGAACCCGTGTCTCCGGAACCGGTGTCTGCGCTCGCCGTCGCCGCGCTCACCAGTTCGGCGAGCGAGGCCTGGGTGGCGGTCTGGGCGGAGACCAGGGTGTCGAGCTTGGACGAGATCGTGCTCAGCGTGTCCGCCATCGTCGTGGTGGAGGCGAGCGAGGAGAACTGCGCCATCTGCGCCAGCATCTCGGTCTGGTCCATCGGGTTGAACGGGTCCTGTTGCTGCATCTGGGTCATCATCAGCTTCAGGAAATCGCCCTGGTCGAGGTCGGCCAGAGAAGTCTTGGCGGCCGAAGTCGAGGCGGCCGAGGTGTTGGTGATGGTGGTGACGGTCATTTCATCCTCACGGTGTCGAGCATGAGCTGCTTGGCGGTCGAGAGGGCCTCGACCAGGTTCTGGTACTGGCGAGAGGCTTCGAGCATCTCGACCATCTCGGCATTCTCGTCGACGGGGGCGACCCAGACGTCGCCGTTGGCATCGGCCAGCGGGTGGCCGGGGCTGTGCTGGCGCACCGCGGCGGCCTGCTCGCGCTGGACCGCCTGGACATCGACCGAGGCGAGGCCGCTGGCGGCGTCGAGGTCCTCGGCAAAGACCGCGCGGATCGGCTTGTAGGCCCCCTGTTCGCTGCCCGCGACCGAACCCGCGTTGGCCAGGTTCGAGGCGGCCGCGTTCATGCGCACGAGCTGGGCCGACATCGCCCGCTGCGCGAGCGCGAACATCGTCATCGGCGGCTGCCCTCCGCTTACCTGCCCGCCGCCTGCCCGTTCGCCCGCCATCGTCAGTCGCCCCTCAAGGCGCGCGTCACGGTGTCGACGCGGGCGCGGATGAATTGCAGCGTGGCCGAATAGCCCACCGCGTTTTCGGAAAAGGCGATCTGCTCGTTTTGGAGCTCTACCGTGTTGCCGTCGAGCGAGGGCATGACCGGGACGCGGAACTGCGTGGCGCGGTCGGCGGCGGCGGCGAGGGGGCCGCCGGCCTCGGCGGACTTCAGCGCGGCGGTGAAGTCGATGTCCCTCGCCTTGTAGCCGGGGGTGGCGGCATTGGCGATGTTCGAGGCGATCAGGCCCATGCGCCGGGAGCGCAGCTCCAGCGCCTCGGCATGAATCCCGAACAGGTCCTGCGGCATCGTGACTGGCTCCTCAAGGCGTGGGCCCCGTTCACAGCAAGGGGCGTGCCAGTTGCCGGATCGCCGGATTCCGGGCGGCAGCGGGCGGAAGGCGCGGCGGCGGGGCGGCAAGCGCTTGCCGGTTCCGGCAAATCGCCGCCTCCGCCTGAAACCTGCCGGGGCGTGCCGTTCTTTGCCTCGAAGGGAGAATGGGCGCGTGATCGATCCGCATAACCTGCTCGACACCACCAGCGCGGTGATCGTTGTCGGCGGCACCGTGCTGGCGACCCTGCTGCGCTGCGGGATTGCCGATAGCCTGGCCGCCTGCAGGGCGCTGCGCGGGCTGTTCCGGCGCCGTTTCTCGGCGGCGCGGGCGCGGACCGGCCTCGCCGTCCACATCCAGGAGATGCAGCGCGACGGGGTGATCCGCACCGAGCCCTACCGGACCGGCGACGCCGAGTTCGACGAGGCGACCAGCCTGCTGATCGGCAAGCGCTCGATCGAGGCGCTGCATGTCGCCCATGCGCTCCACAAGCAGCGCCGCGTCGAGGCGACCCAGCGGGCGGTGCGTTCGCTCAACCAGGCGGCGGACCTTTCGCCGGTGTTCGGGCTGGCGGGGACGCTGGTCTCGCTCAGCCAGTTGCCGACCGGCGCCGCGGCGGAGGGGGACTTCACCGGGGCGATCTCGCTGGCGGTGCTGACCACGCTTTATGGCTTGCTGCTGGGCAATATCGTGTTTGCCCCGCTGGCCCGGATGGTCGCGCGCCGGGCGGTGGAGGAAGAGCACGAGCGTCAGCGCGTGCTCGACTGGCTGGAGGCACAGGTGATCGACGCGCTGCCCAGCAGCGCGCGGTCCGCGCGGGCTTCGCAGGTCTCGGCGGCGATGGAGGCCGTGCCCGGCGGTGCGCCCGAACCGGCGGCCGAGGTGGAACTGGGGGACGGCGAGGAAAGCCGGCCGGACGGAGAATGGCCTTGGTGAGCGCGCGCACCGCGACGAGCTGGCAGACGTCGCTGGCCGATCTCTCGCTGATCCTGTTCATGCTGATGGCGGCGGCCCTGGCGCATCGGCCGGCGCCGCCGCGCACGGACGCGAAAACGCAAACCGCCCCCCCCGATACGGCTTCCCCCGATAGCGCCCACCCCCAAGCGCCTTCCGCGCAGGGCGAGCCCCTGGCGCTCTATATCGCCGCTCCGGGGGCGCCGCCGCTGGCGCGCTGGCTCGAGAGCCAGCCGCGCGATCCCCGCCAGCAATTGACCGTGACCCTGGCCTATGGTCCCGGTGCCGAGGCGAAGGCACTGGAAACGGCTGCGGCGCTGGTGCGGGAGCAGGGCGGTTCCCTGGCTTCGGCGCGCATCGTCATCGAACCGGGCCCGGGGCCCGGAGTGGCGCCCTTGCGCGCGGCGCTCGCCTTCGACGCGCCTCCACAGGAGGTGCAAACGAGGCAGGCGCCTCCACGGGAGGCGCCAGCAGGGGTGGCACGAAGTTTGCGTCGCGCCGGCGAACAGACCAGCGACGGACGCCCGCCACGATGACCCTTGCCATGCTTGCCCTTGCCGCTGCCGCCTCGGGCGGTTTTGCCGATCTCGATGCGATCGACCGTCAGGTCGCGGCCTTTACCGGCATGCCGATCGGCGAGATCGGCGGTGCTCTCGGGCCGGTCGACCGCCGCTTGCGGCTGGCACCCTGCCATAGCGGCATGGCGCTGTCCTGGCGGGGAAGCGCGCGCGATGGCGGGCAGGACAGCGTGGTCGTGCAATGCGGCGATGTCGGAGGCTGGCGGCTATTCGTGCCGGTGCGCCGTCCGGCGGCGGCTGCTGCCGATGTCCCGATCGCGCCGGTGATCCGGCGCGGCGATGCGGTGGCCATCGCGGTGGCCGGGGAGGGGTTTACCGTGACCCAGCCCGGCATGGCGCTGGAAGCGGGCGGGCCGGGCGACTGGATCCGCGTGCGGCCGCTGGCGGCGGCGAGTGCGGCGGGGCGCGGCCAGGAACTGCGGGCGCAAGTCACCTCGCCCGGCACGGTCTCGCTGCCAATTCCCTGAAATCATGTCCGTTGCGCCGGCTCTGCGCAGATACCCGGAGCCGCTGCGGGCGGGGGACTTAAAACTTTGTGCGCCGCACCGTTCTTCGCTGTGGAATTTGTGAAGGAGCGGCACCATGCCACCTATCGAAGTGGGACCTGCGGGCGCGGTCGGCGCCGCCAGTGCACGGCTTGCCCGCACGGCGGCCGGTGAATCATCGTCCGGCGCAAACGGCGTCACCGTCAGTTCGGAAGCCAGCGCCGCGCGGGCGACCGCGCCCGCGGCCAGCACCGCGGTTGAAGCCAGCGCGGCGCTCGATCCGGGCCAGATCCCGGTCGACACCGACCGGGTCGAACTGATCCGCAAGGCCGTCCAGGCGGGGACCTACCCGGTCATCCCGACCCAGATCGCCGATGCCATGATCGCAGCCCAGGTGCTGCTGTGGAGCCACGAGGGATGACCCAGTCCGACATCAGCCTGGCCCCGCCGCCGGAACTGCACGAAGCCCTGCGGCAAATGCTTGCCGTTCTGGAATGCGAGCGGCAGGCGCTTGCCGGTCTCGACCTCGATGCCATCGTGGGCGTGACCCAGGCGAAGGACCGGCTCTGCGGAACCCTGGACAGCGCCGGGATCATCGAGCTCGACGAGGAATGCCGGGGCATGCTCGAAACCGCGCGGCGGCTCAACGAGGTCAACCGGCAGGTGCGCAACATTATCGCGGCCAATGTCGCCAAGCGCCTGGACGTGCTGACCGGCACATCGCGGCTCTACCGGGCCGGGGCGAGCTATACGCTGACCGGTGCGGCCATCGTTACCGGGCGCGGTTGAGCGCGGGGCGGCGCGCGCCAGCCTCGGCCGGATGGGCCAGCCTCCCGCGGGATGAGACCGCCTCCGCTGCCCCGTCTGGCACGGCTCTTGCTGAAACGCTCCCGGAACGATCCGGATCGGGAGCGAGGCGTTGAGCTCAGGACAAGTTACCGGCGCGAATGGCACAGGGGGTGTCGGCACCACCGTCACGGCCGGAAATCCGGCGAAGGGAAGCGCGGTCCAGGCGGCGATCGCCCGGGCGGCGCAGGCCACCGGCGTCGATTTCCGCTACCTCCTGGCGCAGGCCAGGCTCGAATCCAGCCTCGACCCTTCCGCCCGTGCCGCCACGTCGAGTGCGACCGGCCTGTTCCAGTTCACCGACGGCACCTGGCTCCAGACCCTCGGGCGGCACGGCGGCGACCACGGCATGGCCTGGGTGCAGCAGGCCATTGCCGGCGGCGATCCGGCAATGCGCGCGCAAGTCCTGGGGCTGCGCTACGATGCCGATGCCTCGGCGCTGATGGCCGCCGAACTCGCCAGCGACAACAAGGCCGGGCTGACCGCCCAGCTTGGCCGCGAGCCGGATTCGACCGAACTCTACCTCGCCCATTTCCTCGGCATCGGCGGTGCCGGCCAGTTCCTCTCGGCGCTGGCGCGCGACCCCGCCCGCAGCGCCGCTTCGGTGCTGCCGCGCGCCGCCGCCGCCAATCCGGCGATCTTCTACGCCGATGGCGGGGCGCGCAGCCTCGAAGGGGTCATGGCGCTGATGCGCGGCAAGGTGAACGGCGCGATGCGGCAGGGGGAGGGGCTGGGGCTGGGAGAGGGCGTTCCCTCGCCCGATGCCCTGGCCGCGTCGGCGTCGCCGCGCATCGGCTACGAGGCGGTCGCCGCCGAATCGTCTGGCCTTGCCGTGGGGGGCGTCGCCACGGCAGGCGTCGCCACGGCGGGCGGGCCGGTCGCCCGCGCCTTTCGTGCCCGCGCCGCGCAGCCGGTGCCGGCGGCGGGCGGGAGCGGCGCGTCGATGGCGGATACGCTGCAGAGCATGTTCAGCGCCGCCGGGGTTGCGGCACCGGCCAATGTCCGCGCCGCCTATGCCCGGCTTGCGGGGCTGGGCCTGTGACGGCCCCTCTCCTGCCCCCTCTCCTGGCCCCCCTTTTCGCCCGCCTCGGCAATCCGGCGGCGGCGGCGCTGCCCGCCGGGATCCTCACGCTGATCGTGCTGATGATCGTGCCGGTCCCGGCGTTTGTCCTCGACGTCTCGTTCGTGCTCAACATCGCGCTGTCGCTGGCGGTGCTGATGGCGGCGATGAATGCCCGCAAGCCGCTCGACTTCTCCTCGTTCCCCTCGGTCCTGCTGTTCGCCACGCTGCTGCGCCTGGCGCTCAACGTCGCCTCCACCCGCGTCGTGCTGGTGCACGGCCACGAGGGCGAGGAAGCCGCCGGCAAGGTGATCGAGAGCTTCGGCCGGTTCCTGATCGGCGGCAATTTCGCGGTCGGCATCTTTGTCTTCCTGATCCTCATCATCATCAACCTGGTGGTGGTGACCAAGGGCGCCGGGCGCGTTTCGGAAGTCTCCGCGCGCTTCACGCTGGATGCCTTGCCGGGCAAGCAGATGGCGATCGACGCCGACCTCGCCGCCGGTCTCCTGACCGCCGACGAGGCCAAGGCGCGCCGCCGCGAGGTGGCGACCGAGGCGGACTTCTACGGGTCGATGGACGGCTCTTCCAAGTTCGTGAAGGGCGACGCGATCGCCGCGCTGCTGATCCTGGGGGTCAACATCGTCGCCGGTTTCTGCCTTGGCATGATCAGCCACGGGCTGTCGGCGGGCGCCGCGGCGCAGACCTACATCACGCTGGCGATCGGCGATGCGCTGGTGGCGCAAGTGCCCGCACTGCTGCTCTCGATTGCCGCCGCGGTGATCGTCACCCGCGTCGCCGACGACCGCCAGGGCGAGGGACGCGACCTTGCCGCGCAGATCGGCGGCCAGTTCGCGGCGCCGTCCACCTGGCTGCCGGTGGGGGTGGTGCTGGCGGCCATCGGCCTGATCCCGGCGATGCCGCAGTCGGTGTTCCTGCCCGCCGCCGGACTGGCCCTGTGGATCTGGCGCACCATGCGCAAGCGCCAGGCGCTTGCCGCCATGCCGGTGGTGGAGGCGCCGCCCGAGGTGGACCCCGCGCGGATCGACCTCGAGGACGTCTCCGACCACACGCTGGTGACCATCGAGCTGGGTTATGGGCTGGTCCAGCTGGTCGACGAACGGCGCGGCTCGCCGCTGGTCAGCCGGGTGACCGGGGTGCGCAAGCAGCTCAGCCAGACGTTCGGTTTCATCGTCCCGCAGTTTCGCGTGCGCGACGCGCTCGACATGCCGCCGCACGAGTACCGGGTGCTCCTGGGGGGCGTGAACCTCGGCGGGGCAAGCGTGCGGGCCGATCGCATCCTCGCCATCGACGCGGGCGAGGCGCGCCCCGGCCACACCCTGCGCGGCGAGGCGACCCACGATCCCAGCTTCGGCTGCCCGGCGCTGTGGATCGATCCCGCCGCGCGCGATCACGCCATCGCCGAGGGGTTCCTTACCGTCGATGCCGGTACGGTGATCGCCACCCACCTCAACCAGCTCCTGACCGAACGCGCGCAGGACCTGCTCGGGCCGGACCAGGTCAAGGCGCTGGTCGATGCGCTGAAGATCCATTCGGCCGGGCTGGTCGAGACGGTGCATCCCCAGCCGCTGTCGCTGGCGGCGCTCACCCGCCTGCTGCGGGCCCTGCTGGAGGACGGCATCCCGATTGCCCATCCGCTGTCGATCTTTGCCAGTATCGGCCGCGCGGTGCAGCAGACGCTCGACCACGAACGGCTGGTGGACCTGCTGCGGGCCGATCTCGGCGCGCTGATCGTCGGGCGCATCTGCCCGCCGCACGAGCGGCTGCCGGTCGTCACGCTCGATGTCGCCCTGGAGACGGCCATCGTGCAGGGCATGGTCGATCCGGCCAGCGGCCAGCCGGTGATCGAGCCCGATCTGGCGCGCATGATCGGCGAGCGCATTGCCGCGCTGGGGGCCGAGCGCGGGCCCGGCGCGGTGCCGCTGACGCTGGTGGTCCAGCCGCGGGCGCGGCGGGCACTGGCGGCACTGCTGCGGCTGCGGGCGCCCCATTGCCTGGTGCTCTCGATCTCCGAATTGCCGCCGACCCAGCCGATCGAGGTGGTCGACGTGGTCGGCGCGCCGCTGGCCGAGCAGCCGGTGCCCGGTCTTCCCCAGCCCGATTCCGACAACGATCCAGCTGAAAGCATGGCCGCATGATACAGGACCAGAGGGCCTTCGTCGCCGGAGCCTACGCCAGCCGCGTGGCGGGCGCCTATCAGGGCGACATCGCCGACCGGGTGCGGCGTTTCCTGCCGATGGTGCGGCGCCTGGCCTGGCATGTCCATGGTTCCGGGCGGCCCGGAATCGAGGTGGAGGATCTCATCCAGGCCGGGCTGGTGGCGCTGACCGAGTGCGCGCAGAAACACCAGGGGCCGGGCGAGGACGGCTTTGCCGCTTATGCCAAGATGCGGGTGCGCGGGGCGATGGTGGACCTCATTCGCCGCACCGTGCCGATGTCGCGCGGGGCCAGCGAGCGGCGGCGGCAACTGGCGCTCAAGGAGCAGGAACTGCGCGGCGACCTTGGCCGGGAGGCGCTGCCGCACGAACTGGCCGCGGCCATGGGCATCGACGAGGCGGACCTCGCCGCCTTGCGCGATTCCAGCCATCCGCTGCGCTTCGATTCGATCGAGGAGACCTATTCGGACCAGAGCATGGCCTTTGCCGATGCCGGTCCGGACAGTCTCGAACTGCTTGCCAGCGAGGAGCAGCGGCGGGCGGTGGTGGCGGCGATTTCCGATCTGCCGGAACGGCTGCGGCTGATCGTGCAGCTCTATTTTGTCGAGGAGCTCAACCTCGCCGAGATCGCCGGGGTCCTGCAGGTCTCGATCCCGCGCGTGCACCAGTTGAAGGCGCAGGCACTCGGCAAGTTGCGCGAGAGCCTGGAAGGGGTGGCGGATATCCTGTGACGGGGCGCCGGTAGGGGGAGCAGGGGGAAGGGGGCAGGGGCGGGCGATCTTTCCCGCCCCTGCCCTGAACGTCAGCCGTGGTAGATGCCGGCGGGGTTGCCGGTCACGCCCGCATCCACTTCGAACAAGGCGCCGTCGAACTCCGATTCCGGTAGGTCCTTGGCGGCCGAGGTCACGAACATGCGTTCGAGGTTTTCACCCGCGAAGGCGATGTTGGTGATCCGCCGGGCGGGCAGCTCGATCGACCGGACGCGGGTGCCGTCGGGGGCGAAGCGGGTGATCCGGCCGCCGTCCCAGTGGGCGACCCAGAGGAACCCTTCGGCATCGGTGGTCATGCCGTCCGGGTAGCCGTCTTCCTCGGTGAAGCGGATGAAGACCTCGCGGTCATGCGCGCTGTCCGGCGCGCCGTTGGCGTCCAGCTTGAAGCGGTAGATCGTCCGCAGCGCCGAATCGGTATGGTAGAGCCACTGGCCGCAGGGCGAGAAGGCCGGGCCGTTGGGCACGACATAGCCCGAATCGACGACCTGCCATTCGCCGGACGGCGACAGCCGATAGAGCGTGCCGATGGCGTTCTCCTCGGCCATTTCCAGGGTGCCGCACCAGATCGCGCCGTGGCGGTCGGCCTTGCCGTCGTTCATGCGGTTGCCGGGCAGGTGGGGTTCGGGATCGTTGCGCTCGGAAATCGTCAGCGGATCAAGCGTGATGCGGGAAACGCCGTCCTGGAAACCGCCGACGAGGCCGCCTTGCGCATGCTCGGCAACCCAGCCGAGGCGGGCGGGCATGTCCCAGCGGGTGACGGAGCCATCGGACAGGCTCAGGCGGTTGAGCGCGGGGGCAAGGATGTCCACCCAGTAGAAGGCGTTGTCCCGCGCGCACCACAGCGCGCCTTCGCCCAGCGTGTCGCGCACGTCACGATCGATCTTGCGCCAGAGTGTCATCCCAAGTCTCCCTCATCGTCGGTTTGCGGATCTGGATACGGTTCCGGCCCACTCTTCCACCAGCCCCCTGCCTTTTGCAGACTCGGTGGCAGGACCAGTGGGAGAGTGGGCCGGGACCCGCCCGGAAACCCGGGCAATTCGGTGCAGTGTCCGGGCTGAAACAAACGCTTCAGCCCGAAAGCACGGCTTAGTGGTTGTCGCGCTTAGTGGTTGTCTCTGGGCAGGCCCTTGGTCTGGGCGATGCGCTGGTACTTCTCGGCGCCTTCGAGGATCGCGCCGGTGTCCATCTGGCCCACGACCGAGCGCTGGATTTCCTGCCAGGGGGTCTGCGAGGCCGGGTAGGCATAGCCGCCCTTGGCTTCCAGAGCTTCGCGGCGGGCGGTCAGTTCCTCGTCGGAAATGAGCACGTCCACGCGGCCCTTCTTGAGGTCCATGCGCACGCGGTCGCCGGTTTCGAGCAGGGCCAGACCGCCCATCGCCGCCGCTTCGGGCGAAGCGTTGAGGATCGAGGGGCTGCCCGAGGTGCCGGACTGGCGGCCGTCGCCGATGCACGGCAGCGCGGTGACGCCTTCGGTGATGAGGTAGGCGGGCGGGCGCATGTTGACGACTTCCGCCGCGCCCGGATAGCCGATCGGGCCGGCGCCGCGCATGAACAGCAGGGTGTCGGGGGTGATGCCGGTGGCCGGATCGTCGATGCGGTGGTGATAGTCCTCGGGACCGTCGAACACCACGGCCGGGCCTTCGAAGGCGTCCGGGTCCGCCGGGTTCGACAGGTAGCGGTCGCGGAACTCCTTGGAGATCACGCTGGTCTTCATGATCGCGGCGTCGAACAGGTTGCCCGACAGCACCAGGAATCCGGCTTCCTCGACCAGCGGGGTGTCGAAGGTCTTGATGACCCGCTCGTCCTCGATCGTGGCGTCGCGGCAGTTGTCGCCCATGGTCTTGCCATTGACGGTCATCGCGCCCTCGTGGATCAGGCCCTGCTTGATGAGCTGGGCGACCACGGCGGGCACGCCGCCGGCACGGTAGTAGTCTTCGCCGAGGTATTCACCGGCGGGCTGCAGGTTCACCAGCAGCGGGATTTTGTGGCCGACGGTTTCCCAGTCCTTGAGCGGCAGGTCCACGCCGATGTGGCGGGCGATGGCGGCAAGGTGGATCGGGGCGTTGGTCGAACCGCCGATGGCGGCGTTGACGGCGATGGCGTTGTGGAACGCTTCCAGCGTCAGGATGTCCGAGGGCTTGAGATCCTCGTGCACCATGTCGACGATGCGCTTGCCGGTGTAATAGGCGCATTCCTGGCGGTCACGGTAGGGCGCGGGGATCGCGGCCGAACCGGGCAGCATCATGCCGAGCGCTTCGGCGAGCGAGTTCATCGTCGTCGCCGTGCCCATGGTGTTGCAGTAACCGGTCGAGGGGGCCGAGGAGGCGACGAGCTTGATGAAGCCCTCGTCGTCGATCTCGCCCGCCGCCAGCATCTGGCGGCCCTTCCACACGATCGTGCCCGAGCCGGTACGCTCGCCCTTGTGCCAGCCGTTGAGCATCGGGCCGACCGACAGGGCGATCGCCGGGATGTTCACGGTGGCCGCCGCCATCAGCAGCGCCGGGGTGGTCTTGTCGCAGCCGGTGGTCAGCACCACGCCGTCGAGCGGGTAGCCGTAGATCGCCTCGACGAGGCCGAGGTAGGCGAGGTTGCGGTCAAGACCCGCGGTCGGGCGCTTGCCGGTTTCCTGGATCGGGTGGACCGGGAATTCGATGGCGATGCCGCCGGCCTCGCGGATGCCTTCGCGGATGCGCTCGGCCAGCACCAGGTGGTGGCGGTTGCACGGCGACAGGTCGCTGCCGGTCTGGGCGATACCGATGATCGGCTTGCCCGAGCGCAGCTCTTCCAGGCTGAGGCCGAAGTTCAGGTACCGCTCCAGATAGAGCGAGGTCATGTCGATGTTGTCGGGATTGTCGAACCAGGCGCGCGAACGCAGCTTGGGTGCAGTCTTTTCGGTCATGGGGCGTTCGTTTCGTTCTGTCAGCGCGAAGAGGTGGAGACGCGGTAGATCATGACATGCTTGTAGGGCTTGCCGGGATCGACGCGGGTGGACGGGAAGTTCGCGTGGTTCGGCGAATCCGGGAACTTCTGCGGTTCCAGCGCGATACCGTCGCCCATGCGATAGAGGTGGCCGTTCTTGCCGATGAAAGTGCCATCGAGGAAGTTGCCGGCATAGAACTGGACGCCCGGTTCGGTCGTCAGCAGTTCGAGGACGCGGCCCGAAACGGGGTCTTCGAGACGCGCGGCCAGTTCCGGCGTCTTGGTCACGCCCTTGTCGAGCGCGAAGTTGTGGTCGTAGCCGCGGCCCATGACGATCTGCTCGTCCTTGCCGTCGCGGATGCGTTCGCCGACGACGGTGGCCTTGCGGAAGTCGAACGCGGTGCCGGTCACGTCGCGCAGTTCGCCGGTCGGGATCAGCTTGTCGTTCACCGGGGTATAGTGGCTTGCCGGGATCGTCAGCAGGTCCTGGATGGCGTCGCGCGGGCTGCCTTCACCGGCCATGTTGAAGATGGCGTGGTTGGTCATGTTGATGACCGTGGGCTTGTCGGTGCTCGCCTCGAAGACGATCTGCAGGTTGCCCTTCTCGTCGAGCGAGTAGGTGACCTTGGTCTTCACCGTGCCGGGATAGCCCGAATCGCCGTCCGGGCTGACCAGCGTGAAGACGGCGGTGGCGACGGGACCGGACTTGACCGATTCGACCTTCCAGTTCTGCACGTCCCAGCCCTTGCCGCCGCCGTGCAGCGACTGGCCGTGGTCGTTCTGGGGCAGCTGGTAGGTCTTGCCGTCGAGGCTGAACTGGCCGTTCGCGATGCGGTTGCCGTAGCGGCCGATGGTGGCGCCCCAGTAGTTCGGACGCTTTTCGTAGCTGGCGATGTCGTCATAGCCGAGCAGCACGTCGGCGACCTTGCCGTCGCGGTCGGGCACGTCGAGCTTCCACAAGGTGGCGCCGAAGCTCAGGATCGTGGCGGAAACGCCGTTGGCGGCCTTCAGCGTCACGGCGGTGACGGGGCTGCCGTTCGACAGCGTGCCGGCAGGGGCCTGCGAAGCGTCGGCAGCCAGAGCGGCACCCGGAATTACGCAGGCAAGAGAAAGTGCGGTCGAAGTCACAAAAGCCTTGCGCAGAATCCTCATTCCCGTAGCTCCCATTTTGATTTCTGTGTGAGGACGAATCTCGTTGTGGGCGTGGCTGTCGCCCCATGCACAAGGCATTGACGAGGCCGTTTCGCGCATATAGTCCGACAAATAGAAAGAGCGCAAGCCGGTTTGCCCCAGATTGGATAATCGCGGTCCGGCAGCTTTGTTACGAGAGGATAGACATGCCCCCAGTGGTATCATCTGCCGATGCCCCCGTGGCGCACACGCCGCAGGCGGGTGTCCGCTACGGCCCCGCGCTGGCGCTGCTTGCCAGCCTTTTCTTCATGTGGGGCTTCATCACCGTCATCAACAACACGCTGCTGCCGCACCTGCGCAGCGTGTTCGAGCTCAGCTACACGCAGACGACGCTGATCGAATCGGTCTGGTTCATCGCCTACTTCTTCGCCTCGATTCCCTCGGCGAAGCTGATCGAGAAGATCGGCTACCAGAAGTCGCTGGTGATCGGCCTGCTGATCATGGCGGCCGGCGCCGTGGGCATGATGGCCGCGGCGAGCATTCCGTCCTACGGCGTGACGCTGGTGATGCTCTTCGTGATCGCCAGCGGCATCACCCTGCTGCAGGTTGCCGCCAACCCTTACGTCGCCGTCGTCGGCAAGCCGGAAACCGCGTCCTCGCGCCTCAATCTGGTGCAGGCGCTCAACTCGATGGGCACCATGCTTGCCCCGATGTTCGGCGCCTACCTGATCCTCGGCCGTTCGAAGAGCGGCACGGCCACTGCGGGAACCGTGCTGAGCGAGGCCGATCGTCTGGCTGACGCGCACTCGGTGATCCTGCCTTACGCGCTCGTTGCGGTGGTGCTGGTGATCCTGGCCGTCGTCATCGCCAAGTTCCCGCTGCCGGCGATGAAGTCCGCCTCGCCCGCCGACAAGGCGAAGCGTTCGGGCCTGATCAATCCGGAGCTGTTCAAGCACCGCAACCTGGTCTTCGGCATTCCCGCGATCTTCATCTACCTGATTGCGGAAATCGGCGTCGCCAACCTCTTCGTGAACTTCGTCAGCCAGCCTGACATTGCCAACCTGACGCACGAGCAGGCCGGCAAGTACCTCAGCTTCCTGTGGGGCGGCATGATGGTTGGCCGTTTCGCGGGTTCGGCGATCATGCAGCGCTTCGATGCGGGCAAGGTTCTGGCGTTCTTCTCGATCGGCGCCTTCGCGGTCATGATGATCACCGTCTTTGCGCATGGCCCGCTCGCCATGTGGTCGCTGATCCTCGTCGGCCTGTTCCACTCGATCATGTTCCCGACCATCTTCACGCTCGGCATCAAGGGCCTTGGCCCGCTGACCGAGGAAGCCTCGGGCCTGCTCGTGATGGCGATTGCCGGCGGCGCGCTGGTGGTGGTGCAGGGCTGGCTGGCCGATACCTACGGTCTCCAGACCTCGTTCCTGCTGACCGCGATCTGCGAACTCTATGTGCTGTTCTATGCGCTCTGGGGCAGCAAGACCACGCATGCGGAGCCGGATCTGGTTGCCGAAGCCGCCGAGTAACCCCGGGCTTCGAGCCATAACAAAAAAGGCCCCGGCGAGCGATCGCCGGGGCCTTTTCTTATGCGTCTGTAGGAGGGGCGGTCACGCCCCGTCCGGCTGCCCCATTGCGGTGCGGGTATCCTCGAGCGCCAGGTCCACCAGCACGTTCATCGCCTCGGCCGCCCCCGCTGCATCGCCGGCGGCAATGGCGTCGTAGACGCGCACGTGGTCGGGGATCGGGTTGCGGGGCAGGGCGCGGGCGCGCTGCTTGAACTGGGTGGTCCAGTTCACCGCCGCGCCGATCGAGGCGCTGAGCACCAGCAGCGCGTCGTTGCGCGTCGCCTGCAGGATCGCATTGTGGAAATCGCGGTCCGCCGCCCGTCCGGCCTCGGTGGTGAGGGTGTGGCGGCGCATCGCCGTCAGCGCTTCCTTCATCGCCTTGAGGTCGTCCTTGTCGCGGCGCTGCGCGGCAAGGCGCGCGGCCGCCGGTTCGACGATGGCGCGCAGTTCGAACAGGCTGCGCACGAACTCGATGTCCGGCTCGCCCGCAAAGGCCCAGCCGAGCACTTCGGGGTCGAGCAGGTTCCACCGGTCACGGGGCAGCACCCGCGTTCCGGCCTTGGGGCGGCTGGCCACCAGACCTTTCGCGGTGAGCACCTGAATGGCCTCGCGATAGGCGCTGCGCGAGACCTGTAACTCCTCGGCGAAGGCGACTTCACCAGAAAGAATGTCTCCGGGCGCATATTTGCCGGACAAGATGGCCGTTCCCAGTTTATGGGCGATGGCGCCGTGCAGGCGGCGGCCCGGACCCCGGGCCTCGTCGGCCGGCCTTGCACTTTCTTCTTCGTTCACGAAATTGGCTTCTGACACTGGTAATGGCACCTCCCGAAAGGAACCTAACAGCCCTTTCAACGCGAAGGAACGACAAACATTGCGTTTCGCCTTCGCTGGGAATATGTCGGAGTAAATAGGGAGACCCCAAATGACCGAATTCCGTTCCATCGTGGCCGCAACCGGCGAACCCCAGGGTGAACCGCTGGCCGTGAACGGCACTGCCGATGTCGCTGCCGCCTGCGCCGCAGCCGCCGCGGCCTTCGATACCTACCGCGCCACCGACCGTGAAACCCGCGCTTCGTTCCTGGAACGAATCGCCGACGAGATCCTTGCCATCGGTGAGCCGCTGATCGAGGCCTACATGGCCGAGAGCGGTCTGCCGCGCGGCCGTGGTGAAGGTGAGCGTGGCCGCACCATGGGCCAGCTGCGCCTGTTCGCCGATGTCGTGCGCAAGGGCCAGTGGCAGCAGCTGCGCATCGATCCGGCCCTGCCGGACCGCGCCCCGCTGCCCCGTCCGGACCTGCGCCTGCGCATGATCCCGGTCGGTCCGGTCGCCGTGTTTGGCGCCTCGAACTTCCCGCTCGCCTTCTCGACCGCGGGCGGTGACACCGCTTCGGCGCTCGCCGCCGGCTGCCCGGTCGTGGTCAAGGGCCACCCGGCCCACCCGATCACCGGCGGCCTGATTGCCGGTGCGATCGCCAAGGCGGTCAAGGATGCCGGCCTTCCCGAAGGCGTGTTCCAGCACCTCGTCGGCCCGTCGAACGAACTCGGCGCCGCGCTGGTCCAGGATCCGCGCATCGCTGCCGTCGGCTTCACCGGCTCGCGCGGTGGCGGTCTTGCCCTCGCCAAGCTGGCCGCGGCCCGCGAAGTGCCGATCCCGGTCTATGCCGAAATGTCGAGCATCAACCCGGTGCTGCTGCTCCCCGAAGCGCTCAAGGCGCGCGGCGAAGCACTCGGCACCGCGTTCGTCGGCTCGCTGACGATGGGCGCCGGCCAGTTCTGCACCAACCCCGGCCTGATCCTGGCCGTCGAGGGTGAAGGTCTGGACGCCTTTGTCGCCGCCGCCACCGGCGGTGTTGCCGAAGCCAAGCCGCAGACCATGCTCACCACCGGCATCGCCGCCGCTTACGCCAAGGGCGTCGAAGCGCTCGAAGGCAACGCGGGCGTCGAGACCATCGCCAAGGGCGAGGAAGGCAGCAAGACCACCGGCGGTGCGATCCTGTTCCAGACCACGGCCGCCCAGTTCCTCGCGGACAAGGCGATCGGTCACGAAGTGTTCGGCGCCGCGTCGATCGTTGTCGTCTGCAAGGACGAAGCCGAACTCGCCGGCCTGCTCGAAGGCCTCGAAGGCCAGCTGACCGCCACCCTGCACATGGACGCAGCCGACGAAGCCGCCGCTTCGCGCCTGCTGCCGGTGCTGGAGCGCAAGGTCGGCCGTATCCTCGTCAACGGTTGGCCGACCGGCGTCGAAGTGTGCCACGCGATGGTCCACGGCGGCCCGTTCCCCTCGACCACCGACCCGCGCACCACGTCGGTCGGCAGCCTGGCGATCGACCGTTTCCTGCGTCCGGTCAGCTACCAGAACTTCGCACAGGCCCTGCTTCCGGCGGAACTGCGCGATGCGGCCTACGGTGACGGCGCGCCGCGCCTGATCGACGGCACGCTCACCCTCTAATCTGCCAACCCAACTGCCGCGGCGCGCTCCCCCAAGAAGGCGCGCCGCGGATCCGGGAGAGATCTCCATGACCTACCTTCGCCTGCTCCAGCATCGCGCGCCCGACGGCGTGCGCTCCGTCATCCTTGCCGAGGGCGATGCCGCCCACGTCCTGCAGGGCGTCACCACCACCCGCGAACTCGCGCTGCGCGCCATTGCCGAGGGTGTGACGCTGGCCGAGGCCGCCAAGGCTTGCGCCGCGGGCGAAGCGGTCGACATTGCCGCCGAATTCGCCGCCGGCACCCTGCTGGCCCCGATCGACCACGACGATTCCGCCCACCTGCTGCTGACCGGCACCGGCCTCACCCACCTCGGTTCGGCCGAAGGCCGCAACAAGATGCACGCCGCCGCCGCCTCGGGCGAGCACGTCACCGATTCCATGCGCATGTTCCTCGAGGGCCTCGAAGGCGGCAAGCCCGCCGACGGCACCGAAGGCCAGCAGCCGGAATGGTTCTACAAGGGCGACGGCCAGCTGCTGGTCGGCCCCGGCGACGCGCTGACCATGCCTGCGTTCGCCAAGGACGGCGGCGAAGAGCCGGAACTCGCCGGTATCTACCTCGTCGGTGAAGACGGCACCGTGTACCGCCTCGGCCTCGCGCTCGCCAACGAGTTCTCGGACCACGTGACCGAGCGTCACAACTACCTCTGGCTCGCCCACTCGAAGCTGCGCCAGGCCGCGCTTGGCCCGGAACTGCTGCTCGGCACCCCGCCGGAAAAGATCGAAGGCACCAGCAAGATCGTGCGCGACGGCGAAACGATCTGGGAAAAGCCCTTCCTCTCGGGCGAGGCGAACATGTCGCACACCTTCGCCAACCTTGAGCACCACCACTTCAAGTACGACCTGTTCCGCCGCGCCGGCGACGTGCACGTCCACTTCTTCGGCACCGCCACGCTCTCGTTCAGCGACGGCGTGACCACGCAGGAAGGCGACGTCTTCGAAATCTCGGCCGCGCCGTTCACCCTGCCGGTCGCCAACCCGCTCGCCCGCGCTGCCGCCCCGGCCGCGGCGACCATGACCGTGAAGGCGCTCTGAGCCATGGATCCGATCCGCATTGCCATCGTTGGCGTGGGCAAGATCGCCCGCGACCAGCACATCCCCGCGATCGAGGGCAACCCGAACTTCAGCATCGGCGCCACGGTCAGCCCGAACCATCGCGGCCCCGAAGGCATCCCGCACTTCAGCAGCCTTGAAGAGCTGATCGAGAGCGGCCCGGCGATCGACGCGGTGGCGCTCTGCACCCCGCCGCAGGTCCGTTACGACCTGGCCGCGCTGGCGCTGTCGAAGGGCATGCACGTGTTCCTCGAAAAGCCGCCGGGCGCCACGCTGGCCGAAGTGGCCGCGCTGGAAAGCCGCGCCGAGAAGGTGGGCGTCACCCTGTTCGCCTCGTGGCACTCGCGCTACGCCGCCGGTGTCGCTCCGGCCCGTGCCTGGCTGGCCGAGCGCACGATCAAGAGCGCCAGGATCGTCTGGCGCGAGGACGTGCGCGTCTGGCATCCGGGTCAGGACTGGATCTGGGAGCCGGGCGGCCTTGGCGTGTTCGATCCGGGCATCAATGCCCTCTCGATCGCCACCCACATCATGCCGCGCCCGTTCTTCCTCAAGGAAGCGACGCTCAGCCTGCCCGCCAACCGCGCCGCACCGATCGCCGCCGACATCGAGTTCCGCGACACCGCCGGGGCCGAGATCCACATGGACCTCGACTGGCGCCAGACCGGCCCGCAGTCGTGGGACATCATTGTCGAGACCGATGCCGGAACGCTCAAGCTCGCCAATGGCGGCGCCGTGCTCACCCTGCCCAGCGGCACCGAGCACAACGAGGACATGGAATATCCGGGCCTCTACGCGCGCTTCGCCAACCTGATCCGGGGCGGCCGCAGCGATGTCGACATCGCGCCGCTGCGCCTGGTGGCCGACGCCTTCCTGCGCGGCAAGCGTGCGCTGGTCGAAGAATTCCACGACTGATATTTCCGGGAGAGGACAAGACATGTTGAAGGCGCTCCGCCTCACCACCGCCGTCGTCCTGCTGAGCGCCACCGCGCTCGCAGGCACGGCACAGGCTGACACCAACGGCCAGCCGACCACCGCGACGATCGCAGCCGACAAGCCCGGCCCGGTCTACCACAAGGAAGTCTTCACCCAGTTCGCCGAGCACCTCGGCACGGGCATCTACGGCGGCCTGTGGGTCGGCAAGAACAGCAAGATCCCCAACACCAACGGTTTCCGCAACGACGTCGTCTCGGCGCTGCGCGAGCTGCAGGTGCCGGTGATCCGCTGGCCCGGCGGCTGCTTTGCCGACGAATACCACTGGCGTGAAGGCATCGGCGCGCCTGCCAAGCGCCCGGTCAAGGTCAACACCCACTGGGGCGGCGTGACCGAACCCAACGCGGTGGGCACCCACGAATTCTTCGAACTGCTCCGCCAGGTCGGCGCGGAAGCCTATATCGCCGGCAACGTCGGTGACGGCACCCCGCGCGAAATGGCCGAATGGGTCGAATACATGACCGCGCCTGCCGGCTCGCTGGCCGACGAACGCGCCAAGAACGGCCACAAGGAGCCGTGGAAGGTCGCCTACTTCGGCGTCGGCAACGAGCTGTGGGGCTGCGGCGGCAACATGCGCCCCGAGTTCGCGGCGGACGAGACGCGCCGCTATGCGACCTTCGTGAAGGCGCCTGCGGGCACCCGGATCATCAAGGTCGCCTCGGGCGCCAACGTCGACGACTACAACTGGACCGAGACGATGATGCGCGTCGCCGGCGGCAACGTCGACGGCCTCTCGCTCCACTACTACACCCTGCCCGAAGGCGGCTGGCCGCCCAAGGCCGATCCGGTCAACTTCGACGAGCACGGCTGGGCCGATACGCTGAACGAAGCGCGCCGGATGGACGAGCTGATCACCAGGCACTCGGCGATCATGGACAAGTACGATCCCGAGAAGAAGGTCTTCCTCGCGGTCGACGAGTGGGGTTCGTGGTATGCCCAGGATCCGGGCACGCATCCCGGCTTCCTGCGCCAGCAGAACACCCTGCGCGATGCGCTGATCGCCTCGATCAACCTCGACATCTTCGCCAAGCATGCCGACCGCGTGCGCATGACCGCCATCGCCCAGATGGTGAACGTGCTGCAGGCGATGATCCTGACCGACGGCAACAAGATGGTGCTGACGCCGACTTACTGGGTCTTCGACATGTACAAGCCGTGGCAGGACGCGACGGTGCTGCCGATCGAGATCAAGTCGCCGTGGTATTCGAAGGACCAGTTCACGATGCCCGCGATCAGCGGCTCGGCGGTGAAGGGCAAGGACGGCAAGATCCACGTCGGTCTGTCGAACCTCGATCCGAACCAGTCCAACACCGTGACGATCAAGCTCGACGGCGTCGCGGCCGGCGGTGTCACCGGCAAGATCCTGACGGCCCCGGCGATCAATTCGCACAACACCTTCGACGCACCTGGCGTGGTGAAGCCGGAGGCGTTCTCGGGCGCGAGCGTCCAGGGCGGCCAGCTTGTCGTCACCCTGCCGGCCAAGTCGGTCGTGGTGCTCGAACTGCAATGAGCGTGAAGCACGTCGTCGGAGACTGGGGCACCACGCGCCTGCGGCTGTTCCGTATGGATGGCGGCGATGTCGACGCCCGGCTCGATGGGCCGGGCGCGCTCGCCGGTGATGCCGAGGGCGCGCTGGCCGAAAGGCTGGACGTCTGGAAGGCGGAAGGGGCGCTGTCCGAAGTCGTGCTGTGCGGCATGGCCGGTGCGCCGGGCGCACTCGTCGCGGCAGGCTATGCGGCCTGCCCGGCGGACGCCGCCCACTGGCTGTCCTCGCGCACCCGGCTCGAAGTGGCGGGGATCCCGGTCTCGGTGCTGCCGGGGCTGAGCTGCAAGGATTCCGAGGGCGTGCCCGAAGTGATGCGGGGCGAGGAGGCGCAAGTCTTCGGCGCCCTCGCGCTCCATCCCGAACTGGCTCTGGGTGAACACCTGATCGCGCTGCCCGGCACCCATTGCAAATGGGTCTCGGTGGTCAACGGCACGATCGTCGGCTTCCGCACCCACCCGACCGGCGAACTCTATGCGCTGCTGGCGGGCCAGTCGACGCTGACCGGGCCGGATACACCGGGTGAGGGCACGTTCGACGACGGGTTTGCCCGCGGCACCGAACGCTGCGAGGAACCGCTGACCGGCGCCCTGTTCGAAGCCCGCGCCGCGCGGATGCTCGATGGACGCTCGAAAGACTGGTCGCGCGGCTATATCTCCGGCCTGCTGATCGGCGGCGAAGTCGCCGCGCAAGTGCCGGAAGGCATTTCGGTGGTGCTGATCGGCGACCAGGCGCTTGTGGCGCTTTATGATCGCGCGCTGGCGGCCCGTGGCTGCACCTCGCGCAAGATCGATGGCGATGCGGCGGTTCTCGCCGGGCTCGCCATCGCGAAAGGACAGAAGGCATGAAGATCGAAGACGTTCTGGCCGCAGGCCATGCACCCGTTGTGGCGATCCTGCGCGGCATCCAGACCCATGAGGCGGTCGCCATCGGCGAGGCGCTGGTGGAAGCCGGCGTGCGCATCATCGAGGTGCCGTTCAACTCGCCCGATCCGGCCGGCTCGATCGGCGCGATGGTCGAGGCGCTGGGCGACCGCGCGGCCATCGGCGGCGGCACCGTGATCGGCACCGACCTTGCCGAAACGCTGGCGGGCGTGGGCGGCACGTTCATGGTCTCGCCCAATGTCGATCCCGCCGTCATCACGCGCTCGATCGAACTCGGCATGGACGTCCTGCCCGGCTTCCTGACCCCGACCGAAGCGTTCGCCGCCGTGGCGGCAGGCGCCCGCGACCTCAAGCTGTTCCCCGGCTCGGTGCTGGGCAGCGGCTACATCAAGGCGATCCGCGAAGTGCTGCCCAAGACCAGCCGCGTCTGGGCGGTGGGCGGCGTGGGCGCTGCCAATGTCGCGGAATACCGCGCGGCGGGCGTCTACGGCATCGGCGTCGGTGGCAGCCTCTACAAGCCCGGCTTCGATGCCGCGACGGTCGGCGCCAAGGCGGCCGAACTGGTCGCCGCGTGGAACGCAGCCGGGGGCTGAGCATGATCCGCAAGTTTTCGTTCCTGCTCGGTCTCGCCGCGCTGGGCCTGACCGGCAGTGTCGGCGCGCAACAGACGGACGGAGCGCCGACGCTCAATTCGCAGATGACCGGCGACCTCGTGGTCCACGATCCGGTCATCATCCGCGAGGGCGACACCTACTACGTCTTCTCCACCGTGGGCCGCTATGTCGGCATCAAGACCTCCAAGGACCTCAAGACCTGGAAGGACGCGGGCTCCGTCTTTGCCGAGATTCCGGCATGGGCCAAGCAGGCGGTGCCCGGCACCGAGGGCATCTGGGCGCCGGACATTTCCTATGTGAACGGCGAATACCGGCTCTATTACTCGGTCTCGACGTTCGGCTCGAACCGCTCGGCGATCGGTCTTGCGACCAGCAAGACGCTCGATCCCAGGGCCAAGGGGTATGGCTGGAAGGATCAGGGGCTGGTCGTCATGTCCACGAAGGACGATGACTTCAACGCCATCGACCCGAACTTCGTGGCTGACGATCAGGGGCGCCAGTGGCTTGTCCTTGGCAGCTTCTGGTCGGGCATCAAGCTGTTCCCGCTCGATCCGAAGACCGGCAAGGTCGTGCCGGGCACCGAACCCTATGCGATCGCCCGCCGTCCGGCCCCTGCCGGCGGTCCCGCCCCGATCGAGGCGCCGTTCATCATCCCGCACGGCGGCTGGTATTACCTGATCGCCAGCTACGACTATTGCTGCAAGGGCGTGAACAGCACCTATTACACGGTCGTCTCGCGTTCGAAGAAGATCACCGGCCCCTACAAGGGCAAGGACGGCAGCGACATGATGCAGGGCGGCGGCACCATCCTGCTGCGCGCCGATCTGGAGGAGAAGCAGCGCTTCCGCGGCCCCGGCCACGCGGGCGCCTTCACCGACAAGGACGGCACGACCTACCTCGCCTACCACGCCTACGACAAGGAAGCCGAAGGCCGCCCGACGCTGCGCATCGCGCCGATCGTCTGGGGCGCCGACGGCTGGCCTACGGCCCAATACTGAGACCCACCAGCTGACACCCCGGCCCCTGCGCCGGGGTGTCCTTTTCCCCGGAGCGATCCGGGACACCAGAATCAAACCCGATAACGGAAGAGGACCGTCATGAATTTTCCCCTTTCGCGCCGCGCCTTTGCTGCCGGAGCCGCGCTGCTGCCGATGGCCTGCACTTCTGCCGGAAAGGGCACGCTCGGATCGAGCGCGGCGCCCTCGGCAACGCCGGTCCCCGTCAATCCGCTGGTCCGCCAGCGCGCCGACGCGCAGGTCTTCCGTCATCACGACGGCAACTATTACCTGACCGGCTCGGTGCCCGAGTACGACCGCCTCGTGCTGCGCCGTTCGAAGACCGTCGCCGGCCTTGCCACCGCCGAGGAACGCGTGCTGTGGCGCCATGAGAAGACCGGCCCGATGTCCGGCTTCCTCTGGGCGCCCGAACTGCACCTGATCGACAACCGCTGGGTCATGTACTTCGCGGCTGGCCCCAGCGGCGGCGGCGAGGACGTGTTCCGCATCCGCACGTTTGCCGTGGTCTGCGACGGTCCCGACCCGATGACCGGCAACTGGAGCGTTCTGGGCGAGTTCAAGGCGCCCTGGGACAGCTTCAACCTCGATTCGACCAGCTTCATCCACCGCGGCGTGCGCTACTTCTCGTGGGCGCAGCGTGAGCCGGGCATCGAGACCAACTCGAACCTCTACATCGCGCCGATGAAGGACGCGCTGACGCTCTCGGCCGCGCCGACGCGGCTTTCGGTGCCGACGCTCGACTGGGAAATCCGCGGCTACAAGGTCAACGAGGCCCCGGCGGTGATCGAGCACGCCGGCAAGCTGTTCATGACCTATTCGGCCAGCGCCACCGACGCGCGCTATTGCCTCGGCCTGCTGTCGATCGATGCCGAGGCGAACCTGATGGACGCCAAGGCCTGGACCAAGTCGCCCGAGCCGGTCTTCGTGACCTGCCGCGAAACCTCGGTCTACGGCCCCGGCCACAACAGCTTCACCGAAGACGAGCAGGGCCGTCCCCTGCTGGTCTACCATGGCCGCGACTACGAGGCGATCCAGGGCGATCCGCTGTTCAACCCGGACCGCCACACCCGCGTCCAGCGCCTCTATTTCGACGACAAGGGCATGCCCGATTTCGGCGTGCCGGTGGGCAATGGCGCGATGCCGGACCGCTTCGTCTCGGTCGCCCGCCCGGGTACCTACATGGCACACGAGGGCACCCGCATGACCAGCGCCAGGGTGGCGCTGCCGCAGACCCAGTTCCGCGTGGAGGATGCGGGTGAGGGTACGGTGACGCTCTCGCCGATCCTGCTGTCCGATCATTGCCTGACGGCGACGGACGATGGCGGCGTTGCCGTGGCGCCGCGCTCGGCCGCGCCGGGGCAGAAGTTCCGCCGCGTGACGGCAGGCGGGGGCGCGGTGCGATTCGTTTCGGCGAGCGATCCGGCCAAGGCCCTGACAGTGGCACCGGACGGTCTGCGGCTGGCGCCGGGCCAGGATGCCGCGAGCGCCTGGAAGGTCGACTGACGCGCTGAAAGCGCGTCATAAACTCAGACCAGAAGCAAACGAGAGCCCCGCCCGGCAGCTGCCGGGCGGGGCTTTTCCGTGGTCGCCCTGGGCCATGTGCGTTAAATGTGCCACACTTATTTCATCATTTTTGCAGCGTTTTTGCTTTTCCGCTTGCGTGAGATTAGTCCGACTAATAATTAGTCTGAGTAATCTAAGGGGCATGGTATGGGCCAGCCCCACATGGGAGGGTTGATCCATGGCGCTCAAGCCATTTGCTTTCTGCACGGCATCCGTTCTCGCGCTCGGCCTCGCCAGCGTTGCTCAGGCGCAGGACACCGCACCGCAGGCCGTTGCTGACGATGCCGCTGCGCCCAGCACCGAAGACATCATCGTGACCGGCGTGCGCGCCTCGATCGTCGGCGCGCTCAACAGCCGCAAGAACAACATCCAGATCGTCGATTCGATCGTGGCCGAAGACGTCGGCAAGCTGCCCGACAACAACGTCGTCGAGGCGCTCCAGCGCGTGACCGGCATCCAGGTGACCGACCGTGCGGGCGGTGAAACCGGCACGATCACGATCCGCGGCCTGTCCGATCCCGTCACCACCTGGAACGGCCGCAACATCTTCACCGCTGCGGGTACTTCGTTCGCGCTGCAGGACATTTCCTCGAACCTCGTGCGCAAGATCGACGTCTACAAGACGCGTTCGGCCGACCAGCTCGAATTCGGCCTCGCCGGCCAGATCGACGTCGCCACGCGCCGTCCGTTCGACTTCGACGGTTTCACGATCTCGGGCCTCGCCCGCGGCGTCTACAGCGAACTGGCCGACAAGTTTAATCCCAACGTGGCGCTGCTGGTCAGCGACCGCTGGGAGACCGGCATCGGCGAGATGGGCTTCCTGATCAACGGCAGCTACACCCGCGCCAAGTATCGCAACCAGAACGTGCAGGCCGGCGCGCTGGTGCCGTTCGCCACCGAAAATCCCCCTTCGGGCACCTGGCTGACGCCGCTCCAGCGCATCTTCCCGCGCACCGACCCGGACAACCCCTACTGGACCCCGGGCCTGAACGCGGGCCTGCCCACCACCCCGGGTTCGACGCTGAACATCGACGGCGTCGAGGTGCCCTACTACCTCTCGCGCGACGCGGTCATCAGCTCCGACCTCTACGGCAAGCGTGAGCGTCCCTCGATCAACGCGGCCTTCCAGTGGGCACCGAACGACCGTTCGACCTACACCGCCGAGTTCTATTACACCGGCTTCCGCGGCACGACCTTCAACTCGATGATGTTCAGCTATGCCGACTGGTGGGGCGATCTCGGCAGCGATCCGGGCTCGACCTTCGAGCTTTACGACGGCACCAACATCATCAAGTCGCGCACGATGGGCGATGTGGCCGGCTTCAACAGCGCCGACTATGCGACCAACAAGACCGACAGCTACGTCTACGCCCTGAACGCGGCCTGGGACGTGGGTGCGCGCGGCAAGATCACCGCCGACCTCGCCTATCAGGACAGCAAGAACGAAACCTCGTTCTTCGCGATGCGCACCAACCGCGGTCCGCTGGATCTCGACGTCGACTTCAACGCCGGCGGCGGCATCCCGTCCTACAGCTTCGGCACGCCCGAAGTGCTGACCGATGCCAATGCCTGGACGGTCGGCGACCTGTTCGACAATGGCAACAAGAGCAAGGGCAGCGCCTGGACCTTCCAGCTCGACGGTTATTACGAGTGGGACGAAGGTTTCCTGCGCCGCATCAAGGCGGGCTTCCGCTACGACAACCGCAGCGCCAGCACTTTCGTGCGCGAACAGAGCGCGGGCGCTCTGGGCGGCACGCTGGCCTCGCTGGGTGACGATTACACCTTCACCAACAGCGGCTTCTTCGACGGCCGCGCCGATGTGCCGACCAGCTGGGTGCTCGCCAACGGCCCGGCGCTCTACAAGAACGCCGACGCCATCCGTTCGCTCTATCAGGCGGTGAACCCGAACCTGCTGCTGTCCGACCAGATGTCGTTCGGCCGCGTGTTCGACATCAACGAAGTGACGCTGGCTGGCTACGTGATGGCTGACGGCCAGATCGACATCTTCGGTCGTCCGCTGATGATCGAGGGCGGCGCGCGCCTCGTCACGATCGATACCGACTACAACTATTTCGATCGGTACAACGGCTTCGCCCGTACCGGCGTGTCGACCGGCGAGGCCAAGCTGCTGCCCAGCTTCACGGCGCGTTACGAGATCACGCCGAACCTGCGCATCCGCTTCAACTACGGTGAGACGCTGCGCCGTCCGGCCTTCGGCGACCTCAACCCGAACGTCTCGCTCACCGGCGACCTTTCGGGCCTCGGTTTCGGTACCGGCAGCGCGGGCAACGCCAACCTGAAGGCGACCACCTCGAAGAACTACGACCTTGCGATCGAGTGGTACTTCGAGCGCAACAGCGCGATCTTCGTCACCGGCTTCCGCCGCGAGATCAAGGGGCTGGTGGTGCCGCTCACCACGCTGGAATACATCCCCAACAACACGATCGAGGGCAGCACCGCGACCGACTACTTCCAGGTCACCCGCCCGACCAACGCATCGGACGGCGTGCTCAAGGGCGTGGAAATCGGCCTGACCTACTTCCCGACCTACCTGCCCAGCATCCTCGACGGTCTGGGCTTCCAGGGCAGCGCGACGATCCTCGATTCGGAACAGACGATCCCCGAAGTCGATGCGCAGGGGAACACCACCTATACCAAGTCGGCGTTCTTCGCGGTGTCGAAGTTCTCCTACAACGCCACGCTGGCCTACCAGCGCGGCCCGGTCGGTGCGCGTCTGTCCTATGTCTGGCGCAAGGGCTTCCTCAACAACAACGAGGCGCGGGCCTTCGCCAACCCGATCGGCATGTGGCGCAAGCCCGAGAAGAGCCTGGACTTCCAGCTCACCTACAACATCACCGACGACATCGGCCTGACCTTCGACGCAGTGAACCTCACCAAGGCGAAGCAGCAGAACTACTACAAGTACGACACGGCCGGCGGCCCGGTGACGATGAACTCGAGCACGCTGCTGATCGACCGCACCTTCGCGGCGGGCGTTCGCTTCAAGTTCTGATGACCTGATACCGGCAGGCCGCAGCGGATCGCCATTCGCGTTGCAGCCTGCCACCAGCGGCCGGTTCCCGGGGATTTCTCTCCCAACACGCCCCCGGGAACCGGCCGCTCTTGTTTTTGCACGATGAATGCTGCCAGTCGCTCGCCAGACCATGAAGGGGTAACGATGCGCGGAAACCTACGGAGGATCCTTGCCACCGCGGCGCTGCTGGCCACGGCGGCCAGTCCGCCCGCCAACCCGCCAGCAAGCCCGCCTGCCCCTGTTTTCACGCCCTCTTCCGCCTCCGGGCGCGCGGCCCCGAAGCTCGACATCGCCGCCATTGCCAGGGCCCGCTTCGGCATGGACGCGGCCTGGTACGAGGCGCGCATTCCCTTCTTCGAAAGCGCCGATCCGAAGATCGATGCGGTCTATTACTACCGCTGGGGCCTGTTCCGCGCCCACCAGCGCGACCTCGGCGCGCAAGGCTACATCACCACCGAATTCGCCGACGACGTGGGCTGGCAGCGCGAGCCTTTCGCCAGCCTCAACGACGCCAGCGGCTTCCACATCGCCGAAGGGCGCTGGCTGAACGACCGCCGGTTCACCGACGACTACATCAATTTCATGTACGAAGGCGGCAACGACCGCCACTTCACCGACTACATGGCCGATTCGGTCTGGGGCCGTTACCTCGTTGACGGCGACAGGCAGGCGCTGCTCGCCCACCTCGGGACGATGCGCCATGTCTACCGGCTGTGGGACGAGAAGTTCGACTTCGCCAAGGGCCTCTACTTCGTCGAACCGCTGCTGGACGCGACCGAGTATACCGTCTCCTCGATCGACGCATCGGGCGGCAAGGACGGGTTCCGGGGCGGGGATGCTTTCCGTCCCTCGATCAACAGCTACATGTTCGCCAATGCCCGCGCGCTGGCGAAGATGGCGGAACTGGCCGGTGACGCCGCAATGGCGCAGGAATACGCCGCGCGGGCCGAGGCGCTGCGTGCGCATGTCCTGCAGGACTTGTGGAACCCGAAGCTCGGCCATTTCACCGACCGCTATCAGGTCAGCAACGAGTTTGTGAAATACTGGGAGCCGATCCGCAATCGCGAGCTGGTCGGCTACCTGCCCTGGATGTTCGACCTCGTGCCGGATGAGGCTCGGTACGCCTCGGCCTGGTCGCACCTGCTCGCCCCCGATGCGCTGGCCGGCAAGGCGGGCATGCGCACGGTCGAGAAGAGCTACGAATATTACATGCGCCAGTATCGCTACCTCGGCGATGCGCGCGAGTGTCAGTGGAACGGCCCGATCTGGCCTTACCAGACGACGCAGGTGCTGGCGGCGATGGGCAACCTGCTCGATCACTATGATGACCACGGTCCGGTCACCCGCAGCGACTACATGCGCCTGCTGCGCCAGTACACGCAGCTGCACTATCAGGGCGGCAGGCTCGATCTGGAAGAGGACTACGATCCGGAGACCGGCAAGCCGATCGTCGGGCTGGACCGCAGCCATCACTACTTCCACTCGGGCTACAACGACCTGATCCTGACCGGCCTTGTCGGCATCCGCCCGCGTGCGGACGACGTGCTGGAGGTCAATCCACTGCTGCCTGCCGCCGGCGACGCGCAGGCCCTGGCCTGGTTCCACATCGAACGCGTGCCCTATCACGGCCACGCGGTTTCGGTGACCTGGGACGCCGACGGCACGCGTTATGGCCGCAAGGGGCTGACGGTTTCCGTCGACGGCGCAGAAGTGGCCCACCGCGACGACCTTGGCCGCGTGGAAGTACCGCTCGCCCGCAAGGCCAACGCGCCGATCGTGCGCGAGACGAACCTTGCGGTGCAACTGGTGCGGGGCACTTTCCCCAAGGCCGTGGCTTCCTCCGGCACCGGGGCGGAGAACCTGCACGATGCCATCGATGGCCGCGCCTGGTTCTATCCCGAGCTTCCCAATGGCTGGGATTCCGCTACCGGCAGGACCGACCAGTGGTACGCGGTGGACTTCGGCAAGCCGGTCACGCTCGGCAGCACCGAACTCGCCTTCTTTGCCGACGGCGCGAAGTTTGCCGCGCCGCGCAAGCTGGTGGTCGAGGTCTGGGCGGGCGGCCGCTGGCAGCAGGTCGCCGCGCCGACGGCGGCGCCGCTGGCCAATGGCGTGACGCGGCTCGTCTGGACGCCCGTCAAGGCAGAACGCCTGCGCGTGACGATGACGCCGGCCGGGGGCAAGGCGATCCGCCTGGCCGAGATCAAGGCCTTCGCAGGTGGAAAAATTTAACCTTACTTACGCGTAAACCCCAGGCTTGAAGGCGGAATTAACCGCGATTGCGCGCATATGAGGCCATGTCGCATGGTTATCCTCTTGCATCGCTTGTCGCCGGGGCATCGGCCTATGTGGACTTGTCCCTGCTGATGCCGGGCTGGCTGGCAGGGATCGCCTCGCTCCATCTGGTCTGCGCGGTTCTGTTCATGGGGCTGCTGAAGCAGGAAATGCAGTAGGCTCAGCCCCCGGCCTGGCGGGCGAGGAGGTCGCTGGTCAGCACTTGCGGCAGTTGCACCGCCTTGCCGTCCCTTCCGTACCAGACGTAAAGCGGCACGCCGGCCGCGCCCTGGGCGGTGAGATAGCGGGTGATCGCGGGGTCGCGGCGCGTCCAGTCTCCGCGCAGGACCACGACCCCGGCCTTGTCGAAGGCGGCCTTGGTTTCGGCGCGCTCGATGGCGACTTCCTCGTTCACCTTGCAGGACAGGCACCAGTCGGCGGTCATCCACACGAAGACCGGCTTCCCGGCGGCGCGCGCATCGGCCAGTGCCGTTTCGCTGAAGGGTCTGGCGCCGAGGATGGAGTCGACGCTCGCGGCAGGCGGCATCGGCGGGGGCAGGACAACAAGCGCGAAGACCGCCACGGCCAGCGCAATCGCTGCCGCTGGCCGTGCAGAGCCGCCCTTGCGCTGGGTGCGCCCCATCACGAAGAGCGCCGCCATGACCAGCGCGAGGCCAAGCAGGGCCTCGCCCGCGAACCACGGCCCGCCGACCTTCCACGTCAGCCAGGCGAGCGCCAGCGCAGTGAGGCCCATCGGCACCGCCAGCCAGCGGCGGAACGTCACCATCCAGGCGCCGGGGCGCGGCATGCGGCGGCGCAGCGGGGGAATGAAGGCGATGGCGAGGAACGGCAGCGCGATGCCCACGCCCAGCGCCGCGAACAGCGCCATCGCGGGCAGCACCGGCAGCAGCAGCGCCGCGCCCATGGCGCTGGCCATGAACGGGCCGGTGCAGGGCGTTGCCACAAACGCCGCCAGCAGGCCGGTGACGAACGCGCCGCGGGTGAAGCTGGAGGGGGATCCGCCCGAGACGAAGCCCGGCACCGTCAGTTCGAACAGGCCCAGCAGGTTGGCGGTGATCGCGGCGGCCAGCAGCAGCAGGGCGACCACGACCAGCGGCTCCTGCAACTGGAAGGCCCAGCCCACTTCCTGACCGCCGGCGCGCAGCGCCAGCAGCACCCCGCCGAGGGCGAGGCAGGCGGTGACGACGCCTGCGGCATAGGCCAGCCCCTCGATCCGGGCATGGGCCTCGCTCTCGCCCGCACGGGCGAGGCTCAGCGCCTTGAGGCTGAGGATCGGGAAAACGCAGGGCATCACATTGAGCAGCAGCCCGCCCGCCAGCGCGGCCAGCAGCAGGAGGGGCAACGGAGCGAGGGCTGGCGTTGAAGCGGTATCGCCGGCCAGCGGTGTGCCGCCGGTCGGCACGGCGCCGGGCCGGGCGGAAAAGGCGATGCCGTTGCCGTCGCCGTCCAGCCGCAGCACGCCGGTCAGCGCATCGGCACCGCGTGCGTCGATCCTGGCGCGGGGGATGGTGACGATGAGACTGTCGCCGTTCCACGCGAAAGTCTGCGTCGCGGCATAGTCGACCAGCTTGTCCTCGCCCAGGAAAACATGCGGCGAGGACAGCGGCGTGGCGGCGGGCAGGGGGATGGCAAGGTGCAGCGCCTTGCTATCCAGCGCAAACGTGGCGCTGGCGTCCAGCGGCGCGGGCAGGCGGCGCGTCCATTCGGCAAAGCGCGCATCGGGCGCAGGGGCGGCGGCGACGAGGGGCAGTTCCACGGCAAGCTCGGCGTGCTCGGGCACGCAGATCTGCTCGGTGCAGGCCAGCCACTGCGCGGCAAGGCGGATCGGCAGGCGGCTTCCCGGCGCGGCATCGGCGGGCACGGTGATCGGCACCAGCACGGCGTAGTCATGTTCGAACACGTGGTTCATCAGGCCCGAGACCACCAGCGTCTGCGGCACCGGATAGCGCGGGGTTCCCGCCTTCGCGCCCTTCGGCAGCGTCCAGTCCAGCTCCATGCCGAGCCCGGCATCGCCGGGGTTCGACCAGTAGCCGTGCCAGCCCTTTTCGGGAGTCATGTGGATGGCCACCATGGCCTCGCTGCCCGGCGCGGCGGGGGCGGCGACCAGCTGGGCGGCAATATGCGGCGGGGCCCCGGTCTGCGCGCGAACGGCGATGGGCATCAGGACAAGCGCCAGCAATTGACACAGGAGTGTCACGGAGAGGCGATAGCGGCGCTTTTTCATGAATCTCCCACGAGTTGCCGAGGGTTGCGTTGAGCCGGTGATCCGGTCCAACCAGCATCTGCGCCCAACGCCTCCAGATTTCAAGGAAGACCCCTCGATGCGCTTTCTCTCCGCCTCGCTGGCCTCGATGGCCATGGCTCTTGCCGCCGCGCCCGCCATGGCGAAGGATGCGCCCGGCGCGACCATTGCCCCCAGTCTTGCCATGCCCGCGGTGACCGAGCAGGTGCCGCAGGATGCGCCCAGGCTGATCGTGGCGATCTCGGTCGACCAGTTCTCCGCCGACCTCTTTGCGCAGTACCGCCAGCACTTCACCAAGGGCTTCACCCGCCTGCTGCAAGGCGGGGTCTATGCCCAGGGCTTCCAGTCGCACGCCGCGACCGAGACCTGCCCCGGACACTCGACCCTGCTGACCGGCGTCCATCCCGCGCGCACCGGCATCACCGCGAATTCCTGGTACGTCCCCGGCATCGGCCGCGCGGACAAGGAAGTCTACTGCGTCGAGGACGAGAGCGACCCCAGGTCCACGCCGGACGTTCCGGTGGTGAGCCCCAAGCACCTGCTCGCCCCCACGCTGGGCGACCTGATGAAGAAGGCCAATCCCAAGACCATCAATGCCGCCGTCTCCGCCAAGGACCGCGCCGCGGTGATGATGAGCGGGCACGATACCGACGCCGTCTACTGGATCGGCGACAAGGGCTTCACGACTTTCGCGGGGCGCCGGATTTCCAAGGCGGTGGAGGCGGAGAACGCCGACCTCGCCCGCCGCATCGCTGCCGGTGACGGCCCGCTGGCGGTTCCGGGCTGGTGCGGCAGGGTCGACCGGGCGACGCCGATCGGCAACTTCACCATCGGCACCTGGCGCTTCCCCGCGACCGCAGGCGACTACAAGAGCTACGTCAACGGCCCGCGCATCGACACCGCGACGGCCGAGATGGCGGTGCGCATGGTGGACGAGTTGGGCATGGGCAAGGACGCGGTGCCCGACGTGCTTTCGGTCAGCTTCTCGGCGACCGACAAGGTCGGCCATGCCTTCGGCACCGAGGGCGTGGAAATGTGCGTGCAGATGAACGTGCTGGACGAAGCGCTGGGTTATCTGTTCGACCAGCTGGATGCGCGCGGCATCGACTACGAAGTTGTGCTCAGCGCCGACCATGGCGGCTTCGATGCGCCCGAGCGCCAGCAGCTTCGCGGCAATCCCGATGCCGTGCGCATCGATCCCGCGCTCAGCGCCAAGGCGCTGGCCGCCGCCGTCTCGCAGGATACCGGCGTGACCGTGAAGAACGGCCCGCTGTTCTACGGCGCGGGCGAGGCGGGCAGCGTCTGGCTCTCCGCCGAACTGACGCCGGAACAGAAGGCCAAGGTGATCCCGGCGCTGGTCGCCCGTCTGAAGGCCAATCCGCAGATTGCCGAGGTCTACACGCAGGATCAGATCATGCAGTGGCCCGAACCCAAGGGCCATCCGCAGGACTGGACGATGGAGCAGAAGGTCCGCGCCTCGTTCGTGCCGGGCCGCTCCGGCGAAGTGCAGATGCTGACCGTGCGCGGCGTGGTGCCCGGCAAGGCGGCGCCGTTCAAGGTCGCCTCGCACGGCAGCCCGTGGGATTACGACCGCCGGGTGCCGATGCTGTTCTGGCGCAAGGGCATGACCGGCTTCGAACAGCCGAACCCGGTGGAGACCGTGGACATCGCGCCCACCCTTGCCGCGACGGTCGGTTTGTCCGCACCTGCGGGCACTTGGGACGGAAGGTGTCTCGACATCGACGCGGCGGAGGCCGATAGCTGCCGTCGATGAACGACTCGGCAGCAAGGCTCGATATAGCGGCGGATCGCCGCGACCTGATTATCCTCGGCGGCGGTCTCGTCGGCATGACGCTGGCGCTGGCTGCTGCCAAGGCGGGGATCACCAGCCACGTGATCGACCGCGCCGATCCGGCGGACCTTACCGCCGAGGGCGCGGACGGCCGCGCCTCGGCGATCTCGACCGCGAGCTGGAACCTGTTCGGGAAGATCGGCCTCGCGCCCGCGCTCAGCGGGCTCGGCTGCCCGATCGATTCCATTGCCGTCACCGACGGGATGAAGCCCGGCCGGATCGATTTCACGCCCAAGCCCGACGAGGGCACGCTGGGGCGCATGTTCGCCAACCGCGACTTGCGCCTCGCGCTGTTCGATGCGGCGAAGGATGAGCCCAGCATCGCCTGGCACGTGAAGACCGAGGCGGTGCGCCGCGATCGCGGCCCGCACGGCGTGGACGTGGAACTGAGCGACGGGCGCGTGCTCAAGGCCAGCCTGCTGGTCGCCGCCGAAGGCCGCCAGTCGCCCACCCGGGACGAGGCCGGTTTTGCGCTCGCCAAGTGGGACTACAAGCACCGCGCGATGGTCGCCGGGCTGTTCCACGAGAAGCCCCACGGCAATACCGCCTGGGAAATCTTCTACCCGGCCGGGCCCTTCGCGCTGCTGCCGCTGCTGGACGATGCCGAAGGCCGCCACCGCAGCGCGCTGGTCTGGACGGTGTCGGAAAAGGATGCCGCCGGTGTCATCGCCATGAGCGATGCGATGTTCGTGAACGAGGTGGAGCGCCGCATGCACGGGGTGCTCGGCACGATCTCGCTCTCGGCCCCGCGCATGAGCTATCCGCTGCGCTTCCACCATGCCGGCCATGTCATCGACGAGCGTCTCGCGGTGATCGGCGATGCCGCGCACGGGATGCACCCGATTGCCGGGCAGGGCCTCAACCTTGGCCTGCGCGACGTCGGCGCCCTCGTCGAAGTGCTGCGCGAGGGCATGCGTCTGGGCCTTGAGCCGGGCGACATGGAACTGCTCAAGCGGTACGAGAAGTGGCGCAGCCTCGATTCCTTCATGGTCATGTCGGTCACCGATGGCCTGACCCGGCTGTTCGGGGTGCCCGGCCGCCTGCCCAGCGCGGTGCGGCGGCTTGGCATGGGGGCGGTACAACGCCTGCCCACGCTCAAGCGCTTCTTCATGGACGAGGCGCGGGGCATGTCGGGCTCGCTGCCGGAACTGCTGCAGGGCTGACAGGAAAAAAGGGCGCCGACGGGCGCCCTTTGTACTCGTTCGCGGCCCGCTTGCCTCTGGCCGATCAGCCTTCGGTCGCCTCCGGGCTGGGCTCTTCGCTGGGCTGCGCACCGGGAGCGGCGAGCGGGCTGGGCTGCGTGACCGTGTTGCCCGCCGAATCCTGCAGGCGGTGCGATTCCAGCATCGCGGTGGTCTCCAGCAGGTCGAGCGCGTCCTGCGCGTCCTGGTAGCGGCGCGCGTCGGCGATCCAGATTTCGGCGGCCTGGGCATTGGGCAGGCGCTGGACTTCGTTGATCGCGCTGGGGATGCGGCGCGCCGTCAGCATCACGCGGGCGCGGTCGATCCGCGCGGTGGGCGTCAGCAGGGTCGAGGAATCGCGGTGGACCGTGAAGAGGCCGGACAGCTCGCTGCGGGCGCGGTCCCACAGGCTCTGGTTGCTCTGGGTTTCGCTGAGTTCGGGCGACAGCGCCTCGAGCCGGGCGGTCAGTTCGTCAAGCGTGACCGGGTTCTTGGCAAAGGCGATCACGGTATCGACGGCGCGCGGCTGGGCATTGGTGAAGCGCAGGCGCAGCTGGTCGGCGACGTAGCTGAGCGGTTCGCCCCGGTCGATCATGCGGCGGGCGGCAAAGGCGATCAGCAGGCCTTCGGCCCGCGCGGCATTGCCCGAGGCGGCATTGGTTTCGAAATCGACGCGCGAGAGCCGGTCCTCGATCAGCGCGAGACGGCCCTCGACCACGCCGATCGCGGCCAGATCCTGCGGCGAGGAGGGCGCCGGAACCCTGGGCGCGGGGGCGGCCGCGGGCGCGGTGACGGCCTGCGCGGGCGGCTGGTCGTCCTGCGCCTGGCGGCCCGGGATCAGCCGGTCGAAATAGCCATCCTGCACGGCCCAGAGCGACAGGGCGCCGCCCAGCACGAAGGCCAGCAGCGCAACGAAAAACCCTCCGGCGCGCGAACGCGGGCGGTGCGGCATCGGGGTAGGCTGGGAAGTCTGGTCCTGCATCACGCTCGTTTCTGTAAGATCACGATCCCGGCGTAAACCCTTGGCACAACTCTTTGGCCAAGGCCAGCAATGCGGCATCGGTGGCTGTGGGTGCGGCAGCGATCCCGGCCCAGCCGGTTCCGGCGGCGGCGGCAATGCGCGGACCGAGCGCGGTGACGTGGATCTGGCTGCGGACTATTCCGGCGCTGTCGCATAAGCGGGCGAAATGGCGCGCCGCCTCGGCGGAATGGAGCAGCACGAGGCACGGGGCGCGGAGCCGCGCCGCCAGGGCGCCGGGCAGGGGCAGGGCCTGGCTGGCATAGACCTCGCGGGTCAGCACCGTGACATGAGGCGGTATTTCAAGGGAAATACGCTCGCGACCGGCCAGCCGCAAAAGGCGGCGATGTGCCGGATCGATTTGCCCGAGCAGTCCTTGCAGTCCCCCCGTGCCGGTGCGCACCACGTCGAGGCCGGCCGCGCGGGCCGCGGCCGCCGTGGTTTCGCCCACGGCATAGGCGGGCAGGCCGCGATAGCGCGCGAGGTCCGCCCCGCCATGGCGCAGGGCATTGGCGCTGCCGAGCAGCAAGGCGTCGACTTCCGTGCGCGCCGGAGCCTCCCAGCGCAGCGGATGCACCGCAAAGAGCGGGAACGCTTCCGCCTCCAGCCCCAATGCCCGTGCCGCCAGGCAGGTGGCCTCGGCGCCGGGCGCGGGCCGCACGACGACCAGCGGGAGCGGGGCCTTGTTCAGCTATCGGCTCCCGCGCCGCTGAAATGCACGGCGATGGCAGGCACCGCGCGGGCCAGCAGCCGGGCCGCGAGCGCGGCGGGGCCGGTGCCGTCGGTGGCCGCAAAACGGGCTTCGCCCTCGACTTTTTCGGCCCCGTCGGGGCTGTAGAGGGCCGCGCGCATGATCAGGTCCTCACCGTCATGGCGGGTCAGCACCGCGATCGGGCTGTGGCAATTGCCGCCGAGGCCGGCCAGCAGCGCGCGTTCCGCCGCGACGGCGGCGTGGCTGGGGGCGTCGTCGACGGCGGCGAGGAAGGCCCTGGTGCGAGCGTCATCGGCGCGGCATTCGATCATGATCGCGGCCTGGGCGGGGGCGGGCAGCCAGTCGTTCTCGTCGAGCGCATGGCCGGTGCCGGTCTCGCCCAGGCGCCGGAGCCCGGCGGCGGCGAGGAACGTGGCGTCGGCCTCGCCCGCCGTCAGCTTGGCAAGGCGGGTGGCGACATTGCCGCGGAAGGTCACCACGGTGCAGTCCGGGCGGGCATGGAGCAGCTGCGCGGCGCGGCGCGGGGCGCTGGTGCCGACGATGGCCCCTTGCGGCAGCGCGCGGATCGATTCGGCGCCGACCAGCACGTCGCGCACGTCCTCGCGCGGCAGGATCGCGCCGATGGTGAAGGCTTCGGGCCGGATCGTCTCGACGTCCTTGGCCGAATGGACCGCAAAATCGATCTCGCCGCTGGCCAGCCAGGCGTCGAGTTCCTTGGTCCAGAGCGCCTTTCCACCGATTTCGGCAAGCGCCCGGTCCTGGATGCGATCGCCGCTGGCGGTCACCGCCACGATCTCTATATGCGCTGCATCGATTCCATGCGCGGCGGCAAGCCGGTCGCGTGCTTCCTCGGCCTGTGCGATCGCCAGCGGCGAACGGCGGGTGCCAAGGCGGAAATGGGTCTCATGTGTTTTGGTTGGCGTCGTCATCGGCGGGTTGTGCTACCCGCCAATGTCGTCCAGTGGAAGGGCCGTTCAGGGTAAACCGATAATGACCACGATTTTGGGCATCGAAAGCTCGTGCGACGAGACGGCGGCCGCGCTGGTAACCGGCGACCGCACGATCCTTGCGCAGCGCATCGCCTCGCAGGACGAGGCGCACCGGCCCTATGGCGGTGTCGTGCCCGAGATCGCCGCGCGTGCCCATGCCGAACGGCTGGCCCCGCTGATCGAGGCGACGCTGGCCGACGCCGGCATGACGCTGGACGATGTCGACGCGATTGCCGCCACCGCCGGGCCGGGGCTGATCGGCGGGGTGATGGTCGGCCTGGTCACCGCCAAGGCGCTGGCGATGGCGACCGGCAAGCCGCTGATCGCGATCAACCACCTTGAAGGCCACGCCCTCTCGCCGCGTCTGGCCGATGGCGATTTGCAATATCCCTACCTGCTGCTGCTGGTCTCGGGCGGACACTGCCAGATCCTGCTGGTCGAAGGCGTGGGCAAGTTCCGCCGCCTCGCCACCACCATCGACGATGCGCTGGGCGAGGCTTTCGACAAGTCCGCCAAGCTGCTCGGCCTCGGCTATCCCGGCGGCCCGGCGATGGAGCGGCTGGCGCTGGCGGGCGATGCGAAAAAAGTGCCGCTGCCGCGCCCGCTCAAGGGTTCGGACGAGCCGCACTTCTCGTTTGCCGGGCTCAAGAGCGCGGTGATGCGCGCCAAGCAGTCGGGCCAGTACAGCGATGCCGATATCGCCGCCTCCTTCCAGCAGGCCGCGATCGACTGCCTGATCGACCGTGCGCGCCGGGCACTGGCGGCGGCGGGGCCGGTGAATGCGCTGGTCGTGGCCGGCGGCGTTGCGGCCAACAAGGCGATCCGCGGCGCGCTGGAGGCGCTGGCGTCCGAACACGATCTCGATTTCGTGGCGCCGCCGCTGGCGCTGTGCACCGACAATGCGGCAATGATCGCCTGGGCCGGGGCGGAGCGTTTTGCGCTCGGCCAGTCGGACCCGCTCGACGTGGCCGCGCGGCCGCGCTGGCCGCTCGATCCCGAAGCCGATGCCGTGCGCGGCGCCGGGGTCAAGGCGTGAGCGCGGCGCTGGGCGTCATCGGCGCCGGGGCCTGGGGCACCGCGCTGGCGCAGGCGGCTGCCGGTGACGGCAGCGAAGTGCTGCTCTGGACGCGCGAGCCGGAGCTTGCCGCGCGCATCAACGCGGAGCGCTGCAATGCGGTCTATCTGCCCGGCGCTGCCTTGGCGCAAGGTGTTCGCGCCACTTCGGATCTCGCCGAACTGGCCAGCTTGCCGGCGCTGCTGGCGGTTGTTCCCGCCCAGTTCCTCGGCGGCGTGCTGGCGCGGCTTCCCGCGCTGGGGTTCACCGGGACGCCGCGCGACCTGGTGCTCTGCGCCAAGGGCATCGAGGCCGGATCGGGACGCCTGATGGCGCAAGTCGCGGCCGAGGCCGTGCCGGGCGCCGAGATCGCGGTGCTCTCCGGCCCGACGTTCGCGCATGAAGTCGCGGCGGGGCTCCCCACCGCGGTCACGCTCGCCTGTTCGGGCGGGAGGGCGCAGTGGGCGCGGCTATCGCCCTTGATCGCAAGGCCCGCCCTGCGACCCTACTACTCCGACGACGTCACCGGCGCGGAAGTCGGCGGGGCGATCAAGAACGTGCTGGCGATTGCCTGCGGCGTGGCGGAAGGGCTGCGGCTCGGCCAGAACGCGCGCGCCGCGCTCATCGCGCGCGGTTATGCGGAAATGCTGCGGTTCGGCCTGGCGCGCGGTGCGCGGGCGGAAACGCTGTCGGGCCTGTGCGGCCTTGGAGATCTTGTGCTGACCTGTTCGTCCACTTCCAGCCGCAATTTCTCGCTCGGCCTCGCGCTGGGCGAGGGGCAGACCGCCGGGCAGGCGCTGGCGGGCAAGGCCACGGTGGCCGAAGGCGCGGCTACCGCGCCGGTGCTGCGCGATCTGGCACGGCGCGATGGCATCGAGATGCCGATCGTCGAGGCGGTGTGCCGCCTGTTGGAAGGCAAGGCGCCTGCCGCCGAAGTGGTCAGCGGCATTCTGGCCCGTCCCCTGCGCGCCGAGCAGGAGCCCAGTCTTTGACCGACGGCATTATCGCCCGCGAGGAAGGCGTGCGGCAGGAAAAGGAACGCGACGATATCGCGGCGCTCGCCAAGGGTGGGCGGACCAATCTGTTCGGCTTTTTCCTGCGCCTTGCCGCGCGCATCCCGTTCCTGTTCATCGCCGGCCGCGCCTCGGTCTATGGCCCCGCCGCGCTGGGCCGCTTCGCCTCGGCGCTGGTGGTGATCGAACTGACCTCGATGATTTGCACGATGGGCGAAAAGCGCGGCCTCGCGCTGCGCCTGTCGAACAGCGAGGGCAAGGTGCACCCCGCCAATGTGGTGGCGGACGGCTCGATCCTGGCGCTGCTGGCAAGCTGCGCGGCGGCATTGTTCTTCTATCTCGTGCCGGCGCCGATGTTCCCGGGCGGCCATTATACCGAGATGGACCGGCTGATGGTGATCGCCATCCCGCCGCTGACGATGACCGAGATCTGGCTGGCGGCGCTTGCCTATCGGCTGCGGGTCAGCCCGACGGTGTGGTCGCGCGCCATCGTCGAGCCCTGGACGATCTCGATCCTGGCCGGGGCGATGATCTGGCTGGCGCCGCACAGCGGCCTGTCGATCGCCTATATCGGCTCGATCTGCGCGGCGGCGCTGACGGCCTTCATTCCCTTCGTGCGCGAATACGGCATGCCGCAAGGCTGGCGTCCCCGCCCGCGCGAGATGCGCAAGCTGGCGATCCGCTCGGCGCCGATTGCGCTCGCCGACACGATCGAGTGGGGCACCCGCCGCGTCGACATCTTCCTGCTGGGCTTCCTGGCGCCGGCCTCGGCGGTCGGCGTCTATTACGCCGCGCAGCAGGTGGCGAGCCTGCCGCAGAAGCTCAAGACCAGCTTCGAGCCGGTGCTGGGCCCGGTGATCACCCGCAACCTGAAGGAAAAGGACTATGCCGCGATTGCCCGCCAGGTCTGCCAGGTGGGGTTCTGGATCACCGCGGCACAGGCGGGCATCGCGCTGGCTTTGGGGATTCCGGGAGAGGGCGTCATGGGCCTTGTCGGCCGCGAGTTCGTGGGCGGCACCGGGGCGCTGGCGTTCCTGCTGGCGGCCGAAGTGGTGGCGGCCACCGCCGTCGTCAGCGAGGCGGCGCTGATCTACGTCGCCAAGATGCGCAACCTCGTGGTGTCGCTGGTGACCATCGGCGTGCAGGCGGCACTGACTTTCGGCGGTATCCTGCTGATGCAGCACTGGGGCTACAATTCGCTCTACCAGGCGGCGACGGCAGCGGCGGCGCTGATGGTCTCGCTGGGCTTCGCCTCGCTGGTGAAGTCGCACATGCTGGCCAGGTTCCTCGGGCAATCGATCAACAACTGGCGCTGGGCGCTGGTCTGGGCAGCGGTTCCCGCCGTGGTCATCGGCTACCTCGCGACCCGCTTCCTGCCGGAGTGGGCGGAACTGGCCTTCGGCATTCCCGCGATCCTGGGGGCTTATCTACTGGTGATTTGGAAAAAGGCTTTTGGCCCGGAAGACCGCAAGCTGTTCCAGAAAACCAAGTCGGCCTGAGTATTTCCGCGCAGGTTCGGCAATTTTCCGGGCGGCTGTTTCCAGAGGCCCGAAAATTCGTCTAGGCTGAAGGCATGAATCCTCGCCGTGCTTCCATCGTCGCCGCCGGCGCCGCGCTCTGCCTTGCCCTCTCGTTCGTTTCCACCCGGTTCGAGGGCCCCGCATTCATCGACGGTCTTGCCGGACAGGCGCTGGCGGTGCGCGATGCGGCGGGCGGGCAGGCGGTCAGTGTCGATTTCCGGGACCGCTACGGCTGGCTGACCCGCCACCCGGTCCTGCGCGGCGGCCAGAAATTGAACGATGCAACGCGCAGCAGGGTGGCCGCCGCGGTGGCCGAAGTGCCGGGCATCGGCGGGGTGAGCTGGGGCGGGCAGGAGAGCCCCTCCGCCAAGCTGCGCTGCCAGGACGACGTCGAGGCGATCCTCGCCACCCGCTCGATCCGCTTCACCGAGGCCAGCGCGCAGATCGATCCGCAGAGCGCGCGGCTGCTCAACGAAGTGGCGCAGGCGCTGCGGCCGTGTGTGGGCAGCATCATCGCGGTGACCGGCCATACCGATGCCGGCGGCATCACCGAGGCCAATGTCGCGCTGTCGCGCGCGCGCGCCGAGGCGGTGCGCTGGGCGCTGATCGGGCGCGGCATCCCGGCCGACGGGCTGCGGGCGACCGGCGTCGGCCCCAAGTCGCCGATCCCGGGGCTCGATCCCTACGACCCCGCCAATCGCCGCATCGAATTCTCGGTGATCGCCTCGGCCCCGGTCAAGCCGACGCCGATCGACACGCCCGGGCCGAGCTGAATGCGTAATTCACAGCAGTGCGCGGGCCTGCTCGGAAATGCTATGAAAGGAGCCGCCCATGCCGCTATGGCTTGAAATGGCCGTCTCGGTGCTGCTGACCTACCTAGCGGGGTTCGGCATCGGCTGGCTTGTATGGAACCGGAAGGGATAGTTTCGTGCTGCAAATGATCCAGGCCAACTGGCTGGTCTTCATCGCCGCGCTGTTGATCGGCATTGTCGTCGCCTACTGGCTGTTTGCCCGGGCGTCGAAACCGGCGCCGCGCGTCCATCGTCCCGACGTGCTGGACGAAGGGGCCGCCCCCGCGCAGCGCAACCAGGCCCTGATCGACGAGGCGCCGCCCGCCGCGCAGTTCGCCGCGCCCGCCCCGGCGGTACCGGCCGCCGCGCCCGCGCATGTGCACATCGATCCGCCGGCCATGGCCGGAACGATGGCGGGGATCGGCGAGGTGATCGCCGTCGCCGCGCAGGAGGAAGTCGACAACGCGGTGCCGCCGCAGACCATCGCGGCAGAGACCGAGGCCGAACGGGCCGCCGATGTCGCTGCGCAAACGGCTGCAGAGGCGGCTGCAGAGACGGCTGGCGAGCCGCTGTCGGCGCCTGAACCGGCGGTCGCTCCTGCTCCGGCCCCCGCTGCTCCGGCGGCAAGCGAGGCGGGCGACGATCTTCGCAAGATCAAGGGCCTCGGCCCCAAGATGCTGACGCTGCTCAATTCGCTGGGCGTGACCCGCTTTGCCCAGATCGCGGCCTGGAGCGATGCCGACCTTGATGATCTTGACGGCAAGCTGGGCGCCTTCGCGGGCCGCCCGCGCCGCGACAACTGGGTGGAGCAGGCCAGACTGCTCGCCAGCGGCGACACCGGCGATTACGAGGCGAAGTTCGGCAAGCTCTGAGCGGTAGGCGCGAACACGAAAAAAGGGGCCGTGCCTTGGCTGGCACGGCCCCTTTTTGGTGTCTGGGAGGAGCGGTCCGAAGACCGCCCCCGGTACTTGGGTTGGACGCGTTTTCCGAGTCATCAGGTGATTCCACCTGATTGGAAAACGCTTTATCACGCCCCGGCGCGATAGCTTGCCATGATGTCGCGGCGCAGCGCCGCGCCGCTGTCGGTGCGCGAGTAGAACATGTGACCGCCCGGGTACATGTGCAGGTTCACGCGGTCCGCGCGGCCGAACTCGGGCATCTGCGAGATGATCAGGCGCGAGCCGAAATAGGGGCACGAGAGGTCGTCCCAGCCGTGGACGATGTCGACGGTCATCTTCGGATCGATCGAGATCGCCTGGCGCAGGTCCTTCACCGGGTTGTCGGTGTTGTCGCGGTCCCAGGCCTCGTTCACCTCGAACGACAGCGCGTTGTAGCGCGCATCGACCTTCCAGCCGACCTGACGGGTCACGAAGTCGACCATCGCCGAGGTGGTGGGCGCGATCAGCGTGGTCAGCAGCGGGTCGCCGTATTGCGGGCGGGCGCTGGCCGGGAACGGGTCGAACGCGGTGAAGTTCGAATCGTAGACCGAGCCGACCAGGCCCTGGTCGCGGCGAATCTCGCGCAAGTACGTGCCGATGTCGACACGCCCGTTCATGCGGCGCACCAGCGCCGGATCGAGCCCGGTGATCTCGGCAACCCTGGCCGAAAGGCGGTCTGTCGCGGCCTTGTCCTTGGGACCGGCGAGGAAGTCGGCGACGTATTCGGTCTTCAGGTACTGCTCGATCGGCGCCATGGCCTCGGCGCTGAGCTTGCCCTCGCGCTCGAGATGACCGGCGGCCATCGCGGGCAGGTTGAGCATCCAGGGCAGCGGCGAGAGGCCGTCGTCGTCGCCGATCGCCGGCGGGTCGAGATAGGGCGAGACCAGCGTCATGCCGTTGATGCCCACGCCCATCTGGGTCTGGAGATAGTAGGCGAGGCGCGGCACGCGGTAGCCGCCGTAGCTTTCGCCGGCGAGGTACTTGCGGCTGGTCAGGCGGCCGTTCGTGTTCAGCCAGTCATAGACGATGCGGCTGAGGTACTTGATGTCGTTCTCGGAGGTGAAGAACGCCTTCTTGGTCGCCTCGGCATCGACGCGGCTGCGCGAGAAGCCGGTGCCGATCGGGTCGATGAAGACGAGGTCGGTGAAGTCCAGCCACGAGTTGGCATTGTCGTGCAGCACCGCCGGGTCGGAAGGGGCGTCGCCCTGCGCGCCGAACTGCACGCGCTTGGGGCCGATAGCGCCGAGGTTCAGGTAGACCGAGGCCGCGCCGGGGCCGCCGTTGAAGGCGAACGTGACGGGGCGGTTGGCGGGGGCGCCGGGCACCGTGTAGGCGGTGTAGACCACCTCGCCGATGGTCTTGCCCTTCTCGTCCTTCACCGGCAGCGAACCGACCGTGGCGACGTAGCTCACGGTCTTGCCGCCGATCACCGCCGACTGCTTGATCGACTTCGCCGCGGGGAAAGGCGCGAGCTGGCTGTCGTCCTTCTTCTCTTCCCCTTGGCTGGATTTACCTTCGGGAGCAGGCTTGTCGGCCGCGTAAGTGGCGGCCGGGCCTGCGGCGAGGGCGAGCGAAAGCGCCAGGCAGGCGAGGGAAACGGTGCGCATCGGGAAGGTCGACCCCTTGTTGAGTGCGCCCGCGACGGGGGCGCCTATGGGGGCGATACCTAGAACGGGTAAATAGTATACGGCAAGGGGCTCCGAGCCTAAAATGCGACATGGGCGCCGCACTTTTTCTTGAAGCTCGTCACATCCGTGACGAGCTTGCGGCACCAGCCCACTCCCCCGCCCTGCCACCCATCAGGATACACTCGTGGGTGGCAGGGTGGGGGAGTGGGCCGGTGCCGCAAAATTCGCCTGTGGCGAATTTTCAAGCAGTTACGGCAGCATCGAGCCCGTCTCGATGAAGCGCTGGTGCCACGACAGCGCCTCGCCCGGCAGCGAGGGCGACTGCAGGCCGTAGGAGCCCTTGAGCGCGCGGGCGTAGTAGTCTTCCAGCAGCGGGCGGTAGTCCGGGTGGGCGCAGTTGGCGATGATGACCTTGGCGCGTTCCTTGGGGCTGAGCCCGCGCAGATCGGCCAGGCCCTGCTCGGTGACGATCACCTGCACGTCCTGGTTGATGTGATCGACATGGCTGGCCTGCGGCACGATGGCCGAGATCTTGCCGCCCTTGGCGGTCGAAGGCGTCATGAAGATCGAGATATAGGCATTGCGCGCGAAGTCGCCCGAGCCGCCGATGCCGTTCTGGATGCGCGAGCCCATGACGTGGGTGGAGTTCACCGCGCCGTAGATGTCCGCCTCGATCAGCCCGTTCATGGCGATGCAGCCCAGGCGGCGGATCAGTTCGGGGTGGTTGGAGATTTCCTGCGGGCGCAGGATCATCTTGTCGCGGTAGCGGGCCATGTCCGCATTCACGCGGGCGGCCGCCTCGGGGCTCAGCGAGAAGGCGGTGGCCGACGCCATGCGCAGCTTGCCCGAGTCCAGCAGGTCCAGCATGCCGTCCTGGATGACTTCGGTGTAGGAGGTCAGGCTGTCGAACGGCGCGTCGACCAGGCCGGTCAGCACGGCGTTGGCGATATTGCCCACGCCCGACTGGATCGGCAGCAGCGCCTTGGGCAGGCGGCCCAGCTTCACTTCGTGGCTCAGGAATTCGAGGATGTGGCCGGCGATCGCCTTGGCCTTCTCGTCCGGCGGGCTGAACGGGGCGTTGCGGTCGGGCCGGTCGGTCTCGACGACGGCGACGACCTTGGCGGGATCGACCTTGAGATAGGGCGAGCCGATGCGGTCATCGGGCTTCACCAGCGGGATCGGTACGCGCGCGGGCGGCAGGGCGGTGCCGTAGTAGATGTCGTGCATGCCCTCGAGCGCTTCGTTCTGCCACGCGTTCACTTCGAGGATGACCTTCTCGGCGCGGTCCAGCCAGGTCTTGTTGTTGCCCACCGAGGAGGAGGGGATCAGGCTGCCGTCGGCGCGGATGCCGGCCACTTCGATCACGGCGGTGTCGAGCTCGCCGAGGAAGCCCTGCCAGGCCATCGGCGCGACCTGCGACAAGTGCATGTCGAAGTAGTTCATCTCGCCCTTGTTGATGCGTTCGCGGGCGATGGGGTCGGAGTTGTAGGGCAGGCGGAATTCGATGCCGTCGGCCTTGGCCAGCGCACCGTCGAGTTCCGGCCCGGTCGAGGCGCCGGTCCACATGCGGACCTTGAAGCCGCGTCCGGCGGCATGTTCGGCCTCGATCTGGGCGGCAAGGGCCAGGGGAACCGCCTTGGGATAACCCGAGCCGGTGAAGCCGCTCATGCCGACCGTGGAGCCGCTGGTGATGAGCCGGGCGGCGTCCTCCGCGGACATGACTTTGGAGCGAAACTCGGCACTCTCGATGCGCATGGCAACCTCTTCGTTTCTGACTGACGTTGCTTGCGCCAGTCGGCTTCAAGGGGCGACGAATCCAGTGCAAAGTCCACCTGGACGATTGCGCAAGATGCATGACAGTAATCGCCCCTCCCGTCACCGTGCAAACTACGGCCGGGCAAGGTGCCGAGGCGGATCAACGGGAAGCGAGTTCGATCACCTCGCGCGCCATGGAGACCAGCACCGCCTCGCGGTTGACGCCGCATTTCTGGAAGATCGTGCGCAACTGGCTGATGACGGTCTGCACGCTGACCCCGCGCAAGTTGGCGACGGCCTGGCGCGAATGGCCCTGTACCAGAAGCGAGACAACTTCGCCTTCCGCCAGCGTGAGCCCGAGCGCGGTGGCAAGGTGGGCGGATTGCTGCGCGGTCGGCCGCAGCGGCGTGCGCAAGGTGACGATGGCGCGCGGGGCGGTGCCGAAGCTCCAGTCCTGCCGGGGCAGGCTGCGCACGTCGAGCAGCAGCGGGGCGTCGGCGCTGCGCAGCCAGAGGTCGGCGGCGCCGTCCTCCCGTCCCGCAAGCGCGCGGCCGATGCGGGCCTGGAGTTCGCGGTCCACATCCGGCCGGGTCGCATGCAGGGTGGCGGCCCGGATCTGCAGGGAATCGGGGCCAAGCAGCGCCTGTGCCGCCGCGGTGACGCCGCAGACCTTGCCGATGCCGTCGAGCAGGATCGCGGCGCTGCGGATCGCGTCCAGCGAACCACGCAGCAATTCGATGCCCTGGTGCTCGATGGCGTCCTGCATGCGGATGGCGGCGAGAACCGCGGGGGCCGCCTCGGCCAGGACGGCGCGCTGTGCCTCGTTGCTGCGGCCCACGCCCTGGCCGCGCAGGATGGCGAGGCCGAAAAACACGCCGGGACGCTGGCTGAGCACGACCTGCGCGCCGAACTCGGCATCGTTGCGGCGGACATAGTCGAGATAGGCCTCGTCGGTATGGGCCTTGCGGATCGCGTCGTAGTGATCTTCCCAGGTCACCTCGAAGGGCATGCGTGTTGCCGCGACGCGGTAGTTCACCTGGGGGTTGAAGCCGTCGATCGCGAGAAATTCGTCGAAGTAGTCGGGAATGCCCTCGGCATCGGTGACCCAGTTGAAGGCGGCGTGGCGCTCGCCCAGCGCGAGCAACTGCGAGCGGGTCGATCCGGTGGCATCGGCCAGCGCTTTCAGGGCGGCGTCCCAGCCCCCTTCCTCGAAAGGTGCGCGCGCAAAGAGATCGGCGATCCCCTCGGCGCGACAGCGGTGATCCCTGAATGAGCCCACCGGCGCATCATGTAAGGTGAAGCGGCGATTAACAAGTACCGTCATCCATCCCTGAAATAAGGGACTCTACCATGTTCATGGTATGCTGCGGGTTACATGTCGATGCACAATGCCATCGCGACCCGAGGGATCGGTACTTGCGATCCTGAGACTCTCAGCCCGGGACCTGGCAACAGGTCCCGGGCTCTTTTTTCGAGGAGGAGGGCCGGGACCCGGCAACAGGTCCCGGGCTCTTTTTTTCGAGGAGGAGGGCCGGGACCCGGCAAAGGCCCGCGGGCTTCTTCGGGACGTTCAGGCGGGGGTTACTTGCCCCATTTCTTCTGCATCTTGCCGTAGCGGGTCTTGCGGGTGCCGGGTTTGCCCTCGTTGCTGCGCCCGACGATCGGCGCCTTCCTGTGCTCGTCCGGGATGCCGAGCTCGCTGGCTTCCAGCTTGCGGATCTCGTCGCGGATGCGCCCGGCTTCCTCGAATTCGAGGTCGGCGGCGGCGGCGCGCATCTTCTTTTCCAGTTCCTCGATATAGGCACGCAAGTTGTGGCCGACGAGGTTGTTGGCGCCGTCGTCGGTCTCGATGTCGATCAGCACGCCGTCGCGGCTGGCGGTATCGGCGACGATGTCGGCGATGCGGCGCTTGATCGTCTGCGGGGTGATGCCGTGCTCGGCGTTGTATTCTTCCTGCTTGGCGCGGCGGCGATCGGTCTCGGCGATGGCGCGCTCCATCGATCCGGTCATGCGGTCGGCATAGAGGATCACGCGGCCGTCGACGTTGCGCGCGGCGCGGCCGATGGTCTGGATCAGCGAGGTCTCGCTGCGCAGGAAACCTTCCTTGTCGGCATCGAGGATGCAGACGAGCCCGCACTCGGGAATGTCGAGCCCCTCGCGCAGCAGGTTGATGCCCACCAGCACGTCGTAGACCCCCATGCGCAAGTCGCGGATCAGCTCGATGCGTTCCAGTGTCTCGACGTCGCTGTGCATGTAGCGCACGCGCACCCCGGCCTCGTGCATGAACTCGGTGAGGTCCTCGGCCATGCGCTTGGTGAGGGTGGTGACGAGGGTGCGATAGCCGCGCTCGGCCGCCGTCTTGCACTCCATGATGCAGTCCTGCACCTGGTCCTCGACCGGGCGGATCTCCACCGGCGGATCGATCAGGCCGGTGGGGCGGATCACCTGCTCGGCAAAGACGCCGCCGGACTCCTCCATCTCCCACGATCCCGGCGTGGCCGAGACGGCGATGGTCTGCGGGCGCATCGCGTCCCATTCGTTGAAACGCAGCGGGCGGTTGTCGATGCAGCTCGGCAGGCGGAAGCCGTATTCGGCGAGCGTGATCTTGCGGCGGTGGTCGCCTTTCGACATCGCGCCGATCTGCGGCACCGTCTGGTGGCTTTCGTCCACGAACAGCAGGGCATTGTCCGGCAGGTATTCGAACAGGGTCGGCGGCGGTTCGCCCGGCAGGCGGCCGGTGAGGAAGCGCGAATAGTTCTCGATCCCCGCGCAACTGCCGGTGGCGGCGATCATCTCGAGGTCGAAATTGGTGCGCTGCTCCAGCCGCTGGGCTTCGAGCAGGCGGCCTTCGGCTTCGAGTTCCTTGAGCCGCTCGGTCAGTTCGAAGCGGATCGCCTCGCTGGCCTGCTTCATCGTCGGCCCGGGCGTGACGTAGTGCGAATTCGCGTAGACCCGCACCTTTTCGAGCACCGAGCCCTTCTTGCCGGTGAGCGGATCGAATTCGGCGATCTCCTCAATCTCGTCGCCGAAGAACGAGATGCGCCAGGCGGTGTCCTCGAGGTGGCTGGGAAACAGTTCCAGGTTGTCCCCGCGCACGCGGAAGGTGCCGCGGGTGAAGGCGGCATCGTTGCGCTTGTACTGGAGGGCGACGAGCTTCCTGATGATCTCGCGCTGGTCCTGGGTGTCGCCGGTCTTGAGGTCGAAGATCATCGCCGAGTAAGTCTCGACCGAGCCGATGCCGTAGAGGCACGAGACCGAGGCGACGATGATCACGTCGTCCCGCTCCAGCAGGGCGCGGGTGGCCGAGTGGCGCATGCGGTCGATCGCCTCGTTCACCGAGCTTTCCTTCTCGATGTAGGTGTCCGACCGGGCGACGTAGGCCTCGGGCTGGTAATAGTCGTAGTAGGAGACGAAGTATTCGACCGCGTTCTCCGGGAAGAAGTCCTTCATTTCGGCATAGAGCTGGGCGGCGAGAATCTTGTTCGGCGCCAGGATCAGCGCCGGGCGCTGCAGTTCCTCGATGACCTTGGCCATCGTGAAGGTCTTGCCCGAGCCGGTGACGCCCAGCAGCACCTGCGTCTTCTCGCCCTCGCCCGCCGTGGTGACGAGGTCGGCGATGGCGGTCGGCTGGTCACCGTTGGGCTCGTACTCGGACACGACCTTGAAGGGCCGGCCCGGCATCGACTTGTCCGGACGCGCGGGCTTGTGGGGGACAAACGTGCCCGAGGTATCCGGTTCCTCGAGGCCCCGGCGGATGATCAGCTCTGCCATGGAAGAACATATGGGGTATATCGTAGCAGCCCGCAATGTCTGACCTAATGTCCTGCCGGAAGGGGCTCGCGGGAAAGGCGCGGCGATGATAGGTCCTCGCCTCCCGGATCAGGTGCGAAAGGGTTCGACTCCATGAAGCGTATGGCAGCAGTTTCGGCAGCAGTTTCGATCGTGGGGCTGGCACTCGCGCTGGCGGCGTGCGGCTCGAAGGAGCAGAAGAGCGGCGAGCCCAAGACGATGGACGAGGTGAAGGAGGAGGCGGCGCAGCTGCAGCGCCCCCGGCCCGGCCAGTACACGCAGAAAGTCGAGATCACGAAGATGGACGTGCCCGGCATGCCCAGCGAAGCGGCGGCGCAGATGAAGACGATGATGGCGAAAGGACAGGTCAACCAGTTCTGCCTGACCCAGGCGGAGGCCGACAAGGGGTACCGCGACATGTTCGACGGGATCGGCAAGGGCCGCGAATGCAGCTATTCGCGCTTCGAGGTTGATGGCGGCAAGCTGGATGCCCAGATGGAGTGCAAGTCCGCCGATCAGGGAACCGCCCGGATCCAGTTGGCGGGCACCGTGAGCGACCAGGGCTCGGATGTGACGGTGGACATGAACATGTCCGGCGGCCCCGCGCCGATGGGCGAGATGAAGATGGCGATGCACATGACGACTGCCCGTCTCGGGGACTGTCCTTAAAGTGCAAGGGGCCCGCAAGGTGCAAGGAGGCCCGCAAGGCTGAGGATGAAGGTGGAAGAACCGGCTCCGCGACAGATCGACATGATGCGCAGCGCCATCGCGCGCCGTGCAGCGCTGGCGCGCGAGCCGCACCCCGAAGGCGTGCGCAAGCCCTCGCTGCGCCTGTTCCTCGCCGAACTGGCTTCGTTGGGGCGGGGCAAGAAGAAGCCCATTGTCGTGGACAAGGCGCAGCATCCGCAGCCGGTCATGCTGCTGCCCGGCTTTGGAGCGCATCCCAACCGGATGCGGCCGATGGCCGATGCCCTCGCCGAGGCGGGGCATGAGGTCCACGAATGGGGGCTCGGGCTCAATCTCGGGCCGAACCCGCAGAACTTCGCCTTCCTGATGCGGCGGGTCGGCACGCTGGCGCGCCAGCACAAGCGGCCCATCGCGCTGGTCGGCTGGAGCCTTGGCGGCCTTTTCGCGCGGGAGATCGCGCGGCGCGAGCCCGATTGCGTGTCCAAGGTCATCACCATGGGCACGCCGTTTTCGGGCGATCCGCGCGCCAACAATGCCTGGCGGGCCTATCAGATGGTGACGGGGCACTCGGTCAGCGCGCCGCCGATCGACTGCGATTTCACCGCCAAGCCGCCGGTCCCGACGATCGCGCTATGGAGCCCGCGCGACGGGGTGATCCATCCGCGCTCGGCCTGCGGCTGGCCCGGTGAGCGGGACCGGGCGGTGGCGATCCGCTGCACGCACCTTGGTTTCGCCAGCGATCCGCGCGTGGTGGCCGAAGTGCTCAGGCAACTCGACGCTGAGGATTAGGTCGTAAACGCATAAACGCCGCCATCGAGGCGCCCAAATGGCGAACAGCTCGGGCCGAAGTTGCCGCCGGGCGGGCTGGTTGCCCGTCCAAGGCCGCTTCGGTTCGAGATGGAAGCCATTTGGGCGTCCCTGCGGGATTTGCCCAAAATGGCCCAGCGCTGCGTCGGGAAGTCTTGAAATATCGACATATTCCAGCGCCTTCCCTCCTGCCGCTGAGCCATTTTGCCGCAAACCTCGATGGTGCCGTTTATGCGTTTACGACCTAAGCCATCACGTCGTCGCGGGGGCGTGCAACCGGCGGGCGCGAGGCCAGCGAGCAGCCCGCGCTGGCACCGATCATCATCGCGACCGCCAGCCATTGCAGCATGCTCAGCCGCTCGCCGAGGACGAGGAAACCGACGATGGCGCCCAGCGCCGGGGCCATGCTGCTGAGCAGGCCGACGATGCGGCTGGAAAGCTGGCCCATCGCCCGCATCTCCAGAACGTAGGGCAATGCGCTCGACAGCACCGCGACAACGGCGCCCAATGCCAGGGCATGCAGCGGCAGGCTTGCGGGGGCAGAAGCGAGGCCGAACGGCACGGTGACGCAGCAGGCGACCACCATGCCCACCGATACCGCGACCGAACCGCCCACTTGCGAAGCGCGCCGGCCGCAGAGGATATAAAGTGCCCAGCAGGCGGCGGCCGCCAGTGCGAACACGATGCCCAGCGGGTCGAGCGCGTGGGCATGGCCCTGCCACGGGATCAGCAGGGCCATGCCGCCCACCGCCAGCGCCAGCCACAGGAAATCCTTCACCGAGCGCGAACTGGCCAGCACCAGGCTCAGCGGGCCGCAGATCTCGATGGCGACGGCGATGCCGATGGGGATGCGCCTGATCGCCCAGTAGATCATCAGGTTCATGCAGCCGAGCACCAGCCCGTAGAGCAGCAGCCACTTGAGCTGCCGGCTTGTGAATTTCACGCGCCACGGACGGGCGATGGCCAGCAGGATCAGCGCGGAGATCGTCGTGCGTAGCGCGGCGACGCCTTCGGGGCCGACCAGCGGGAACAGGCTCTTGGCGAAGGCCGCGCCGAGGTTGATCGAGCTTTGTGCGACAACGATGGAAAGGCCGGCAAGAAGGGCCGTGCGGTCGGTCTGCGAGGTCATGTCGGGGCGATGCCAGTTGGGGAGGCAGAAAGATAGAGAAGTCCTGGGGCCCTTCGATACACGCAGGAGATCCCCCAGACCCGCATAATGTCCACGCCGCCTAGCGCTCCCTGCGGCGCAGCCAATATGTCTCCCGACGCCGCCGTGGGTGCGCAACGGAGTTGGCCTGCCTGACCTAGACGGTATCGGGGGTGCAGGGGGGCTTTGCTCCCCTGTTTTTCCCCTTCTTCAGCCCCTCGGCGGCTGCCGCCGATAGCTGAGTGCTTCCGCCACATGCACGCGGCCGACTTCGGCGCTTCCGGCGAGATCGGCGATCGTGCGCGCCACGCGCAGGATGCGCGTATAGCCGCGGGCCGAGAGGTGCATCGCCTCCGCCGCCTGCATCAGCAGCTTGCGCCCGGGTTCATCGGGCGTGGCGTGGGTTTCGAGCAGGTCGCCGTCGAGTTCGGCATTGGTGCGCCTGCCGGTGCCGGAAAGCCGCGCGGTCTGCACGGCGCGGGCGCGGGCGACGCGCTGCGCCACTTCGGCGCTGCCTTCCTTGGGCGGCGGCAGGGCGAGGTCCACCGCGCGCACCGGGTCGACCTCGACGTGGAGGTCGATGCGGTCGAGCAGCGGGCCGGAGACCTTGCTCTGGTAGTCGGCCGCGCACTTGGGCACGCGCGAGCAGGCGAGGGCGGGGTCCGACAGATAACCGCAGCGGCACGGGTTCATCGCCGCGACAAGCTGCACGCAAGTTGCAATGTATGTATGCAAATATGAAAGCTGGTGCCGCGCCAGGGGCATAATTGATTTCATAGAGTTGCCACTCTACTCCCCAGACGGGAGGTGCGTATGGCAACTGATTTTCCGCGCAGGCTGAGTAGCGTGACCCGTCATGGAGTTCTTCAGGCCATCGACGAGTTTGACAGCATTGGCAGAGAGGCATTTCTTGCCAAATACGGGTTCGGAAAGGCTAAAAAGTATCTTCTTTGGCATGAGGGGAAGCCTTACGACAGCAAGGCGATACTAGGTGCTGCTTTCAGCTATTTGCCAGGCTCACCGTCACCGCTGAAACCTGAGGATTTCAGCGGCGGTTATCTCTATGCGGTGCCGGCCCTCAAGAAACTAGGTTTCTCGTTCGAAATCGATGATGTTCCAACCGAGGTGGCGAAGAGCAAAAAGAACCCGCTATGGACGCGAGATCAGGTCATTCTCGCGCTTGAGCTTTACGTGAAACACAATGGCCGCGACCCTGGTGTGCGACACCCTGACGTAATCGAAGTCTCAGCACTGCTTCGTCAGATGGCGACTGAAGCTGGGTTGCAGACATATCGTAATCCAAGTGGCGTCATCATGAAGATGATGAATTTCCGCAGCCTTGATCCCGTTTTTACGAGCAAGGGCGGATGTAGCGCGACAAACAGGATGAGGATTGCGCGTCAATCAGGATGAGAATGTGATTGTCGCGGCGCGTCATTCAGTGCCGATTTTAATTGTCGCTGGCAAGGACCTCGTTCTCATCCTGATTGTCGCGGATGGTCTCGAGGACTTTTGGAGTGGTGTAAGCGGCAGGACGTCCAGCCCCGGTGCGGCGGGCCTGAGCCGTGCGCCGGCGATAACTTTCGACGTTCATCTCGAAGATCGTGGCGTGATGCACGAGCCTGTCGACCGCAGCGAGCGTCATTGCTGGGTCCGGGAAGACGCGGTTCCATTCGCCGAAGGGCTGGTTAGCGGTGATAAGCAGGGATCTGCGCTCGTATCGGGCACTGATCAGTTCGAAGAGGACGGAGGTCTCCGCCTGGTCGCGTGAGACGTAGGCGAAGTCGTCAAGAATGAGCAGATGATACTTGTCGAGCTTGGCGATTGCGGATTCCAGCGTCAGTTCGCGGCGAGCGACCTGCAGACGTTGGACGAGGTCAGAGGTGCGGGTGAACAGTGCTCGCCAGCCATTTTCCACCAATGCTAGGCCGATCGCCGCCGCCAGATGGCTTTTGCCGCCGCCTGGCGGGCCGAACAGGATGAGATTGGAACCTTGGTCGAGCCAGCCATCGCCGGCGCACAGGGCCATGACCTGGGCCTTGGAGATCATCGGCACGGCCTCGAAGGCAAAGCAGTCCAACGTCTTGCCCGCCGGCAGGTGGGCTTCAGCCAGATGACGCCCGATCCGGCGGCGATCGCGTTCGGCGAGTTCGTGTTCGGCGAGAGCTGCAAGGAACCGGCTCGCGGGCCATCCTTCCTTATCCGCCTGGGCCGCAAAATCTCCCCAGATATGCTTGATGGTTGGCAAGCGCAGTTCATTGAGCATCAGGCCCAGGCGCTGTGCGTCGATCATGGGAGCCGTGCTCATGCCGCTTCTCCCTGTTCGATCAGCCCGTCGTAGATCGAGAGCGAGACCATCTCGACCACAACTTCGGGCAAAGTGGCGGGATCGGGGCTAAAGCGGCCCCGAAGTGCCGACAGGCATGGGGTCCTGCGGATTGCCAGGTCCTCCTCCAGGATATGGGCGAGCTCCGCCTCACAGGCGCGCTCGTGGGCCATGGCCAGAAGCTCAACCATGATCCGGCAGGCTTCTTTCTCGCCCACAGCTTCCAGCAAGTGCTCGAACATGAGGCGGTAGGGTGCGCGGGGGAACAGGCTGTCACGATAGACCAATCCACGCAGCGCCATCGGCTTGCGGCGCAGGGAATGAATGACATGGCGATAATCGACAACGTGGCCGTGCTTACCGTTCACACCGGCGCGGCCGCGCTGCAGGGTCATGAGCCTTGTGCCGCCGATGAAGACATCGAGACGGTCGTCGTAAAGGCGCACTCGCAGGCGATGACCGATCAGGCGCGAGGGGACCGTGTAGAAGACCTTGCGCAGGGTGAAGCCGCCCGAGGACGTCACTGTCACAAGGACTTCCTCGTAATCGGTAGTCCTTGCGTTCGGGAGGGATTGCAGCGCCTTGCGCTCAGCATCGATGCCGGGACCGTGGCGCCGGTTCCTTGCGGTCACGACTTCGTCGATGAAGCGGCGATAAGCGGCAAGGTCGATGAAGTCCGTGGTTCCGCGCAGTAACAGCGCGTCCTTCACTGCAGCCTTGATATGACCGTGGGCGCTCTCGATCGCACCGTTCTCGTGGGCAATGCCTGTGTTGTTGCGCGTCGGCTCCATTCCATAATGGGCGCATAGGGCGTCATAGCGCCTGGTCAGGTCGGCCTTCGCATCGGCGTCCAGATTGCGGAAGGCGGCCGACAGGCTGTCGGTGCGGTGGAGCCTGGGCGCTCCGCCGGCAGACCAGAGCGCATTCTGCAGCCCTTCGGCTAGGGCGACGAAACTCTCGCCGCCCAGAATGACGTGTCCATGTTCAAAGCCGCCGCAAGGCAGGCGGAAGTGATAGAGCAAGTGGTCCAAGGGTGCCCCGGCGATGGCGACCTCCAGATCGTTCATGCACGTAAAATCGGACATGCCGAGCCGCCCCGGCTCATGAACCTGCCTGAAGATGACTTCCCGATCCTGGCCGTTCAGAGCGCGCCAGTCGCGAATACGCCTCTCCAGGGTTCGTCGTGAGCCGAACTCGGTATCCGGGTACCGGCGGCGCAGTTCCTCGAAGATCGCGACAGGACGAAGACCGGGAGCGGCCTCCAGCATCGGCACGACAACCTCCTCGAAAATGCCCGATAGCGGATCAGGGCGCCGTCGGCCGCGCGGCGCCTGTCGCTGGGAAGGCAGGCGCGCATCCTGCAGCACCCGATAGCCGGTCGCCGGGCTGAAACCGGCCTTTGCCGCTGCCAGGGCGACGGGATCGTTACGTCTGTGGGTCATGAAAAGTCTCACCTGATGATCGTTGATGTGTCGGCCCGCCACACGCCAGGTCCTCCTTCCCAAGAAAACCCAATGCATAGCGGCCGCCGCGACCATCACAGGCACCCTTCAAAACGCGCCTCCTGCGTTCCGGCATCGGCTACGGGCTACGCCCTTCGCCAATCCCGGAACGCAGGATTCTCATCTTGTTTGTCGCGCTTTCTCACCCTGAATGTCGCGCGACAGGCGGAAAAGGTCTGAAAGGGGCCAGCGAGCTAGACAGGGACATATGGGCGGAGTTCTACGGCAATAAGCAAGAACTGGCTGTTGCAGCCGAAGCCATCCGTGAGGGCGTGAAAGCCAGCATGGACGAAGATCAAATTGACGACATGCAGAGCTACACCGCCAAAGAAGGCAAGGTGAGCTATCGTTATCACAAACGGCTAGAGCGTGACCGAAAGATCGTCGAATTGCGGAAGGCATCTGCTCTCAAGAAACATGGCAAGCTCGAATGCGAAGGCTGCGGCTTTGACTTCGTGAAAACCTACGGAGTGCGGGGATATGGGTTCATCGAGGCTCATCACACTAATCCCGTGCATGCCATGAAAGAGGGTGATGAAACATCACAAGATGACTTGGCACTGATTTGTCCAAACTGCCACCGCATGATCCACAAGGCGAAGCCTTGGCTCACTCTAGACCAGCTAAAGGCAATCATTGCGGACGCTGGAGTATCGACAGGCTAAGGGCCGATATCAGTGGGGTGAGCGAAACGACTGCTTGATGCGATCTTGTCGCGCGATCTTACGCATGTGCTGTCCAACGGCTTGAAATGCAACGAACACCTCCCATGTTTTGGGATCATTGCAGGGGAAAATCGAATGGCTAACAAGTTCAATCACGGTGATGTTGTGGTGATGAAATCAGGTGGGCCTCCAATGACCGTCGATAAAGTGCCTGGTGACATTGATCTGCCCCCACCGAGTGGACCGATTGGTTTGTTAGTGCATTAAGCTCATCACCGCCATATCCGGACGGAGGTGGAGCGAAGCGGAACCGGAGGCCGGATATGGCGGTGTCGCCGTTTCTGGTGCCGGCGGTCGGTAGCCCAGGCTGCTGTGAGGGCGAACGGTGTTGTAATGCCGCCGCCATGCCTCGATCAGTACCTTGGCCTCCGCGAGGCTGTAGAAGATCTCGCCGTTGAGCAGTTCGTCGCGAAGCGACCCGTTGAAGCTTTCGTTATAGCCATTCTCCCATGGTGATCCCGGTGTGATGTAGAGTGTCTTCACGCCGATCTGGCCCAGCCATTTCTGGACGGCGGTCGCGATAAATTCGCTGCCATTATCGGACCGTATATGTGCAGGCGGACCGCGCGAGATGAACAGGTCGGCCAGGGCCGCCAGAACATCCTCATGCTTGAGCTGCCGTGCAACGATGAGCGCCAGGCATTCCCTGCTGGCCTCGTCGATGATCGTGAGGATGCGGAACTTGCGGCCATCATGCGTCCGCCCCTCGACGAAATCGTAGGCCCAGACATGTCCCGGATATTCGGGCCGCAGGCGGATGCATGAACCGTCATTGAGCCACAGGCGTCCCCGCTTTGGCTGACGCAGCGGAACCTTCAGCCCCTCACGCCGCCAGATCCGCTCAACCCGTTTATGGTTCACCGTCCATCCCGCATGGCACAGCAATGCCGTCACCCGGCGATAGCCATAACGGCCATATTGCTTCGCCAAAGCGATGATATCCTCTGTCAGCGCCTGTTCGTCATCCGCCCCGCGCGGCACCTTGCGTTGTGTCGATCGATGCTGACCCAGCACCCGGCATATCCGTCGCTCGGACACCGGAAGCTCTCGTCGTACATGATCGATGCAGCGCCGCCGCCGCGCAGGGCTCAGAAGTTTCCCTTGGCAGCCTCCTGCAGGATCAGCTTGTCCAGCGTCAGGTCCGAAATCGCCCGGCGAAGACGCTGGTTCTCTTTCTCCAGATCCTTCATACGCCGCGCCTGGTCCGTCTTCAGGCCGCCATATTCCTTCCGCCAGCGATAATAGGTTTGCTCGCTGACCGCGATCCGGCGGCAGGCTTCAGCCGTGCTCGCTCCCTGCGCCAGCACAATCTCAACTTCACGCAGCTTGCCGATAATCTCTTCCGGCTTGTGCTTCTTGCTCGGCATTCATCGTCCCTTTCGTGGTCCAGACTATCATAGTCTCTGGGCCACTCAGCGGGGGGCAGGTCAGTACCCAGCCGGGGCGACCACCAGGGTCGAGAAGATAGGATCTCTCGTCGCAGCCATACATGTCTGGCCATAACCTAACAGGATGCTCTTTACGCCCCGCAGTTGCGCTTCGGACTTCGCGTTGCTGGACGCCGTCGCCAGATCACTGGAGAGAATGGCTCCCTGGCGTTTTACGGCTTCGACTTGCAGGCGCTCAAGCCGTTCAGCTTCGATCCCCCAACCTGCAGTCTCTACCTCGACTGCTGCGGCTGCCTTCTGGGCTAGCTCAGGATCCAGCGTCATGCCGAGCTTCTCGCACATCGGAGCCGTAACCACGAACTGCGCGATCCGGTTAAGCCGGTCTTGCTGGGACTGTGTCTGCGCGAACCCCGGAGTAGCCATGCTGATGATAGCCAGCGTCGCCGCCAAGCGTGAAACTCGTTTCATGCCCCCACACCTCAATGCACGCGCGTCCCGCCGAAGCCCGAGTCGGGATTAGTCATGGCATTGACACTACGTGATTTATCCCACGTTTCGCTGAATCGCGAAAATGTGGGATAAATTTTCCAACACATTCGAAAGTCAATGCTTATCCCTCGCAATCGGCGGTTCGGTCGCGGAAACTGGGCTTGCCGTCGCCTCGCTCAGTATTCCGGCTCTTCGCCGTTCTCGTAGTTGTCGCGCATCTCATCCACGCGGTTCTCGAGAGCATCGTCGAACGCCTGCCCGCCTTCTGAAAAGCTGTTGCTCTTGCCGTCCACTGCGTAGCCTTGCTCAGCGCGCCACTCCCAGCCGGCCTCGTGCCCGGAGCAATCGACAGTGCAGCCGTAGCTGCCATCGTACTGCTAAGATGCGAGCTCGGACTCCGCCGCATCCCGGGCGGCGTCTTCATCGAAGGGTTCGCGCTCATCTTCGGCCTCTTCGGCCTCGTCATCGCTGCCGGAGTAATTGGCAGAGCTGTACTCGCCACCCTGGTTGTCGCTGGAGGCGTCGGCCGCCCCCTCCTCGTGTTCGCCAAACTGGCTGGAACTGGCGGACGACGAACAACCAGCCAGGCTGCACGCGGCCATCAGCATGCCCGAGGCGAGTGCGTATTTCTTCAGCTTCAAGATAAGCCCCCGCTTATGATCGCTAACCGCCTATCGAACATCACCGTATGGTCAATCCCCGGCTGGAGCGGAGAAATCGCTTTTCAGCGAATGGCCGATGAATTCGCGCTCTTCAATTTGTGTCATCCGACTTATGGAAGTCTTAACTGGGGCGATCCCATCTCGGATTTCCCTTATTGGAGATCACGATGAACTCAATCCATGCAATTTGCGGCGGGCGCATCGCAATTGACTTCACGTTGCATGGTTACCCGAACTGATCACGGGTCCGAAGTGCTACGGGTAGGCACGATCGCCGTGGAGCTCAGGCTAGCGCAACGCTGATCGTGCCCTGCAACACGCAAATGGGTACATGGCCAGGATTGGCCGATTGCAGACTGACGGCTTCAGAGCACCGGATTCAACTTAGTTGCCATTAGGCCTGCATCGGCTTGACCGCCCCGGTCTGCCGAGGCTGTTGACCTGCTACTCTAAAATATCCCGTGCGAGAGTTCAGATTTGGTGCTCAAATGCGGCGATGATCGGACACGCACCAACGCTGGAATTTGCACATTCGCTTGCAAGCTTGGCGAGTGCGGCTCGGGCGGACTGCATCTCGACAATCTTCGCATCAATCGCCGCGATCCTGGCTTTTGCAAGTTGCCGCGCGCGGATACGATCGTCGACGGCATCAAGGTCAAGCAGTTCGCCGATTTCCTCAAGCGTGAAGCCGGCCGCCTGTGCCGAGCGAATGAACCGCAAGCGGCGCAGATCGTCGTCGCCATAGCGTCGGATGCCGGCGTCGCGCCGCGGCTCGGCCAGTAGCCCACGCCGCTGATAATAGCGCACGGTCTCGACACCGACCCCGCCTTTTGCGGCGAGCTTGCCAATCGTCACCGTTTCCATGCCTTGACTCCGTACTATGGTACGGCATCTATATGGGTGGGGACCGATCAATCGCAAGGCGAAGAGGACCCGCAATGACCGACCAAGCCCCCAAGCGCGCGACACTCTACCGCATGGTGATGCCCGAGCATGTCTGCCCCTATGGGCTCAAGGCCAAGCATCTGCTCGAGACCCAGGGCTATGAAGTCGATGACCGCTGGCTCAAGACCCGCGCCGAGACCGATGCGTTCAAGGCCGAGCATGATGTGAAGACCACGCCGCAGACCTTCATCGATGGTCGGCGGGTCGGCGGCTATGACGATCTGCGCCGCTTCTTCGGCAAGTCGGTGCCCGATCCCGACGCGACCAGCTACACGCCGGTGATCGCGGTGTTTGCGATGACCGCTCTGATGGCGCTGGCGGTGAGCCATTCGATCTATGGCACGCCGCTCACGATGCATGCCGCCGAATGGTTTATTTCGCTGAGCATGTGCGTGCTGGCATTGCTCAAGCTGCAGGACGTCGAGCGCTTCTCATCGATGTTCCTCAACTATGACCTGCTGGCGCGGCGCTGGGTGCCTTATTCCTATGTCTATCCGTTCGCTGAGGGGGCGGCGGGCGTGCTGATGACCGCTGGCGTCCTGACCTGGCTGTCCGCACCCGTGGCGCTCGTGATCGGCGGGTTAGGCGCGGTTTCGGTGTTCAAGGCGGTCTACATCGACAGGCGCGAGATTAAATGTGCCTGTGTCGGCGGATCGAGCAAGGTGCCGCTCGGCTTCGTCTCGCTGACCGAGAATGTGATGATGGTCGCGATGGCGGTCTGGATGGGAGCCATCGCGCTGGGCCTGATGCACGGCTGATCGACGCTAAAGCGAAGCTGGCGGTGCTAGTGTCCCGAGGTACGCTACCGCAGCTAGAATCGCGAGCGCCGCCGAGAACTCCAGCCAGAGGCTCATTCGCAAGCGGGCGATAGCGGAATGGCCGGGATCGTCGCTCAGCGCCGGGGCAAGTCGCCAGCGATGACCGGCCGCCAGCACCAGCATCAAGCCGAACAAGGCAAGCTTGGCGAGCAGCAGACGGCCATAGTCGCTCGCGCCGAGCGCCAGCAGGCGGTCTGGCCCGACAAGAATATAGAGGTTGAGAAGGCCGGTGGCGATCAGCAGGCCGACGATGATCGTGCCCGCGCGGGCGAAGCCCGTCAGGGCCGCATGCGCAACTGCAAGCGCTTCGGAATCGCGGGCGGTGCTCATCAGCATCAGGAACGCGACAAGCGCGCCGGTCCATGCCGACGCTGCCAGCAGATGGATGATGTCACCGACGAGCTGTGCGGTACCGAGGGCGCCATCGCCGGCTGCACCATGCCCGGTCCACGCAAGGCTCGCGACTGCGATCGCAGCCAGCACGGTCGAGCACCAGTTATGAAAGTGGGTCCAGCGCCTTGCCGGGAGGGCGAGCAGCAGGATAGCGAACAGGCCGACGATGCGCGCGATCCACGCCCAGCCGATGCTGGTCTGGGTCAGGATCATGGTCAGCGTTTCGCGATCGATCGCCATGATGCCGACCCCCGACATCGCAGCCGTCATGAGCAGGATGGCGGCCGCGCTCAAGGCGATGCCGATCCCCGACAGCGCGATCACAGGCAAGCGCGGCGTCAAGGCCGTAGCGCGCGCCACCCGCGGCGATCCGTAGATCGAGAATGCAGGAAGGCCGAATAGCCCGCCGAGGGCGAGATACAGCCCCCAGCGCACCGCCACCAATAGCCAGTCGGGCATCACCGGACGGTGAAGGTTACGCTGCCGGTCACGCGGTGGGTATCACCAGAAACCGCGTGCCAGTTGACGGCATAGCTGCCTGCGCCAAGGGGTCGGTTGAACGCGATCTGCAAGGTCTTGCCGTCGGTGGCGACGCTGGTCCTTGCGCCGTTGATCTTCATCGGCGAATGATCCTTCATGCCTGGCATTCCGGTCATAAGGACCTCGGCGCCCGACAATGCGGGCATCAACGTCTCGCTGAAGGTCACCGTGACCTGGCGCGGCGCAGTCACCGTCGCGGCCGCGGAAGGCGTGCTGCTGACCAGCTTGGGATGCGCAAAGGCAGGGCCAGTCAGGCCAAGGGACAGCGCAGTCAGCGCGCAGAGCATCATCGTCTTGTTCATCGAACCACTCCAACTGTGTTCAAGGTTCAATACGCAGCCCGACCTGCTATCCCTCGACAACAGAATATATGCATAGTGCCGAGGGTTCGGACGCCTGGCTGCGTATGCTGGCAAGACACATGGAGCGATGATGATGGATGTCGATACTGCATTGCGACGCCTGCACGACTTGCCGGTTGACCCGCGGCTGACCGGAATAGAGGCCGCCGTGTTCGACGGGATCGCCAGGCAGGACGCGCATGGCCGGCAGCTATCGGGCTCGTTGGTCGGCATCGCTGCCAGCCTTGCGCTCGTTGTCGGGCTGCTCGGCGCGACGATCCCCGGCTATCCCGAACCCGCGCCTTCGATCGCCCCGTTCGGCGCGCCCGCCGCTCTGGCGCCATCGACGCTGCTTGGGACCGGGGAATGAACGACCCGCGCCGACTGCTCCTCATCGCCGCCATCGCATTTCTGGCGGCGGTCGCTGGCGTGCTCATCGGCCGCGCCTTCATCGCATGGCCGACCCCGGTCGAGAATGAACTGCACGCGTTGCTTCACCACGACCTCGATCTCGACAGCGGCCAGAAGGCGCGAATGGAAGAGATCGAACGGCGTTTCGCGCTGCGCAAGCAGGCGCTGGAGTTAGAGCTACGCGCAGATAACGCGGAGCTCGCGGACGCCATCCAGTCCGAACATGGCTATGGGCCCGCCGTCGGCGCGGCGGTCGATCGCTCGCATCAGGCTATGGGCCAGCTCCAGAAGGAAACGCTCGAGCATATCTTTGCCATGCGCGCCGTGCTCAAACCCGATCAGGTGGCCAGGTTCGATGCCGCAGTCGTCAAGGCGCTGACGGCCAAGGACCGGTGAGCGTTGATCTCGCGGGCTGCTCGGACGGTGAGTTGGCCGCGCTTGCGCTCGGAAGGCGCCAGGCGGCCTATTCGGAACTGATGCGGCGGCATCGAGACGGCGTGTTTCGACTGCTGCGTGGGCTCGTTGTCGATGGTGACGCAGCGGTGGAGCTTACCCAGCAAACTTTCATCGCCGCCTTCGCCGCCCTCGATCGTTATGACCAGGCGCGCCCGTTCCGCGTCTGGATCGGGCGAATCGCGGTCAACAAGGCGCGCGACTGGTCGCGGCGCCGGGCGGTGCGGCGTTTCTTCACCTTTGCGCGACCGATCGAGGAGGCGCATGCCGTCGCCGATCCCGCTGCCCCAAGCGACATCCAGATCGCGGATCGGCGCGAACTGGAACGGACCATGGCGGCGATTACCGAATTGCCGGTAAACCTCAGGCAGGTCCTCGTTTTGCGCGCTATTGAAGGCATGAGCCAGGCAGAGACTGCCGAGATCCTCGGGATCGGCAACAAGGCTGTCGAGACACGGCTCTACCGCGCACGCAAAAAACTGGAGGAGATGTTGAGGGGTTGAAGGCGTTCGTGCGTAAACCACCCATAGGCAAGCGACAGGGACTGCAATTTCATGGATTTCTCGACCGTCGATCGGCGCACTTTGCTGCGCGGCCTCGGACTGGCCGGCGGCACCGCCGCGCTGGCGGCATGGATGCCTGCCTGGGCGCAGCCGGTATCGCAAGGCCTTCCCACCGTCTCTGGCGACGACATCACGCTGCGCATCGCCCGACAGATGATGACGATCGACGGCCACCGCTCGCCTGCGATCGGGATCAACGGAACGGTGCCGGCGCCGCTGATCCGGCTGCGCGAGGGCCAGAAGGTTCGATTGAACGTCATCAACGAGCTCGACGAGGACAGTTCGGTCCACTGGCACGGCCTGCTGGTCCCGCCCGAACATGACGGCGTGCCCGGCATTTCCTTTCCCGGGATCAAGCCTCGGTCCAGCTATCTCTACGAGTTCCCGGTGCGCCAGAGCGGCACTTACTGGTATCACAGCCATTCGGGGTTTCAGGAGCAGCTTGGTCTTTATGGCCCGATCGTGATCGATCCGGCCGGCGCCGATCCGGTCCAGTCCGACCGCGAGCATGTGATCGTGCTGTCGGACCACAGCCAGCTGTCGCCCGAGGCAATTTTCCGCCGGATGAAGGTCAATCCCGGCCATTTCAACTTTCAGCGCCAGACGCTGTCAGGGCTCCTTTCGGGTCGCGACCAGAAGGAGAAGGAGCGTCTCGCGTGGGGCAAGATGCGGATGGACCCGGCCGATATCTCCGACGTGACCGGAGCGGCCTACACCTATCTCGTCAATGGACATGGACCGGCCGATAACTGGACGGCCCTGTTCGCCTCGGGCGAGCGCGTCCGCCTGCGCGTGATCAATGCATCATCGATGACCACCTTCAATGTGCGCATTCCCGGGCTGAAGCTGACGATCGTCCAGGCTGATGGCCAGAATGTGATGCCGGTCGGGGTCGACGAGTTCCAGATCGGCGTCGCGGAGACCTATGACCTCATCGTCATGCCGACCGAAGACAAGGCCTTCACCCTGGTCGGCGAGGCGGTCGATCGCTCGGGCATGGCGCGGGCCACGCTCGCACCCCGCGCTGGCATGGTCGCGCCGATCCCGGCACTGCGCCCGCGCCCGCTCGCCACCATGAAGGACATGGGGATGGACATGGGCGGCGACATGGCGCCGCGCGGCGTCGATCCCAGCGCCGAGCAGAATGCCTCGCGCGCGCTTGCCACGCCGGGAAGCGAAGTCGCCGCGCCGATGGTCGGCATGGATCATTCGTCAGTGGACCATTCGGCGATGCCGGGGATGGATCATGGCGACATGTCAGGCGGCGCAATGGCTGGCCATGACATGGGCTCGATGAGCATGCGCGACTTCGGCAATGCGCCGCAGGTGAAGCGCGGTCCAGGGGTGCAGACGATATCGCCCATGCCGGTCGATCGCACCGGCGATCCCGGCCAGGGGCTCACCGACGTCGGCCACAAGGTGCTGGTCTATCGCGACCTGATGGCGCTGGAGCGCAATCCCGACGTCCGTGCGCCGTCTCGCAGCATCGACATCCACCTGACTGGCAACATGGAGCGGTTCATGTGGTCGCTCGACGGCGAGAAGATGTCAGACGTCCATGAACCGATCCCCTTCATCGAAGGCGAGCGGGTGCGGGTGAACCTTATCAACGACAGCATGATGGCTCATCCGATCCATATCCATGGCCATTTCTTCGAACTGGTGACGGGTCATGGCGACCACGGCCCACGCAAGCATACGGTGATCGTCCAGCCCGGCGGGATCGTCACCTGGGACTTCACCGCCGATGTGGTCGGCGACTGGGCGTTCCACTGCCACCTGCTCTACCACATGGCCGCGGGTATGATGCGCGTCGTCAGCGTACGTCCGAAGGGAGATGCGGCATGACGCGTCTCGCCTCGCTCTTGTCCGCAGGTGCCATCATTGCCTTCAGCGTGCCCGCAGCCGCGCAGGATCATTCGATGCACGATATGTCTGGCATGTCCATGACGCCTGCCAAACAGGCGGACAAACCGGAGCCTAAGCCCAAGCCCGCCACCCCGGCACCGGGCAGACGCCAGCCCGCTGCAACGCCTGCTTCCGCCGCGCCCGAAAGGCCCGCGCCACTCCCCAGCGGTCACGAAGGCCACGACATGGGTGGCATGGGGATGCCGATGGGGCCGGCGCAGTCGGTACCCGCGCAGGACAATGGCGCAATGCCCGGGATGGATATGCCGGCCGACCATGCTGGCCATGACATGGCGGCGATGTCCTCCGGAGAACCAGTTGGCACCGATCTGCCCGCCGGCAGCGCGCCTGCACCCAGCCCGCCGACGGATCACTATGCCGATCGCCAGTTCGCCGGGGCCGACATGGCGCATGCCCGTGACATGATGATGCGCGAGAACGGCGGGCAAACGATGGCGACGGTGATGTTCAACCTTGCCGAATATCAGGCGCGCAAAGGCCGCGACGGCTATCGCTGGGACGGCGAGGCATGGCTTGGCGGCGACATCAACCGGCTCACAGTCAAGTCGGAGGGCGAAGGCGTGCTGCGGAAGGGCATCGAAGCCGCCGAAGTGCAAGCGCTCTACAGCCACGCGATCGGACCCTATTTCAACCTCCAGGCCGGCGTCCGGCACGACTTCCAGCCAGGCCCGTCGCGCACCTATGCCGTCATCGGCTTCGAGGGTCTCGCGCCTTATTGGTTCGAGGTGGAGGGCGCAGCGTTCCTGTCTGATAAGGGCGACGTGCTCGGCCGCCTTGAAGGCTATTATGATCAGCGCCTGACGCAGCGGCTGGTTGTGCAGCCGCGTGTCGAGCTCAACCTTGCTGCGCAGGACGTGCCGGAAAATCGCATCGGTGCCGGACTAAGCAGCACCGAGCTGGGCCTGCGGCTGCGCTACGAGATGACGCGCCAGTTCGCGCCGTATGTCGGCGTCTCCTACGAAGCAAAAACCGGGCAGACGGCACGTTACGCCCGCGCCGACGCCGAAGATCCAACGACAACCAGTTTCGTCGCCGGGGTGCGGATCTGGTTTTGAAAAGGAACCTCGTCGCCATCGTTGCTTTGAAGAACGAAGATTGAATTGAGAGGACGGCTTTATGGAGAAACCAGGCAAGCAAGAGTCCCCGGATATGCACCAGGGTATGGGATACGGCAGGTTCGTCGCGATGATCGCGACATCGACGATCGTGATGTTCGGGCTTATGTACCTCAACACTTATGCGCTCGGCCATGTCGAGTTCAGCCAGACCCGGATGTGGATGGCGCTGCTTATGGGCGCGGTCATGGCAATAATCATGCTTGGTTTCATGTGGAGCATGTATCGAAACCGCCACACCAACCTGGTAATCCTTGCTGGCGCTGTCATCGTCTTTGCCGGGTCGCTGTGGCTGGTGCGAAGCCAGGAAACGGTCGATGACGTTTCGTACATGAAAGCAATGATCCCGCACCACTCGATCGCGATCATGACAAGCGAGCGGGCGCATATACGTGACCCGGAGGTCCGCAGGCTGGCAGACGGCATCATCGACGCTCAGGTTCGCGAGATCGCCCAGATGAAGCGGATGATTGCCCGCTTGCAAGCTAATCCGGTGCCGGCAGGCGCGCCAGACCTCAGCTCATATCGCGACCTTGGTACGCGTCCCCCGGTCCCCCAGACCGATGGAAGCACTGGCATCGACACGCGAAAACAGGTGCAATAACGCCTCTTTCTCGTCCCGCCGCCCGGGGCGGTGGTTGACAGGTCGCCGCTGTTAAGCCAGGCCGGTCTCAAGGCGATGGATTTCCGCCGGGCTTCGGCCGAACCGCCCCCAGACCAGACATTTGGTGGCTGATGATTCCTACCTGATGCGTTTTCGCAACAAGGAGGAATCGTGCGCGCTAAATTCGCAACATTGCTGTCGAACCTGAACGTCCTGGCCTTTGTTCGGGATCGGCATGATCATGCCCTGTCCGTCTTGCGCTGGCTAGCGCTTCTTATCCCGATGGCAGCGGCAGTCGGCAGTCTCTGCGCCGCCTTCCTGTGGAGCCTCGACGCCGCGACACGGACACGCTTTGCGCATCCGTGGCTGTTGTTTCTCCTGCCGATCGGCGGCTTCGCGGTCGGGCTGCTCTATCATTTGTTCGGCCGCAGCGTTGAAGGCGGCAACAACCTGATCGTCGAGCAGGTCCATGAACCGGGTGGCGGCGTGCCCTTGCGCATGGCGCCGCTGATTTTCCTCGGCACCGTTATCACGCACCTGTTCGGCGGCTCGGCAGGGCGCGAAGGCACGGCTGTGCAATTGGGCGGCAGCCTTGCCAGCGCCTTCGCCACTATGTTTCGGCTCGATGCTGAGAGTACCCGCATCATCCTGATGGCCGGTATTGCCGCAGGTTTCGGGGCCGTTTTCGGCACGCCACTGGCAGGCGCCGTTTTCGCGCTGGAAGTCCTGGCGGTCGGCCGTGTGGAATATCGCGCGCTGGTGCCAGCACTGATAGCTGCTGTTGTCGGCGACTGGACCTGTCACCAGTGGGGAATCCACCACGGATTGTACCACATCGACTATCTCAAGGGCGCGGTCGGACCGATCGCCGTTGACCCGGTGCTCCTGCTTGAGGCGGCCATTGCCGGCGTGGCATTTGGACTGGTCGGCCTGCTGTTCTCCGAACTGTCGCACGGCGTCGGCGACTTCGTGAAGCGCCACGTCCGGTTCGGACCGCTACGCCCCTTGCTGGGCGGCCTTGCGGTCATCGCTCTGGTCTATCTGCTCGGCACGCGCGACTATCTTGGCCTCGGGGTCTGGGCGCCCGATGCCTCCACACCCACTATCGCCGGGTTCTTCTCGCCCGGCACGGATTACTGGAGTTGGGCGTTCAAGCTGCTGTTCACGGTCGCGACGCTGGGTACCGGCTTCAAGGGGGGCGAGGTAACTCCGCTGTTCTTCATCGGCGCGGCGCTAGGCCACGCCCTCGGCACCCTTTTCGGCGCACCTGTCGATCTTTTCGCGGGGCTTGGGTTCGTTGCCGTCTTTGCCGGGGCAGCGAACACGCCTTTGGCCTGCACCATCATGGGCATTGAATTGTTCGGTCCGACCCATGCCGTCTACATCGCCGTTGCCTGTTTCGTCGCCTACCTGTGCTCAGGCCACAGCGGCATCTACCTGTCGCAGCGTATTGCTGTCCCAAAGCACCCCCGCATTTCGATGAGCCCCGGCATCACGCTGCGCGGCATTCGCTCCGCACGCCCTCAGATCACGAAACAGGATCTCCGCAACAATGACTGACACAGCTACCCTCACTTCCAGCGAGATCGGCATGCTGCGAATCTACATGGCGCCGCGTGATACGGCAGAGCCGCGCAAGGCATGGAAGCTGTGGTCAGCGCGGCCGCTCTATCGTGAGCTTGTCGTCCAGGCCAAGGCTGCCGGTCTGATGAACGCCGTAGCCCATCATACGCATTACGGTTTCAGCGATCACGGCCCGGTGCTCGATCAGGGCGCGGAAACGAGCAATCCCTATCTGACCATGTGCGTCGAACTGATCGGCCATCGCGCCAATCTCGAACAGTTCTGCCAGCGACATGCAGCCGTGCTGGAGACGAAGGTGGTCATCTACAAACAACTCGAACATTGGTTGATTGCCGCCCCTGCCTAACGTCTGCTCTCGGATGCTACTCACGGAACGTTAAGCGGCGGGAATGGGCGCATCGCTGTCGAACTGGCTCCCCGCCATGGCGAGGAGCCAGTCGGTCAGATTTCGGTGCCTTCTGCAAGGGTGAGGGCATCTTCAACATCGACGCCGAGGTAGCGGACCGTGTTTTCGATCTTCGTATGCCCAAGAAGAATTTGCACCGCCCGCAGATTGCCTGTCGCCTTGTAGATGATCGACGCCTTTGTCCGCCGGAGCGAATGAGTGCCATATTCTTCTCGGCGGAGGCCGATGCCAGTAACCCACTCATCGACCAAGCGAGCATATTGGCGGGTGCTCAGGTGTGCGGAGTGATCGATCCGGCTCGGAAATGCGAAATCGTCGAGAGCACCTCCTCGACGGTCCAGCCATGCCAAAAGGCTGCCCCTGGCGTCAGCCGTCAACTCGAACTGGACGGGCCGACCTGTCTTCTGCTGGATCACGATCGCCCTTGTCCGGATCTGCCCGCCGACCACAAGTTCGCCGATCTTGATTTTTACCACGTCACAGCCGCGCAGCTTGCTGTCGATCGCCAAGTCGAACAGCGCACGATCCCGAACGCGTCGATGCTGGTCTAGGAAAAAGCGGATCGCCCAGACCTGTCGCGGTTTCAGCGGTCGCTTGGCTCCAACCTTGCGCCCGGCGTTCCATGCCCGCCGGTCGTATGCGCCAGGGTCATATTCAGACATTCCCATTGGTTTTCTCCTTTGGCCGGTAGTGGCCAATGAGAAAACGATGAACAGGCACCTGCCGCTGGCCGATAGGAGAATTTCCGGTTCGGAGCTGGAACGGTCGGATAGCTGACACTTGCATCGGGACAGTTCGCGATCAGACCCAGTTTGTTCCACCGAAGGTGTCATTGTCGTGAATCTGCGTCATAAAGCCGATGATTGCTCGGCTTTTGGCGTTGCAGGTTGACCGACGGGCGCAGCCACCCTGCAACGGGCGTTCACTTATGAGAATGATCAACCTCGCAGGATTGATCCTTCTTCTCGGTTTGAATGGTCACATGACTGATGTCGAAGTGGTCCTTGATCACTTCCAGCACGGCCTGTTGTACCGGTTCTGCAGCAGCGTCGTTCGTCAGGACCACATGCACGGTGCAACTGATCTCGTCATTGGAGACCGACCAGATATGCAGGTCGTGGAGGCTCTGAACTCCTTCGACGTCACTGATCGCCGCTCGCACTTCCTTGAGCGACAGGCCCGCAGGGACGCCTTCGAGCAAGACGTTGGTCGTATCGCGCAACAGAATCCAGGTGCGGGGCAGCACCCAGAGGCCGATCGCCACCGCAACCACCGGATCGACCCATCTCCAGCCAGTGAAGCGGATTGCCAGCGCCCCGAGGATGACGCCGACCGAACCGATCATATCGGCCCAGACTTCCAGATAAGCGCCCTTCACATTGAAGCTGGCATCCTTGCCCGCCGTCAGCAGCCGCATCGAAACGAGATTCACGCCTAGACCGATCGTCGCCACGATCAGCATACCCCAGGACTGGATCTCTTGAGGCTCGCTGAACCGCTTAATTGCCTCGACGAAGACGTAGATCGCGACCGCGAACAGCAGGACGGCGTTGAACGCGGCGGCAAGGATTTCGAACCGCCGGTATCCGAAGGTCCGTTTCTCGTCAGGTGCCTTGCGACCCAACCTGATCGCCATGAGAGCGATGGCCAGGGCGGCAACGTCGGTCATCATGTGCGCTGCGTCGGACAACAGCGCCAGGCTGTTGAAGACGATGCCGCCTATGACCTCGGCGATGAGGTAGATCGAGGTGAGCGCAAGCGCCCACCCCAACATCTTTGCATTCGCGCCGGCCGTATGGTCGTGCGCGTGTCCGGCTTGGCTGTGATCATGCGCCATGGGTCACCTCCTCGTTCTGAACGGAATGCGGGTGGCGGAAGTCGTCGCCCTCATGCTCCTCGTTGTAGTGCTCGTTGGGTCCGATGACCTTCTGACCGAAGCGGGCATAGAGGGTCGGCAGGACGAACAGGGTCAGCAACGTTGCCGAGATCAGGCCGCCGATGACGACGGTCGCCAGCGGCTTCTGCACTTCGGCCCCCGCACCTGCGCCCAGCGCCATGGGTACGAAGCCGAGGCTTGCGACCAGCGCCGTCATGGCCACCGGGCGCAGGCGCTGCATGGCGCCGGTTCGTGCCGCCTCTGCCCGCTCCATGCCTGACCGGATCAGGTCCTGGATCGAACTGACCATGACGAGGCCATTGAGGACAGCGATGCCGGACAGGGCGATGAAGCCGACCGCCGCCGAGATCGAGAAGTCCATGCCGCGCACGAAGAGCAGGAGGACGCCCCCGACCAGTGCGAAGGGCACCCCGGTAAACACGATCGCCGCATCGCGAACGCTTCCCAGTGCACCGTAAAGCAGCAGCAGGATAAGCACGAAACATGCCGGGATAACCAGCTTCAGGCGCTCGCTGGCCGACTGCAGGTTTTCGAACTGGCCGCCCCATTCCAGATAGCTCCCGGCGGGAAGGCGCACCTTCTGACCGATCGCAGCCTGAGCATCCGCGACCACGCTGCCGACGTCACGTCCACGCACGTTCGCCTGCACGACGACGCGGCGCTTACCGTTCTCGCGGCTGATCTGGTTTGGACCATCCACGACCTTGATTTCGGCAACGCTGGCGAGCGGCACATAGGAGCCGCTGGGCACCGGTACCTGTAACTGCTGGAGCAGGTTGATGTCGGCACGCTGCGTATCGGAAAGACGGATCACCACCGGGAAACGGCGGTCGCCTTCGAAGATCATGCCGGAGGTACGGCCGCCGAGCGTGGCGGTGACGGTATCCTGCACGTCCTGCGCGGTGACGCCAAGGCGGGCCATGGCATCGCGGTTCACCTTGATGTCGAGCATCGGCAGACCGGTGGTCTGCTCGACCTTCACATCAGCGGCGCCTTCAGTCTTGCGCAGGATGCTGGCGATCTGCTCGGCAGTACGGTTCATCGTGTTGAAGTCGTCACCGAAGACCTTGACGGCGATGTCGCCGCGAACGCCTGCGATCAGTTCGTTGAAGCGCATCTGGATCGGCTGCGTGATCTCGTAGGCATTGCCGGGGAACTTCGCGAGTTGACCTTCGATGCGCGAGACGAGCTCGGCCTTGTCTAGCTTCGGGTTCGGCCATTCCTCACGAGGCTTGAGGATCACGAACATGTCGGTGGCGTTCGGTGGCATAGGGTCGGACGCGAGTTCCGCCGTACCGGTCTTGGAGAACACGAATTTCACCTCCGGCTGCTTCGACATCATCCGCTCGATCGGCACCTGCATGGCCTGGCTCTGCTGAACCGACGTCGCCGGGATACGCAGGGCCTGGATCAGCATGTCGCCTTCATCCAACTGGGGCAGGAAGACCTGTCCGAGCGAAGTGAAGGCAGCGGCCGCAAGCACGAGGCTGCCCAGAGCTGCACCGATGGTCAGGGTGGGGCGCTTCATTGCCCGGTCAAGACCGGGTTCGTAGCGCTTCTTCAACCAGGTCACGATCCGGCCGTCTTCTTCCTCGACCCGGTTGGACAGCCAGATGGCGATCATCGCGGGAACGAAGGTGAGCGACATGACGAACGCGAAAGCCAGTGCCATGATGACGGTGAGCGCCATCGGGACGAAGGTCTTGCCCTCCACGCCCGTGAGGGTGAGCAGCGGCACGTAGACGAGGATGATGATCGCCTGACCGTAGACCGAAGGACGGATCATCTCGCGTGCAGCCGAAGCGACGGTGGCGAGACGCTCCTTCACGCTGAGCAGGCGACCATGATGGTGCTGGTCCTCGGCGATGCGGCGAAGAGCGTTCTCGACGATGATGACCGCGCCATCGACGATGAGGCCGAAGTCGAGCGCACCAAGGCTCATGAGGTTAGCCGACACGCCAGCCTTGAGCATCCCGAAACCGGTCAGCATCATCGTCACCGGAATGACGAGCGCGGCGATGAGGGCAGCGCGGAAGTTTCCGAGCAGCAGGAACAGCACGACGATGACGAGGACCGCACCTTCACCGAGGTTCTTGGCGACGGTCTTGATGGTCGAGTTCACCAGTGCGGTGCGGTTGAGCACCGGCTGAACGACGACGTCAGGCGGCAGCGAGGCATTGATCGACTGCAGCTTGTCGGCGACTGCGGTCGCGACCGTGCGGCTGTTCTCGCCGATGCGCATGATCGCGGTGCCGACGACGACTTCAGTGCCGTTCTCGGATGCCGATCCCATGCGGATGGCCTGGCCCGAACGCACCGAGGCGACCTGATCGAGCGTGATCGGCACACCCTCGCGGGTGGCGACGACCGTGCGGCCAAGTTCCGCGGCATTACGGATCAGCGCGTCGGAGCGGACGGCAAGGCCCTCGCCATTGCGATCGACGAAACCGCCCCCGACGCTGGTGTTGTTGCGCTCCAGTGCATTGCCGAGATCGGTCAGCGAAAGGCTGAGCGAGGCCAGGCGCTGAACGTCGGGAACGACGAGGAACTGCTTGGCATAGCCGCCGATGGAATCGACGCCCGCCAGCCCCTTCGTGCTCTTCAGGAGCGGGGTGACGATCCAGTCCTGCGCGGTGCGCAGGTAGGTCGCCTTCTCGGCTTCGGTGGTCAGCCGCTCGCCTTCTGGCGTGATGTAGCTGCCGTCAGGTTGCTGGCCCGGCTCTCCGGGGCGATGCTTGTCGTCGGCGCGGTGCTGGAGCTTGACGGTCCACATATAGACTTCGCCAAGCCCGGTAGCGATTGGCCCCATCTCCGGGTTCACGCCATCGGGCAGGTTCTCCGCAACGCCCTGAAGACGTTCGCCGACCTGCTGGCGAGCGAAGTAGATGTCGGTGGAGTCTGAGAAGACAGCCGTTACCTGTGCGAAGCCATTGCGGCTGAGCGAGCGGGTGAAGTCGAGACCGGGGATACCGGCCAGCGCCGTCTCGATCGGGAACGAGACCTGTTTCTCAACCAGCTCGGGCGAAAGGGCAGGCGCGCGGACGTTGATCTGGACCTGGTTGTTGGTGATGTCCGGCACTGCGTCGATCGGCAGGCGGGACAGCGATGCCGCACCGATGACGGCGGCGATGGCAGTGAGAAGCAGGACGAGCCAGCGCTTCTCGACCGCCCATGTGACTACGCGGGCGATCATGGCTCAGTCCTCCACCGCTTCGCTCTTGCCGAGTTCGGCCTTGAGCGTGAAGCTGTTGACGGTGGCGATCACCTCGGAGCCCTTCAGGCCCGATTTCACGATGACCATGTCCCCGGCGCTGTCGCCCAAGGTCACCGGGACCGCCTGGAATCCGGTTTTCGTGCGCACAAAGATTACCGTCTTGCCTTCATCTGTCTGGACGGCGGTGGTGGGCACCTTGATGGCATTGCCGCCGCCGCTGTCCGACAGCGCGATCGATGCCGTGACGGGCTCACCAACCCGCCACTGGCCCGCGCGGTTGTCGATCGTCGCGATTACCGGCACAAGGCGGGTATTGGCATCGAGGGCAGGGGAGACGAAGGTCACGCGCGCGGTGGCTTCGCGGCCTGCCGCCTTGATCGTCACGGTATTGCCGGGGCGCACGCGTCCCGCATCCTGCGGCTGTAGATTAAGCGAGAGCGACACGCTGGAGAGGTTCGCCACGCGGAACAGTTCAGCGTCTGCCGCAACCGTCTGGCCCAGCACGACGCTGCGCGCGATGATCTGGCCCGCAATCGGGGACGTGATCGCAATCCGGTTGAGCGCGCCGCCGCCAGCACCTGCGGCAGACACCTGCTGCTGCGCCAGGCGCAGGGCAATGCGAGCCTCCGTTGCAGCGGTACGTGCGGCGATCAGGTCCTGCTCGGGCGAGACTTTCTGGGCGAACAGGCGCTGTTCACGGCCAAGGTTGGAGTTCGCAAGCGACAGGCGCGCCCGAGCTGCCTCGATCTCGGCGTTGAGCGACGCGGCCTCGCGGCTCTCGATCACGGCAATGGCCTGGCCTTGTCCGACTGACTGGCCCAGGTTGCGGGTCAGCGAAACGACGCGGCCCCCGATCGCGGCCGAAACCACCTGCGTACCTTGCGGATCGCCGTCGATCGTCGCAGGAATTTCCACGGTTCCCGAGCCGCCGATCATGGGGCGACCGAGCTGGATGCCGGCCGAGCTGATCTGCTCGGCGCTCATGTCAACCTTACCTTCGACCGGCTTGGCATCCGCAGCGGTGGATTTTTCGGCGGCCGGGGCTTCCGCGGCCTTGTCACCACCTCCGCAAGCGGCGAGCGCAAGGGCAAACGAGAGCGGCAGTGCGGCGTAAGTGAGCGTGTTCAGTTTCATGGTAATCAGTTCCCCCCTTGAGGCGCGACGGCGGGCGCGGTCAGGCGCTCCAGCTGCGCACGGGCATTCTGGTAGGACGCGAGAGCATCGATGGCGGCTACGCGCGTATCGGCGAGCGTGCGTTCGGCATCGAGCAGATCGAGCTGGCTGAACTTGCCTTCGCGGTATCCGATACGGGCGATCCGTGCGGCTTCCTGCGCCGCCTCCAGGGCAGGCCCGGACGCGGCACGCGCGGTGATCGCGGCGTTGTCGGCATCGGCCTGGGCGTTGGTGATGGCCTGCTCGATATCGAGCGCGGTCACCCGACGGTTGGCTTCGGCTTGCAGGCGCTGCGCCCCTGCCTGGGCCAGGGCGGCACCGCCGTTGTTGAAGACCTGCAGGGGGATCGAAACCGTGAAGACGGCGGCGAAGTCCTTTGTGGCTTCCAGGCGCCTCACCGATGGGCCGACATCGATGTTCGGCACTCGGTTTGCTTTTGCCAGGCGTACACCTGCATCGGCGATGGCAAGGTCTGCGTCGGCTGCAGCCAGTGCTAGCGTTCCTTGCGGGGTGACCGGTTCTGACGGACCGTAGTTCGTAGAAGCGGCAGGCAGCCGATCGAGCAGGGCGATGTCCAGAGGGCCGTCGAAGGCGCGGCCAATGCGCCGTTCGAGGTTGGTGCGGGCAGCTCGGGCAAGGCGGTCCTGCCGTTCTGCATTGGCTTCAGCATTGACCCGCGCCACGTCGGCACGCTGCTGCTCCAGAGGAGAAGCGCGCCCCGCCTGCACCCGGACACCCGCGGCGCGCAGGGCATCGCCGGCGATACGGGCCTGGTCCCTGGCCGTGATCAACCGCCGTTCGGCCGAGATGGCCTCGACGTAAAGCTGTGTCACCTGAAGGCGGACGTCGGCAGCGATGATGGCGGCCTGCAGTTCCGCGCGGGACAGTTCTGCGCTAGCTACGGCAACGCGCGCACTGCGCTTGCCGCCCAGTTCCAGGGTCTGCACGAAGCCGACGGTGGTTTCGTTGCTGCGGACGCCGGAATACGGCCCGGTGCCGATGATGTTTTCAATTTGCCCTTGTGCGACCGGGTTGGGGCGAAGTCCTGCGACCGTTCGACCTGCCTTGGCAGCGTCTATGCCTGCACGGCCTGCATCCATGGCGGGTGCGGAGCCGCCTGCGGCAGCGACGGCATCGTCGAGTGTTAGAACTACTGCACCGGAAGGCGCGTTCGGTGTTTCCTGCGCCTGCACCGTTGCGGCACAGGACGCCGCGGCGAGCAACGCCGCGAGTATAGTTTTCATGATGTGATTTCCTGACGGAGCATTCCTGGCCGACATCAGTCGGCCGGCGGAAACGTCAGGTTCGTGGAGGGCGCGGAGTTACGTTGTCGGCTGTTGGGTACAGCGGAGCAGCTCGCCGAAATCCGCGAACTTGCCCGGCCGAGTGGGCGATGGGCGGCGCCACGGTCATCAAGGGCGTGCCGAGATCATGACTGTGGCAGGCACCGTGATGGTGAGGCAGGCCATTGTCGGCATCGCCGGGAACTTCGTCACCGTCGCCGGGCGCATGGTAGGAAAAATCGTACGCGGCCTCACTGCCGCCCGTCGCTTCTGCGGCGTGCGCCATGCCGGACCAGCTGACGAGAATCAGCATCAGGCAGGCAAGGAAGGGCAACAGCTTGCGCATCGATCGGTCCCTATCACTCTGCCGCGGCGGTGTAACCCCTTCGGGTCGCATTGAGCTCACTTCGGGCCTGCACGATGATCTGGATGCCGCCGGAAATGCCGAGCATGGCCATGATGCCTGCTACGATGAGGTCGGGCCATGCAGTTCCGGTGCCGAAAACGCCGGCAGCGGCGAGCAGCACTGCGATATTGCCGATGGCGTCGTTGCGCGAGCAGATCCAGACCGATCGCATGTTGGCGTCACCGGTCCGGAAGCGGTAGAGCATGAGTGCCACTACGCCGTTGGCAACGAGCGCGGTGAAACCGACGAGGCCCATGAGTTCCGCGTGTGGTGTGCTGCCATGCCACACGCTCCACAGTGCAGCACAGAGCACATAAAGACCCAGCAGGACGAGGGTGAGCCCCTTCAAGAGCGCTGCCCTTGCCCGCCATGCGAGTGCCATCCCCGCAACGCCGAGACTGATGGCGTAATTGGCGCTGTCACCCAAGAAGTCGAGGGCATCAGCCTGCAATGCTTTCGATCCACCGGCCACCCCGGCAATGATCTCCGCTACGAACATTGCGCCGTTCACGACAAGCGCAATCCAGAGCGCTCGCCGCCAGCGAGGATCATTCGTCGTTCCCGTGTTCGATGAAGCGCAGCAGCTGCCGCAAGCCATGTTCGTCGCCCTTCGCGATTTGTGTGCGGCACCCTATATAAACTCTGTAGCAACTACAGGGTCAAGAGATGAAGGCACTGACGATCGGCAAGCTCGCCAAAGCGACAGGAGCGACGGTGGAGACCATCCGCTATTACGAGCGCGCGGGTCTGATCGCATCGCCTGCCAGGACGGAAGGGAACTATCGCTCCTATCTGCCGGATGACTTGCACCGCCTGCGTTTCATACGCCGCACTCGGGAACTTGGCTTTTCTCTCGATGAAATCCGCGCTTTGCTGGACCTGTCCGGCCAGAAGGACCGCGATTGCGGATCGGTCGACGAGATTGCCGCGCGTCATCTGGCGGAAGTTGACCGCAAGATCGCCGATCTTATGGCGCTTCGCCGGGAGCTGTCCGGGGCCATCTCGAGCTGCAGTGGCGGGACGATGGCAGAATGCCGGATTCTGGAGGTTTTCGCCCCCGACTGACTTTTTTGGCACTTGCCCGTGAAGAGTGCTCTGATGGCCGTTTTATTGCAGCACTGTCAGGCATGATGGCTTCAGCATTGAACTGCTGAAGTCTGGGAGCGGCAGGTCTGACAGCGGCATTGCCTTTTACATAGGTCGTGAACTGAATGTCCGCTCATAGGTGCGCTAAGTTTTCAAACGAACGGCTTGGATGGGCGCACAGCCGCCCGACCGCTCAGTGAAATGGTAATGGCGGGTTTCGGTAAGGGCGATCACTCATATGCGCGCCGTGGAACGGCAAGAGTTAGCCGATCTTAGCCGCGGTGGGATCGAAGTGCGCGGATGCCTGCGCTAAGGCCTACCGAGATGCATCACCGCGTGAGATAGCGAGGATGGAGCCAGTCCTCGGGAGCAATCCAGTCCGAGAGACAGGATACCGGCCGCTTGCTTGCAACATGAGGTCATTATCTGTCCTCCTGTAAGAGGCCAAAGCCACGCCCGGTAGCTTTACGCAGGACCGCCTAAATAAGATTCCTTAGTAAGGCGGCGACGAAATCTAACTGCTCGATTACGGCTCTCGGCTGGTGATTGGTGATATTTGCGATGGATTGGAGGCGCGCCATTGGATCCGCGACGGTACGGATTCTGTACGCGGTCATGTCAGTTAAAGCTCCGCTAAAATCACAATGCCCCATAATTATTGTTGGTCTCAAATTGAATGGTGGCTCACACAATCCAGTACCGGACATATCGATATATTTCGTGGGTGAGTGCAATACGATAGGATCTCCCAAAACTAGCGTGAGGTCACCCTCAAATTGAGTTTTGTGGTGAAGGTAAATCAGGGCCCATCCGGCCGCACGATGCTGCGGTAAACTATCACCTTCACGAACAAGATCTGTGGTTTGTTCTAAGGAAGTCAGAGCGTTCCCACAGTCATATGATAATGGTACGTCTTCGTACCAAGCGCGTTTAGCCTCGACGGCAAGCTCGTCAAACACTCGCCAAGGGCTGCCTGGGCGGAAATGGGGTTTGGCTGTCATCGAGAAGAGCTGGCCTGAAATGTACTCCTTGGCCTTCTCTACCGTCAGGAAAGGCGAATCATCAGGCAATAGTTCTAGAGTGAAGTCAAATTCTCCACTTCTTCCATAAAATTTAGGTAAATCCCAATCTATAGGGTCTAGGTGTGGCATTTGTTTAAGCCAATCGAATGGTGATCGTAACGGCGTGTCCCATCCATTTACACCCATTTAGCGCCCCTCAGAATTTGCTAGTACCGGAGCGTAGATCTGTTAAACTGATTCGAGGTTGATGGATAGGGCGGTTACTAATTTCGCTCTGAGGCGTTCTTTAGCCTGCTCCACTCTTCAGCCCCCGCATGCCTCTGTGCTTTTGAGCGCATAGGTAGGCTTATGCCGCTTCCGCCTGCGGCGGTTGCGCTCCATGAGGTGCGAAATAAATTTCGCACCTCATGGAGCGCCCAAAATGGGTTGGTGTGAGACTCAGAGGTGAGATTCTCCTCTGTAAATATAAATAAAACCCCTTGTCGAGCGCGCTGGCGTGGAGTGCGGCCAGCAGCACGCCGGGGGAGGGGATCACCCGCCCGTCGAGCGCGAGTTCGCCCACGGCGACAAAATCGCCCAGTTGCTCGGCATCGATCACGCCCATCGCCGCCAGCAGCGCCAGCGCGATCGGCAGGTCGTAATGCGAGCCTTCCTTGGGCAGGTCGGCCGGCGAGAGGTTGATGGTGATGCGTTTGGGCGGCAGCGCCAGCCCCATCGCCGTAAGCGCGGCGCTGACCCGCTGGCGGCTTTCGCCAACCGCCTTGTCGGGCAGGCCGACCAGAGTGAACCCGGGCATTCCCGGTGCTACCTGGCATTGGACTTCGACCGGGCGTGCCTCGAGACCGAGGTAGGCAACGGTCGAAACGAGTGCGACCACGAAGGACCCTTGGCTCCTGGAGTAATACGTAGAATTACTTGGCTTGGGGCTGGGATGACATCGGCGTCCGGCACTGTCGATATGGAAAAGAACGCCTAGGCCAAACCTTACAGCCTTTTAACCGAATGTCTCACGGTTTGGGTAAGTTTCCCGGTCGCACTCTGGCCGCATGCGACCCATCCTGCTTTCCATGCTCGCCGTGCTCCCTCTGGCCGCTTCGCCGGCCCAGGCGCATGTACCGGCACGCACCGCGGCGATCGCCTATGAGATCGTGCTGTTCGAGGAGCCCGGTTACGTCCAGCAACCGGCGGCCTTCGTGGCGGACGAGGCGCCTGCCTTCACCGGCGGCGAGCGTCTGGTCGGCAGCGGCGGCGCCATTGCCTGGCAGCCTTCGGCGCCGGCGGCGATCCCCCGGGGCATCGCCGCCTACGGGCCGTTCCGTGTGGTCGATGCCCGGCATGTCGCGCTGGTCGACGTTACCGATTCGCGCAGCCCCGCCCAGTTCGCGGCCCTGCTGAACGACTGGCCGGCGATCGCCGAACTCGAGATGATCGAGTGTCCGGGCACCGAGGACGACCTGGCGAACTTGCGGCTGGGGCGGATGATCCGCGCGCGCGGCATCGCCACCCGGGTGCCGAACGGCGGTTCGGTGCGCTCCGGCGCGGTCGAGCTGTTTCTGGCGGGGGCGCGGCGCTATGCCGATTCGGGCGCCGAGTTCGCGGTCCATTCCTGGCTCGACGATTCGGGCCGCGAGGCCGGCGACTATGCCGCCGATGCCCCGGCGAACCGGCGTTATCTCGACTATTACCGGCAGATGGGCATGAGCGCGCAGGAGGCCCGTGCCTTCTATGCGATGACCAATTCGGTGTCCTTCGAATCGGCGCTGTGGTTCGGTGCGGCGGAAATGGGGCGCTGGGTGGCGCTCGACCGCGAGGTCGTGCCCGCGCGTGCAAAGGCCCGGATCGATCTTGCCGCCGCCTGGATCGGCTCGCTACAGTGAGCGGGCCCGGTAATACTGCCCCCTGGGGCGAGGCGGCACCGGCTTTGCCTTGACTCTGTTTGCGCGCTCCAGTATCGGCGCGCTCTGTTTTGCGGTCGTCCCGGTTGGACGGCCTCTTTTGTTCGGATTTTCGAGGACCGTCATGAAGCGCACTTTCCAGCCCAGCCGCCTTGTCCGCGCCCGCCGTCACGGCTTCCGCGCCCGCACGGCGACCGTCGGTGGCCGCAAGGTTCTTCGTGCGCGCCGCGCCCGCGGCCGTTCGAAGCTCTCGGCCTGATCGAGACTTTTCCAGCCTCACGGCTGGATGCGGCACCGGCCCGTGCCGCTATCCGATCCCTCGCCTGCCCCGTTGCGTGGTGAGGAATCGGGTAGCGGCACGGGCCGCCGCCGTTTGTACTTTGCAGTTACCCTCCCTATCTGCCGGCTGACATGACCGCCGCCTATACCACCATGACCCGCCGGGCCGACTTTGTTGCGGCCAATGGCGGCCTTCGCGTGGCGCGGCCGGGATTCGTGCTTCTGGCCAGGCCCAATGGCGGGCAGGGGCAGCGGGCGGGCATCACCGTCACCAAGAAGATCGGCAATGCCGTCGTGCGCAATCGCATGAAGCGGCGCTTCCGTGCGCTTCTGCGCGAGCTTCTGGCCGGGCATGGCCTTGCCGATACCGACCATGTGCTGATCGGCCGCGAAGGCGGGGTGGAGCGCGATTTCGCGCTGCTGCGCGAGGAACTGCTGGCGGCGCTGGCGCGGGCCCAGGCCGGCAAGGGTGATCCGCCCCGGCGTAAAGGCCCGAGGAAACCGCGTAAGTGAAGCGCGTGTTCGCCTTGCTTGCACGCCTTCCGGGCTTGCTTCTTATCGGCATCGCCCGCGCCTGGCAGCTTGGCCCTTCGCAGGTTCTGCCGCCCTCCTGCCGCTATTCGCCCTCCTGTTCGCAGTACGCGATCATTGCAGTGCGCAAGCACGGTGCGATTAAGGGTGGCTGGCTGGCGTTCAAGCGTCTATTGCGCTGCCAGCCTTGGGGTGGGCACGGCTACGACCCGGTGCCGGATTGACTTGACTTTGAGGTAGCGGAGGGCGCGTCCCGGCCGCTGCCACCGACGGGATTACGACAGGAAAGCCTTCGTGGAAAAGCAGCGCAACATCATACTGGCGGTCGTCCTGACCGCGCTCGTGCTCTTCGGCTGGGAGCAGGGCGTCGCCTATTTCTACCCGAACGCCAACAAGCCCAAGGTGGAACAGACCGCCGCGCCGAGCGCCGATCCGGCCAGCGCCGCCAAGCCGACCCGCGAGGGCGGACTGCGTGACGCCGCCGAAGTGGCGCTGGAGCAGCAGGACCTCAAGACCGCGCTGACCCACGGCGGCCGCGTGCCGATCCAGGCGCCCGGCGTGTCGGGCTCGATCAACCTCACTGGCGCGCTGCTCGACGATCTCGTGCTCAACCGCCACCGCGAGACGGTCGAGAAGAACTCCGGCCCGGTCCGCATGTTCTCGCCCTCGGGCACCCCGGCGCAGCAGTTCGCGCAGTTCGGCTGGGTCAGCCCGGGCAGCATGGCGCCGAGCGCCGGCACCGTCTGGAGCGCACCTGCCGGGGCGAAGCTGACCCCGGCTACCCCGGTCACCCTGACCTGGGACAACGGCCATGGGCAGGTCTACGCGCTGACCTTCAAGGTCGACGACAACTACATGATCACCGCCGACCAGCAGGTGGTGAACAAGGGCACGGCGCCCGTCACCGTCCAGCCCTTCGCGCTGGTCAACCGCACCGATCGCACCGCCGCCGCCTATGCCTGGACGCTGCGCACCGGCGGCATCGGCGCTTTTGACGGCTCGGTCGAGTTCGGCCCCAAGTACAGCGATCTGGTGACCGCCGGTACCCAGGACCAGGCCGGCAAGGTCGACTGGATCGGCTTCACCGACGTCTACTGGATGTCGGCGGTGATCCCGGTGAACGCCAAGGCCACCGGCTCGTTCCGCTCGCTGGGCAACCAGCTCTACCGTGCCGATGCCGTCTACGAGCAGAGCGTGATCCAGCCCGGCCAGGCGCTGACCCGCGAGACCAAGCTCTTCGCCGGCGCCAAGGAGCACGCCGTGCTCGACGCCTACGAGAAGCAGGGCGTCACCAACTTCGGCCTCGCGATCGACTGGGGCTGGTTCCGCTGGTTCGAGAAGCCGATCTTCTGGCTGCTGGTGAAGCTCTTCGCGCTTGTCGGCAACTTCGGCGTCGCCATCATCCTGCTGACCGCCATCGTGCGCGGCATCATGTTCCCGGTCGCCCAGCGCGGCTTCGCCTCGATGGCCGCGATGCGTGCGATCCAGCCGAAGATGAAGGCGATCCAGGAGCGCTACAAGGACAACAAGGAGCAGCAGCAGCTTGAGATCATGAAGCTGTACAAGGAGGAGAAGGTGAACCCGCTCGCCGGCTGCCTCCCGATGTTCCTGCAGATCCCGGTGTTCTTCGCGCTCTACAAGGTGCTGAACCTGGCGATCGAGATGCGCCACCAGCCCTTCGTGCTGTGGATCAAGGACTTGTCCGCGCCCGACCCGCTGCACATCCTCAACCTGTTCGGCATGCTGCCCTTCACGCCTCCCGCCTTCCTCGGCATCGGCGTGCTGGCCCTGCTGCTGGGCGTCACCATGTACCTGCAGTTCAAGCTGAACCCGCAGCAGATGGATCCGGCGCAGCAGCAGGTCTTTGCCCTGATGCCGTGGTTCATGATGTTCATCATGGCGCCCTTCGCCTCGGGCCTGCTGGTCTACTGGATCACCTCCAACCTGCTTGCGATCGGTCAGCAGAAGCTGCTCTACGTGATGCACCCGCAGCTCAAGGCGCAGGCGGAGAAGGAAGCCCAGGACAAGGCTCGTGCCCGCGAGCGCGAGAAGAAGGCCTGAGAATAGACATGGAAGAAGAACAGGCAGAACTGCTCGAGCAGGCGCGAAAGCTCTTTTCGGGACCGGTGACGTTCCTGAAGAGCGCGCCCGCGCTCAAGTTCCTGCCCGAATCGGGCGAGCCGGAGATTGCCTTCTGCGGCCGCTCGAACGTCGGCAAGTCCTCGCTGCTGAACGCGCTGACCGGCCGCAAGTCGATCGCGCGCACCTCGGTGACGCCGGGGCGCACGCAGGAACTCAATTTCTTCGACGTCGGCGAGCCCTTGCAGTTCCGCCTCGTCGACATGCCCGGCTACGGCTTCGCCAAGGCGCCGCCCAAGGTCGTCGAGACCTGGCGCCGGCTGGTGCGCGACTATCTGCGCGGCCGCGTGGAACTGAAGCGCACGCTGCTGCTGGTCGATTCGCGCCACGGCGTGAAGGATGTCGATGCCGACATGATGAAGATGCTGGACGAGGCCGCCGTCGGGTACCGCATCGTCCTCACCAAGGCGGACAAGATCAAGGCGAGCGAGCTGGAAAAGGTCCACGCCGAGACCATCGCCGAGGCGCGCAAGCACCCGGCGGCCTATCCCGAAGTGCACATCACCTCGTCGGAAAAGGGCATGGGCATCGCCGAACTGCGTGCTGCGGTGTTTGCCGATTCGCTGATCTGAAGGCGTCCGGCGCCGGTCGCCGGGCGTTTTCCACCGAATCGCCTCTTTCGCCGGATCTGGAAATCGAACGACGGTAAGGCTGCCGCAATGGCATGTCCTTTCCGTCGTTTTTTCTTTTTCCTTAAGCTCTTGAGCCGGTTCCTCAGGGCGCAGCCGTCATGAAAATATCGCAATGGGCTGTCAGCATCGGCCTGCGAAGTGCGATTGTCGGGCGGTCTGCCGGCGGCCGGCCCCGGAAAACCATCAATGTGACGATTGCGTGACGAGGCGGCTTCCCCTAGGGGCACGCGGTCGCGCGTCAGAGAAGAAAGGAGACTCGCCATGCGCCAGATCGCCGTTCTTCCCTATCGTACCATCGGCCCCGCGGTCGATGCACCGATCCAGATCCTGCTGATCACCTCGCGCAATTCGCGCCGCTGGGTCATTCCCAAGGGCGGGCTGATGAAGGGGCTGCTGCCCCACGCCGCCGCCGCTGCCGAAGCGGAAGAAGAGGCGGGCGTGCTGGGCGCGGCCTGTCCGGTTCCGCTGGGCTCGTACCGCTATCGCAAGCAGCGCGCCTCGGGTGCCTCGGTCTGGGCGGATGTCGACGTATTTCCGTTCGCCGTCACCGAAGAGCTTGACTCGTGGGACGAACAGCACCAGCGCGAACGCCGCTGGTTCTCGCTCGCCGACGCCGCTAAGGCGGTCGACGAAGAGGATCTTCGCGCGCTGATCCGCTCCTTCGGTGCGCGCGAGTTCCGCGCCGCGGCCAGCCCCGCGCGCCTGATCGGCGCGATGGCTGACCGGATGGCCGACAAGACAGGGATCAATACAATGTTTGCCTGGTTCCAGAAGCTGCTTCCGCAGCAGGGCAATTTCTTCGATCTGTTCGAACAGCAGGCCGCGACGCTTGTCGCCGGTGCCGACGCGCTGGCGCGTCTGGCGCAGGGCGGCCCGGGCCGCGCGCAGCACATCCGCGAGATCGAGGAACGCGAACACGACGCGGACAACATCACCCGCGAAGTGCTCCAGACCGTGCGCCGCACGTTCCTGACGCCGTTCGACCGTTCGGCGATCACCAGCCTCATCACCACGATGGACGATGCCATCGACGAGATGCAGCAGGTGGCCGGCGCGGTGAACCTCTACGAGGTCAGCGAGTTCGAGCCCGAGATGCGCGACATGGCGGCGATCATCGTCGACGCCGCGCGCCTCACCGCCGAGATCATGCCGCTGCTGCGCAAGATCGCCGACAATGGCCACCGCCTGCACGAGCTGACCGAGCGCCTGGTGCGCATGGAAGGCCATGCCGACGAGATCCACGCCCGCGGCCTCAAGCGCGTGTTCAAGGAAGACACCGGCCCCAACGGCAAGACCGGCGACGCGCTGCACTTCATCGTCCGCCAGGAGATGTTCAAGCGTCTCGAACGCGTGGTCGACCGGTTCGAGGACGTCGCCAACGAGATCGACGGTCTCGTCATCGATCACGCCTGACGGGCCGCTCCCCCCATGGACCATTCGCTTGCCCTGCCGCTGCTGATCGGCCTTGTCGCGCTCGCCCTCGCGTTCGACTTCCTGAACGGGTTGCATGACGCGGCCAACGCCATCGCCACGGTCGTCGCCACGCGCCTGCTCTCGCCGGTCGTTGCCGTGCTGTTTGCGGCTTTCGGCAATTTCGCCGCCTACTGGATCATGGGCCTCCACGTCGCCGAGACGGTGGGCAAGGGCATTATCGACAAGGATGCGGTGACGCCGGCGGTGGTGTTCGGCGCGCTGGTCGGCGCGATGTTCTGGAACGTGCTGACCTGGATCAAGGGCATCCCGTCCTCGTCCAGCCATGCGCTGATCGGCGGCCTGCTGGGCGCCGGCATCGCCGCGGCCGGTCCGGGCGTGGTCGAATCGGAAGGCACCTTCAAGACGGTGATCGCCATCGTCGCCTCGCCGGTCCTGGGCTTCGTGATCGCGATGGCCATGATGCTGGTGACCTCGTGGCTGTTCAAGGGCACCACGCCGCGCCAGTCGAACAGCGTGTTCAAGACGCTGCACCTGTTCTCGTCCGCCGCCTATTCGATCAGCCACGGCGGCAACGACGCGCAGAAGACGATGGGCATCATCGCCGTGCTGCTCTATTCCACCGGCCACCTCCAGGGCGGTTTCCACGTGCCCGAATGGGTCGTGCTGGCCTGCTATACGGCGATTTCCGTGGGCACCCTCTCGGGCGGCTGGAAGATCATCAAGACGATGGGCTCCAAGCTCACCAAGCTCAACCACCACTCGGGCTTCTGCGCCTCGACGGCGGGTTCGATCGTGGTGTTCGGCGCCAGCGCCATGGGCATTCCGGTCTCGACGACCCATGCGATCACCGGTTCGGTGGTCGGCACCGGCGCCGCCCGCCGCGCCAGCGCCGTGCGCTGGTCGGTGGCGAGCCGGGTGATCGTCGCCTGGGTGGTGACGATCCCGGCGAGCGCCGTGGTCGGCGCGCTGTTCTACGAGATCACGCGGCTCTTTTGATGGGTGCGCCTTCGACATCTGTCGAAGGCTTGCGGCACCGGCCCACTCCCCCACCCGACCACCCATCAGGATACACTCGTGGGAGGCCGGCCCCCTCAGCGAAAAGGTCCCCCGGACCTTTTCGTGCTCTTCGGGACGGGAGTGGGCCGGTGCCGCTTTCGGCCGTCAGGCCGAACAAAAGACTCTCTGTTCATCCTCGACTTGTCGCGCCTGAACCGATAGGTCCCCGCACTTGGACCTATGGGGAATCCGCGTAAGTGAAGCTGATCATCGGCAACAAGAACTACTCCAGCTGGTCGCTGCGCGGCTGGCTGGCGTGCAAGCAGTCCGGCCTGCATTTCGACGAGATCACCGTTCCGCTCTATGGCGACGAATGGGATACGCAGCGCGCTTCCAACGACCTTGCCCCCAGCCATGGCAAAGTGCCGATCCTGTGGGACGGCGATGCCGTTGTCTGGGACAGCATGGCCATCGTCGAATACCTGGCCGACAAGGTGGGCCGCGACCGCTTCTGGCCCAAGGCCGATGACGCCCGCGCCATGGCGCGCTCGATGGTCGCCGAGATGCATTCCAGCTTCTTTGCGCTGCGCCGGGCCTGTCCGATGAATGTCCGCATGCGGGTGGAAGGCGTGACGCTGGGCGATGACGTGCGCGCCGACATCGTGCGCGTGCTTACGCTCTGGGCCGAGGCGCGCGCCCGTTTCGGGGGCGGCGGGCCGTTCCTGTTCGGCACCTTCAGCGCCGCCGACGTGTTCTACGCGCCGATCGTCAGCCGCTTCCTGACTTACGGCATCGGCGTGCCCGGCTTCGCGCAGGCCTATATGCAGGCGGTGTGGGAGCATGAGTGGATGCAGCAGTGGATCCACGCCGCCCAGACCGAGGAATGGGTGATCGAACAGTTCGAAGCACCGGTGAAGTGAGTTCCATGAAAAAGACGATGACGACGCTGGCCGCGATGGCCGGGCTTGCCGCCGCCACGCTCGCCACCCCGGCCATGGCCTGGGGCGCGCTCGGCCACCGCACCGTCGCGGCGATCGCGCTGGAAAACGTGAAGCCGGGTACGCGCGCGCAGATCGCCGCGCTGCTGCGCCACCAGGGCGAGCTCGATACCCCTGAATGCAGCGCCAGGACGCTACAGGATGCCGCCACCTGGCCGGACTGCATCAAGAACAAGGACGAGCGCTGGCGCTTCGCCTTCACCTCGTCCTGGCACTATCACGACCAGCCGGTCTGCGGCCTGTTCGACCTCAAGACCGAATGCCGCGACGGCAACTGCGTGACCGCGCAGATCGACCGCAACGAACGCCTGCTCGCCGACCGCAAGCTGGCGACGGCATTGCGGCTCGAGGCGCTGATCTTTGTCACCCATTTCGTGGGGGACGTGCACCAGCCGCTCCATGTCGGCGAAAACCACGACCAGGGCGGCAACAAGGTCGAGACCGGCTATGGCGAGGCCACCGGTTTCAATCTCCACTACGTGTGGGACGGGCTGCTGGCCGAACGGGCCATAACCGCGGCGAACCCGCCGCTGGTGCGCCGCTATTCCGCCGAGGAAAAGGCCCGCCTCGCCACCGGCAAGACCGAGGACTGGGCGCGCGAATCGTGGGAGATCAGCCGCGACGTGATCTATCCGGCGGCCTATGGCGGCACGCTGCCCTGCGACGTGAAGGGGGGCGACCTGAAGGGGGGGGGCGTGAAGGACGCCAAGGCGACCTGGAGCGAGGCTGCCATCGAGGCGGCGGTGCCGATCGTCGACAAGCGCATCCAGCAGGCGGGGCTGCGTCTGGCCAGGATGCTCGACGAAGCGCTGGGCTGACCCTGGGCCGTGGGGCGTGCCGGTTGCGCGCCCTATGGTCATGCGCGCGGACCTGTGCAATGGCGGCGGCATGACCGAGACCGTGCAGTCCACCACCGATGTCGTCGCGCTTGCCGAAGCGCTGATCGCCTGCCCCAGCGTCACCCCGGCCACCGGCATGGTGTTCGATTGCCTGGAGGCGCAGCTGGCGCCGCTGGGCTTTGCCGTGCACCGGGCGCTTTCGGGCGAGGCACCGGACGGCCCGGTCGAGAACCTCTTTGCCATCCGCAAGGGCCCCGAAGGCTCGCGCCACTTCGCCTTTGCGGGGCACCTCGACGTGGTGCCGCCGGGCGAGGGCTGGTCGAGCGGGGCCTTTGCTCCCGAAGTGCGGGGCGAGCTGCTCTACGGCCGCGGCGCGGTCGACATGAAGGGCTCGATCGCGGCGATGGTGGCCGCCGCCGCGCAGGTCCCGGCAGAGGCAGGCACGATCAGCTTTGTCATCACCGGCGACGAGGAAGGCCCGGCCCGCTACGGCACCCTCGCGCTGATCGAGCACATGCGTGCGGTGGGCGAAATTCCCGACCTCTGCCTCGTCGGCGAGCCGACTTCGGTGCACCGCCTTGGCGACATGATGAAGATCGGCCGCCGCGGTTCGGTGAACATCTGGCTGGAAGTCGCGGGCGTGCAGGGCCATGTCGCCTACCCGCACCTGGCCGATAACCCGATTCCCCGGCTGGTGGCGATGCTTGCCGAACTCGACGCGCTGCTGCTCGACGAGGGGACCGACTGGTTCCAGGCCAGCAACCTCGAGGTGACCGACCTCACGGTCGGCAATCCCGCCACCAACGTGATCCCGGCCAAGGCCTCGGCGCGCATCTCGATCCGCTTCAACGACCTGCATACCGGCGAAAGCCTGTCCGCACGGGTCACCGAGATTGCCGAGCGCCACGGCGGCACCGCCCGTCCGGTGATCTCGGGCGAGGCGTTCCTGACCGAGCCGGGCGATTTCTCCGCCCTGCTGGCCGGGGCCATCCGCGCCGAGACCGGTGTCGAGCCGGAGCTTTCGACCAGCGGCGGCACGTCCGACGCGCGCTTCCTCAAGGATCTGTCGCCGGTCATCGAGTTCGGCCTGTGCAACGCGACCATGCACAAGCGCGACGAGGCAGTGGCGATCGCCGATCTGGAAGCGCTGGTGAAGATCTATCGCCGCGTGACAGAAGCGGCGCTGTCTATCTGATTGGAAAATGCCCGTTTGGGCATTTTGGAACGGCACCGGCCCGCTCCCCCGCCCGACCACCCATCAGGATACACTCGTGGGTGGTCGGCCCCCTCAGCGAAAAGGTCCCCCGGATCTTTTCGTGTTCTTTGGAACGGGAGCGGGCCGGTGCCGTCAAAATCCGCCTTCGGCGGATTTTCAATCAACGCCGACCCGGCTGATTTTCGCGGAAAATCGCAAGAAAACCGCCGCTCCCGGCGTTGACCGGGGGCTCCCCGCTGTTAGTGTCCGCCGCAAATTCAGAACGAGGTGGGCATGGGTCGGCGGCTGACGCTTTATATCATTATCGGCATGGTGCTGGGCATCGCCGTGGGCTGGCTGCTGCACGCGACGATCCCGGCGGACGATCCGCGCCTCGTGCAGTGGGCCGACTACTTCAAGCTGCTGCCCGACGTTTTCCTGAAGCTGATCAAGATGATCATCGCGCCGCTGGTCTTCGCGACGATCGTCACCGGCATTGCCGGCATGGGTGACAGCGCCGCGCTCGGCCGGATCGGCGGCAAGGCGCTGGGCTGGTTCATCACTGCCAGCCTGATCTCGCTGGGCCTCGGCCTGGTGCTGGTGAACCTGTTCAAGCCGGGCGTCGGCGCGGGCCTCACCACTGGTTCCGACCTCGGCAAGCTGGAAATGGGTGAGTTGACGCTGCGTCATTTCATCCTCGAGATCTTCCCGAGCAGCGCTGTCGACGCGATGGCGCAGAACAACATCCTGCAGATCCTCGTGTTCTCGGTCTTTGTCGGCGTGGGCCTGACCGCGATCGGCGAGAAGGGCGCGATCATCGTCAAGGTCAGCGAGGCGCTGTCTGAACTCATGCTGCAGATCACCGAATACGTGATGCGCTTCGCGCCTTTCGCGGTATTCGGCGCGCTCGCCAGCGTGATCGCCAAGCAGGGCCTGGGCATCATCGTCACCTACGGCGTGCTCGTCAGCGAGTTCTACTTCGCGATGCTGCTGCTCTGGGTCATGCTGTTCCTGGTCGGCGGCGCGTTCCTGCGCGGGCGGATCGTGACCCTGTTCCGCTACATCCGCGAGCCGCTGCTGCTCTCGTTCTCGACCGCATCGTCGGAAGCGAGCCTGCCCAAGCTGTTCGAACAGCTCGACCGCTTCGGCGTGCCGCGCCGTATCTCGGGCTTCATCCTGCCGCTGGGCTACAGCTTCAACCTCGACGGCTCGATGATCTACATGAGCTTCGCGTCGATCTTCATCGCGCAGGCCTATGGCATCCACGTTCCCATCGGCACGCAGATCCTGATGCTGCTGACGCTGATGGTCAGCTCGAAGGGCATCGCCGGGGTGCCGCGCGCCAGCCTCGTGGTGATCGCGGCAACGCTCTCGCAGTTCGGCCTGCCGGTCGAGGGCATCGCGCTGCTGCTCGGTGTCGACACCTTCCTCGACATGGGCCGCTCGGCGACGAACGTGGTGGGCAATGCGGTGGCGACGGCGGTCATCACCCGCAGCGAAGGCATGCTCCAGCCGCTGGTCGATCCGGACGAGGAAATGCCCAAGGCACCGGCGCATACCTCCTCGGATGGCCGCGCCGGGCTCAATATCGATCCGGTTCAGTACGAAGATTGAAGGGGTAAAAGCAGGGGAGCATAGCCCCCCTGCACCCCCAATACCGTCTGGGTCACGTGGGCCAACCACGTCGCGCGCTACGCCTAAGTGGCGCGCGGCGTAGACATTCCGAGGGTCTGGGGGGCCGAGCTTGTCGAAGGGCCCCAGGACTTCTCTGTTTCTACTGCTTGAGCTTCACCGGCGTAAACGGCGCCAAGCCGCATCCACCGCCGCGCTGGAAGCCGTTCCCCACCCGCACCAACGGATAGATGATGTCCTGCCGGCAAAGCTGCGACAGCGACGTGCTGTACGTAAAGCTGTCCGCCGACCTCAGCCCGGAGCAGCGGTTCGCCAGCGTGACCCGCCACACGCGATTGCCGGCGCCGCCGATGAAATCGACGGTCCAGTCGTCGCGGATGCGGGTGCTGGAGAACTGGCTGAGCGGCAGGCAATCCTGCGCGGGGCCGACCGCTTCGGCGGCAGGGCTGACCGGAGGAGGCGCGGCGGGTTCGTGATCGGAGCAGGCGGCCAGCGCCAGCGGCGAAAGCATCAGGACAAGGCGACGGCTAGCCATAAGAGACCTCCCGTTCAGGCGGCTTTTTTCGCACCCTTCTCCAGAACCTTGTCCTTGTAGTCGCACAAGTCAACCACCGGGCAGCGCCAGCATTCGGGCGTGCGGGCCTTGCAGATGTAGCGGCCGTGCAGGATCATCCAGTGGTGCGATCCCACCCGGAAGGGCTGCGGCACGCGTTTCTCAAGCTGCTTCTCGACCGCCAGCGGGGTCTTGCCCTTGGCGATCCCGGTGCGGTTGCCGACACGGAAGATATGGGTGTCCACCGCGAAGGTCTCCGCTCCGAAGGCGCAGTTCATCACCACGTTGGCGGTCTTGCGGCCGACGCCGGGCAGTTCGACCAGCGCGTCGCGGTCTTCCGGCACGTCGCCGCCGTAGCGCTCGACGAGGATCTCGGAGAGGGCGATGACGTTCCTGGCCTTGGAATTGAACAGGCCGATGGTCTTGATGTGCTCCTTCAGGCCCTCTTCGCCCAGTTCGACCATCTGCGCGGGCGTCTTCACCGCGCGGAACAGCGCCCGCGTGGCCTTGTTGACGCCGACGTCGGTCGACTGCGCGGAAAGCACCACGGCGACGAGGAGCTGGTAATCGTTGCCGAATTCCAGCTCCGTCTCGGGCGAGGGGTTAAGCTCGGCGAGACGGCGGAAGAATTCGAAGATCGCGGCCTTGTTCAAAGGTCCAGCACCTCGGGCATCGTGTAGCGGCCGGCGTGCTTGTCCTTCAGCCACTGCGCCGCCTTGACCGCGCCCTTGGCAAAGATCGTGCGGTTTTCGGCGAGGTGCGAGAACGAGAGGCGCTCGTTATCGCTCAGGAAATGGACGGTGTGGTCGCCCGCCACGGTGCCGCCGCGCAGGGCCGCGAAACCGATCGTGCCCGCCTCGCGCTTGCCGGTGATGCCGTCGCGGCCGCGCACGGCCGCGTCGGACAGGCTGACCTCGCGGCCCTTGGCGGCCGCGTCGCCCAGCAGCAGCGCGGTGCCGGAGGGGGCGTCGACCTTCATGCGGTGGTGGGTCTCGACGATCTCGATATCCCAGTCCTCGCCCAGCCTGCTGGCAGCTTCGCGCACGAGGTGGGCAAGCAGGGTGACCCCCAGCGAGGTGTTGCCGGTCTGGAGCACGGGAATGTGCTGCGCGGCGGCATCGATCAGCCAGTGGTGGCGCTCCTCGAGGCCGGTGGTGCCGACAACGATGGGAATGCCTGCGTCCACCGCGGCATCGAGGTTGGCTTCGAGCGCGGTGGGGCTGGAGAAGTCGATCAGCACGTCCGAATGCGCGGCCAGCCCGCCAAGGTCGCCGTCGCGGCCCACGCCGCCGGCAAGGTCTTCACCTGCGTCCGCGATGGCCAGTGCAATGGCGTGCCCCATGCGTCCCGCGCTGCCGATAATTCCGATTCGTGCCACTTGCCGTCTCCGTTGAAGGCTGGTCTCATGGCCGGGATGAAGGACATCCGCAACATCGTCATCCTCACCGGCGCGGGCGTAAGCGCCGAAAGCGGCATCGACACCTTTCGGGATGGCGGCGGCTTGTGGGAGCAGCACCGGGTGGAGGACGTGGCGACGCCCGAGGCTTTTGCCCGCGATCCCGACCTCGTGCTGCGTTTCTACGACATGCGGCGCGAGTCGATCCAGACCAAGCAGCCCAACGCCGCCCACCACGCGCTGGCCAGACTGGACCGGGAGTGGGAGGGCGACCTGCTGATCGTCACCCAGAACGTCGATGACCTGCACGAGCGGGCAGGAGCCAAACGCGTGCTCCACATGCACGGCGAGCATCTCAATGCCTGGTGCACCGCCTGCGACGCGCGCGTGCCCTGGACCGGGCCGCTGATCGGCCGTCCGGCCTGTCCCGAATGCGGCGCGGCCGCGCTCAGGCCCGACATCGTCTGGTTCGGGGAAATGCCCTACCACATGGACGCAATCTTCGCGGCACTGGAGCGGGCGGACCTGTTTGTCTCCATCGGCACTTCGGGCGCGGTCTATCCGGCTGCCGGCTTCGTGCGCAACGCGCGCGAATTCGGGGCGGAGACGCTGGAACTCAACCTCGAACCCTCGCAAGGCACTTTCTGGTTCGACGAGGCGCGCCATGGCCTTGCGAGTGAACTGGTCGCGGCATGGGTGGACGAAGTGCTCGGCGCATGACCTGCCGGGGAACCTGCCACTGCGGCGCCGTTACACTGGAACTGGCGGACACGCCGCACGAGGTCTGCGACTGCAACTGCTCGGTCTGCCACCGGTTGGGGACGCTGTGGTCCTATCACAGCCCCGCGAACGTGCGGATCGAGGGCGAACTCGTGGGCTATCAGACCGGCGAGAACGTGCTGACCTTCTGGCACTGCCCGCAATGCGGCTGCACCACGCACTGGAGCGCGGTCGATCCGGCGAAGGACCGGATGGGCGTGAACATGCGCCTGTTTGCGCCCGAACTGCTCGCCGGGCTATCGGTCTACAGTTACGACGGTAGGACTGCCTGAACGCCGCAGGCCGAACAGCCCGGATCCTTGGCAATCCTCAGCGGCCGCATCGCAGGGGCCATGCCGTCGATCAGGTGCAGGGTGCCGAACTGCGGCTCGCCCAGCGCCGACCGGCCCGCCAGCAGCACGCGCATGGCGTGCATCGCCGCAAACGTGCCGACCATGCCGGCCATCGCCCCCAGCACCCCGTCCGCCGCGCACGTGTCGCAGTCCTGCGCATCGAAAGCGTCACCCACGAAGCAGCGGTAGCAGGCCTCGCCCGGCAGATGTCCGGCGAAATTGGCGACCTGCCCCTGAAACCGGCCGATTGCCGCCGTGCTGAGGGGAATGCCGAGATTGACGCAGCAATCTGACACCCGCAGGCGAGTCGCGAAGTTGTCACAGCCGTCGAGTACGACGCTCGCGCCGGAGAGTATCTCTGCCACGTTGTCATCCCCAAGGCGCGTTACGTGCGGCAGGACTTCAAGGCCAAGATCAAAGCGCCGCACCCATTCGGCCGCCGCTTCCGCTTTAGGCTTGCCGATATCCGATGGCGCGTAAATCGTCTGGCGTTGCAGGTTGCTGACGTCCACCGTGTCGTCGTCGACCAGCGTCAGGCGTCCTATCCCGGCTGCGGCGAGGTACTGGAGCGCAGGGCTGCCGATCCCGCCGCAGCCGACCAGGACCACATGGGCATCGGCCAGCGCCACCTGACCCGCGCCGCCCACTTCGGGCAGGACGATGTGCCGCGCGAAGCGCGCAAGGCGTTCTGGCGAGAGCGTCATTCTTGTCCTGCCTCGCCGGGATGGGCCGCAGGGCCGGTTTCGGCCGCAGGCAGGCGTTCCTTCATGAAACCATGCATGCCGAACCACCACTGGGTGGCGATCACGCCGCCCTTGGCCGGTTGCAGCATCGCCAGCATCATGACCACCGCCAGCGGCACGACGATAGCGAACATGCCGGCCACGCCCATCGCGAAGTCCTTGGAGAGCATGATGATCACCGGCGCCATCAGGTGTCCGGTCACGATCATGGCGATATAGGCCGGGAAGTCGTCGGCGCGCTGGGGCGTCAGGTCGAGCATGCAGGCCGGGCAGCGGTCCAGCGGCTTGAGCCACTTGCGAAACAGCAGGCCTTCGCCGCAGCGCGGGCACCGGCAACGCATGCCGCGCAGCGCGGCCTGGCCGTAAGTGGCGGGAAGCGTCATGACCACAGCGCCTACAGCATCGCGGCCACGCGGGCAAACCGAAGATGCCGCCCGGCGGTGATGGGGATGCCGACTGGCGGTGATGGGGCCGAACTTGCGGTCAGGCGCTTTCGGCCACGTGCACGCGGTTGCGGCCATTGCTCTTGGCGGCATAGAGCGCGGCGTCGGCGCGGTGGGCGGCATCGCCGAGCTGGGCAAAGCTGCGCAGCGTCGCCAGCCCGCAGGAGAAGGTGACCGGCCAGGTATTGCCGGTGCTCTCGGGCCCAAGCAGCGGATCGAGCGCGACATTGGCGCGCAGCCGTTCCATCACCAGCCGCGCCTCGTCGAGCTGGGTATTGGGCAGGAGAACGACAAATTCCTCGCCGCCCCAGCGCGCCGCCATATCGCTGTGGCGCAGCCCGCGCTCGAGCCGCTGGCCGACCGCGCGCAGCAGCGCATCGCCGGCGGCATGGCCGAAGCGGTCGTTGACCGACTTGAAGTGGTCGATGTCGATCATCGCCAGCACCGAATTGCCCTCGCCGATCAGCACGCGTTCCGAGGAATCGAGAAACCCGCGGCGGTTGCGCAGGCCCGTCAGCGGGTCGCGCGCGGCGGCTTCGACCAGTTGCTCGGTGCGGGCCGCGTTGGCCGCGGCCGAAGTGGCAACGGCGGTGAGCAACTGGCCGACCAGGTCGTCACCACCCTCGGGCACCCGGCCCAGGCGCGCGCCGTGCTGGGCCGCGCGCAGCATGGCGGTGGCTTCGCCGACCGGGGCCAGCAGGGCCCGGATCGCCAGCATGCCCAGCACGGTTCCGGCCAGCGTCGCGCCGAGCAGGACCAGGAGGGTGCGAATCTGCCAGTCGCCGGTCATGGCCTGGACAAGGATGGCGGCGATCAGCGGCAGATGCACCGCGCCAAAACATACGAGGAGGATGCGCCATTCGTAGTGACGCGGAAACAGGAAGGACGTGGCCCGGTAGAAGCGCATGGGGGGATGCTCCTCTCGTGCGGCCGGGACAGGCCCCGGTCACTGCGAGAAGCTAAGGGAATACCCTTATTCAAAGTTTAAGAAATCATTTTTCGTCGCATAAGCGGCACTTTTTGCCGGTTTTTGGGGCGATTTGTCGCTTGTTCCGAAGGGTTGCCATCATGCATTACAGTAAATGTTAAATATAGGATGGGAATTTACTTGGAGGCGGACGCGGTCTCTCAAGCGCGCCAACGGCTGATATTGGCGCCGTCCTCGCATCGCAAATACGTTTCATAACAGAAGCATGGATATGCGACTGCAGGGGGCAGGGGGCAGGGGGCAGGGGCAGTGAGGCGCCTGCGACTGTCATATCCATGGCGCTGAAACGAACCGCGCGCGGGAACCGGATGGTTCCCGCGCGCGGACAGGTGCGACCCTGTGGGCAAGCTGTGGATAAAGTGTGGAGGTCTTGTGGGCTATCCGTGGACTATCGGGGGCTAGTCCGGGGAAAAAGCCTCAGGACTCCAGCTGGCGCAGCAGCGAACGGACGTCGCCGTCCATGTCGGCATCGCGCGTGCGCAGTTCCTCGATCAGGCGCACGGCGTGGATCACCGTCGAGTGATCGCGGCCACCGAACTTGCGGCCGATCTCCGGGTAGGAGCGCGGCGTCAGCACCTTGGCGAGGTACATCGCCACCTGGCGCGGACGCACCACCGCGCGGGCGCGGCGCTTCGAGCTCATCTCGGTCCGGTCGATCCGGTAGAACTGGCAGACCGTGCGCTGGATCTCGTCGATCGTGATGCGGCGGCGGTTGGCCGAGAGGATGTCGGTCAGCTGTTCCTCGGCCAGCTGCAGCGACACGGCCTGGCCGGTCAGCTGGGCATAGGCGATCAGCTTGTTGAGGCCGCCGACCAGTTCACGCACGTTGCGGTTGATGGTGCGGGCAAGGAACTCGATGACGTCCGAAGGCACGTCGACCGAAGCGAAGCGGCCGAGGCGATTCTGGAGGATCGAGCGGCGCAGTTCGATGTCGGCCGGCTGGATGTCGGCAACCAGGCCCATCGACAGGCGCGAGAGCAGGCGCGGCTCGACGCCGTCGAGCGCCTGGGGCGCACGGTCGGCGGCAAAGACCAGGCGCTTGCCTTCCTGCAGCAGCGCATCGATCGTGTAGAGCAGTTCTTCCTGCGCCGAGGCCTTGCCGATGATGAACTGGATGTCGTCCACCAGCAGCAGGTCGAAACCGCGCAGGCGCGACTTGAACTCGATCATCTGGTTCTGGCGCAGCGCCTGGACAAATTCGACCATGAAGCGCTCGGCCGAGCAGTAGAAGATCCGCGCATGGGGGTGGTGCTGGAGATAGGCGTGGCCGATCGCGTGCAGCAGGTGGGTCTTGCCCTGGCCGGTCGCGCCCTTGAGATAGAGCGGCGAGAACTGCGGCGTTTCGGTGGCGGCCATGCGCTGCGCGGCGTTGCAGGCCAGCACGTTCGACTGGCCGGTCACGAAGCTCGAGAAAGTCTGCGAGGCGTCGATGCCGGCAGGGCCCTGGCCCAGGGCCGCGAAGGCTTCGCCGGCGAGCACGGCCGAGATCGGGTCCGCGCTGCCCTGTGCCGAATCATTGGCAGGAGCGCTGGCCGGACGGGCGCCGCCGCCGCCAAGGCGCAGTTCGGGAAGCTGGCGGCGACCCGGATGCACAAGCACACGCACGTGGCGCACGTCGGGACGGGCGATCTTCCATGCCAGCGAGAGGCGGTCCGCAAAACGGTCCGCGACCCAGTTCGCCGAAAACTCGGTGGGCAGGTAGAGATCGAGCGTGCCGGTTTCCTTGCAGTAGTTGCCCGGCTGGATCGGCTTGATCCACTGGCTGTGGGCCTGCTGACCCAGATCCTTGCGTAAACCCTGGCTGATGTCCGCCCAGTCGGCCGCCAGATTCACGGCTTCCTGATCCTCTTCCATCACCAACTTTACCGCCTTCGATTTTTTGCTCACGCCGTTAGCGCCCTGACCTGCTGTACCTGACATTAAACCAACCCCCCTTGTTGGCTGCTGCCCCGAACGGGCCCTCGCGCAACCGGAACTGGTCCATCGCCAATTGTTACGTTTACAAACGTAAAGATGCCCCCAGCCGCAAACGCATGTTTGCAGCAGATGCTTCGTCGCTGTCGATGTTCCCCGGCCGGTTCCGCAACGGCCGGGGACCCTTTTAGAAACGGGTTTGGTTGTGGTGCAATATGCCACTCCCCAAATAAAAAAAATTATGCCTGTTGACTCGGCCGGGAGTGCCCAAAATCCGTCATGAATGGATTTTTTCGTGTAAAATCATGGGCTTGAATTGAGGGGGCCACGAGGCGCCACGCGAATCGCGAGGTTTCTGCCGTTTCAATGGATTGGCGTTCCCGCGCGCAGCCGAGCGGCGCCGGAGCCGACCGGGGGCGGCTCCGACTTCGTTCTTGTTCCGTACCTTACGGTGCGGATCGCCGGGGCGATTGCCCCCCGTCCGGCGCTGCGACTCGCATGCGATTCGTCCCTGATTCCGAGTCCCGGCGGGCGCCGGGTGGGCGCCGGGTGGGCATCGGGCGGGCAAGGAACGAATCGAATGGCGGCTCCCGCCCGCTCCGTTCCGGCACCTGCTGCACCGCGGCATATCCCGGGTCGCGGCAAGCCGTGGGTCCGGCATCGCTTGCCGTCAACGGGCAGCCGGAACGCGGCAGGGCGCGGGTAGCGGGAAAGGCGGTGGAACCGTCGAACCGGGATGCGGGGGCATCCTGCGACGATTCGGGCGAGCCGGAACGGGTTGCGCGGTCGGCGGGGCAGCGCGGCCATTGGCTGTAGCTGGCGGCCGTAGCTGTCGCTTTGGCTAGCGCCGGGGCCCGGGTCCGTCTCGAAAGGCGGATTCAGGCCCGGTCGGCGCAGGCCGCTCCGAACGGGGCGTTCCCGAAAGACGCGTCTTCGGTCCCTGAAATGCCATCGGCCCAAGCTTTCCGTCCGATTCTTCGCCGTGAAGCGAAAATTCCGGACGGCAGCTTGGGCCGAAGCATCAGTCCCGCCGTGAAGGCCGGACTGTCAGGCCGGGCTCAGAGAGCCGAGACGGCCTTGGTCAGGCGCGAGAACTTGCGCGCTGCGGTGTTCTTGTGAAGCACACCGCGGGCAACGCCGCGTGCCAGCTCGGGCTGGGCTTCCTTGAGCGCGGCCGAAGCAGCGGTCTTGTCACCACCGGCGATCGCGGCCTCGACCTTCTTGACGAAGGTACGGATGCGGCTGACGCGGTTGGTATTGATCTCGGCGCGGCGCTCGTTGCGACGGATGCGCTTGCGGGCTTGCGGCGTATTGGCCATCGAATTTCCTCTGTCTGGCCCCCCACGCAGCGGTGATGGCGGCCCAATGCCTAACGAATCTGCTTGGCGAGCGGACTCGCCGGAAAGCGCGCCCCTTAGCGGTGTGACGCTATTCCGTCAACCCGCGAGGCGCCTCCGAAACCGCCTATTTCTGGCATTTCGGGCACCAGAACGTGCTGCGTCCACCCTGGACGAAGCGCCGAACGGTGCCGCCACATAGGCAAGGCTGGCCTTCGCGTCCATAGACCTGCCACGAAGTCGCGAAATAGCCCAGTTCTCCGTTGGGTTGGGCGTAGTCGCGGATCGTCGAGCCGCCCGCCGCGATCGATTCGGACAGCACCTCGCGAATCGCCGGGACCAGTCTCTTGAGCGCGGGGAGGGTGACGCGTCCCGATTCCCTGTCGGGCCGGATGCCGGAGCGGAACAGCGCCTCGCAGACATAGATGTTGCCGAGTCCGGCCACCAACTGCTGGTCGAGCAGCATCTGCTTGATCGGGGCGATTCGCCCGGCAAGATGGCTTTTGAGATGGGCTGCCGTCAGGCCCTCGCCGAGCGGTTCGGGGCCGAGCGCGGCGAAGGGGCCCCACGTATCGAGCGTGGCGGTGGGTACCAGGTCCACCGAGCCGAAGCGCCGCGCATCGTTGAGCGCCAGCACATGGCCCGAGCCCGTCTCGATCACCAGATGATCGTGCTTTTCCGGTTTCTCGGGTTCGATTCGCCAGCGGCCGGACATGCCGAGGTGGAACACCATGGTCTGGTCGCGGTCGGTATGGATGAGGCCGTATTTGGCGCGCCGGCCCATCGCGGTGACACGCGCGCCGGTCATGACCTGCACGAGGTCGGGCGGGAACGGGCGGCGCAAGTCGGCGCGGTTGAGGGTGACGCGGGCGATCCGCTCGCCCTCGAGATAGCGGGCGAGGCCGCGCACGGTGGTTTCGACTTCTGGAAGCTCTGGCATCGTGCGGGAGAGATAGGGCGTCGCCGGGGCCATGGGAAGGAACGGCGTTGCCGGATCAAGTTTACGGCCGTCCCGTGCCTCGTCAGGGAGCGAACATCCCGCTAAGCCGCCGGCATGGAAGAGAACCGCTCCAATTTCCGTGCCTTTGCCATGCTTGGCCTCGTCATGCTGTTCTGGGCGGGCAACTCGATCACCGGGCGGGCGGTGCGAGACGACATCCCGCCGTTCACGCTTGCTTTCGGGCGCTGGCTGATCGCGGTGGCGGCGCTGCTGCCCTTTGCACTGGGGCCGCTGCGGCGCGAGTGGCGCGCGGTGGTGGCCGGATGGCAGTGGATCGCGGTGCTGGGGGTGCTGGGCGTCGTCTGCTTCAACGGCTTCATCTACAAGGGCCTGCATTACACGACCGCCGCCAATGCCCTGCTGCTGCAGGCGGCGATCCCCGCCGTCGTCACCGTGCTGGACCGGGTGCTGTTCGGCGGGCGGCCCGGAAAGCTGCATGTCCTTGGCGTGGCCGTCTCGACGCTGGGGGTTGTCGCCATCGTCTTCAAGGGCGATCCGGCGGCGCTGATGAGCCTGAGCTTCGGGCGCGGCGATGCCCTGGTGTTCTGCGCGGTGGCGGCATGGTCGTTCTATACGGTGCTCTTGCGCAAGCGCCCGCCGGTGCCGCCGGCGGTGTTCCTGCTGCTGACCTTCACGCTGGGCGCGCTGGCGATGGCGCCGCTTTCGATGATGGAGGCGGCGAGCGGGCAGGCGGTGCGCTGGAGCCCCCATGCGCTGGCCGCCTTCGCCTATGTCGGCCTGTTTCCTTCGGCGGTGGCTTATTTCATCTACAACCGCGCGACCGCCGATCTGGGCGCGGCCCGGGCGGGGCAGGCGATCACGCTGATGCCGCTGTTCGGCGCGCTGCTTTCCGCGCTGCTGCTGGGGGAGCGGCTGATGCCCTACCACTTCGCGGGCATGGCGCTGATTCTGGCGGGGATCGTGTTCTCGGCGCTGGCGCTGCGTCGCATAAAGACTGGTTGAAAATCCGCTGAAGGCGGATTTTGGCGGCACCAGCCCACTCCCCCACCCGACCACCCACGAGTGTATCCTGATGGGTGGTCGGGTGGGGGAGTGGGCTGGTGCCGCATGAAAATGCCCGGATGGGCATTTTCCAAACATTCCATACGACAAATTGACTGCAAAACTCCGGTGGCGCCCGGGCGGCCGGACGGCTAGAGGACTGCGCCATGAGCGAAACGGTTTCCTTCGGCTACGAGGATGTGGCCACCGACGAGAAGGAGGCGCGCGTCGGCGCCGTCTTCTCCAGCGTTGCACGCAAGTATGACGTGATGAACGATGCCATGTCCGTGGGCATGCACCGTCTGTGGAAGGACAAGTTCGTGCGGCGCGTGAAGCCGCACCGCGACGAGCAGATCCTCGACATGGCGGGCGGCACCGGCGACATCGCCTTCCGCATGGCCGCGCAGGGGGCCTCGGTCACCGTGTCGGACATCAACCAGGACATGCTCGACGTCGGCGTCGAGCGGGCGATGGAACGCGGCATCGACGGGCTCGTCTGGTCGCGCCAGAACGCCGAGGAACTCTCGTTTCCCACCCGTCACTTCGATGCCTACACGATCGCCTTCGGCATCCGTAACGTCACCCATATCGACAAGGCGCTGGCCGAGGCGCACCGCGTGCTCAAGTTCGGCGGCCGCTTCTTCTGCCTCGAATTCTCGACCACCGAATGGCCCGGCTTCAAGGAAGTCTACGATGCCTATTCGCACCGCCTGGTGCCGAAGATCGGGCAGGCCATCGCCGGGGACGCCGATTCCTACCGCTATCTGATCGAATCGATCCGTCGTTTCCCGAAGATGCCCGAATTCGAGAAGATGATCCGCGAAGCCGGCTTCAGGCACACCAAGGTCGAGCCGATCATGGGCGGCCTCGTGGCGATCCACTCGGGCTGGAAGGTCTGAGACGTACACCGTGACAGGTTCGACCACGCATATCCTGCGGCTCCTCAAGTGGGGCCGCGTCCTTGCGCGCCACGGGGCGCTGCGCGGGATCGAGAATGACCGCAATGCCCCGGTCCAGGTCAAGCGCCTGTGCCGCATCGCCCGCTTCGGCGCGCGCCAGCCGGTCGAGCCGGACTATGCCGGTGCCTTTCAGGAAATCGGCCCGGCGGCGATCAAGCTGGGGCAGGCGCTGGCCACCCGGCCAGACCTTGTCGGCGAAGGTCCCGCGCGCAACCTGCTGACCTTGCAGGACAGCCTGCCGCCGGTCGCCTTCTCCGAAATCCGCCGGGTGATCGAGACCAGCTTCGGGCGTCCGCTCGAACAGGTCTACGCCTCGATCGAGGAGCAGCCGGTCGGCGCCGCCTCGATCGCGCAGGTCCACCGCGCGGTGACGCCGGACGGGCGCACGGTTGCGGTCAAGGTGCTGCGCCCGGGCATTCGCGAGCAGTTTGCCGAGGACGTCGAGACCTACGAATGGGCCGCCGCGCACCTCGAGGCGCTGGGCGGCGAGGCGGCCCGCCTGCGCCCGCGCGCGGTCGTCGCCAATCTCAAGCGCTGGACCCTGCGCGAGCTGGACTTGCGCCGCGAGGCCGCATCGGCCTCCGAACTCGCCGAAGTCATGCACGGCATCCACGGCTACCGCGTGCCCGGCATCGACTGGGACCGCACCAATGGCCAGGTGCTGACGGTCGAGTGGATCGGCGCCACCAAGATGAGCGACATCGCCGCGCTCAGGGCAGCGGGCCACGACCTGCCCAAGCTGGCGCGCAAGCTGGTGCTGACGTTCCTCACGCAGGCGATTTCCTGCGGCTTCTTCCATGCCGACATGCACCAGGGCAACCTGTTCGTGGAAGGCAGCGGGGAAGAGGGGGCGACGATCGTCGCCATCGACTTCGGCATCATGGGCCGGATCAACCGGCAGGCGCGGCTGTGGCTGGCGGAAATCCTCTACGGCCTCACCACCGGCAATTACCGCCGCGTCGCCGAGATCCATTTCGAGGCGCAGTACGTGCCCAGCTACCACACGGTGGAAGAGTTCGCGACCGCGCTGCGCGCCGTGGGCGAGCCGATGCGCGGCAAGCCGGTGTCCGAGCTCTCGGTCGGGCAGATGCTCGACGGGCTCTTCGCGATCACCCGCGACTTCGACATGGCCGTGCAGCCGCACCTGCTGCTGCTGCAGAAGACCATGGTCATGGTCGAGGGGCTGGCGACCGCGCTCGATCCCGACATCAACATGTGGGACGTCGCCGCGCCTTTCGTGAAAAGCTGGATCCGCGACGAACTCGGCCCCGAGGCGGTGATCGCCGACCGTCTGCGCGAAGACCTCGGCACCCTGTTCCGCCTGCCCGCGCTGGTGCGGCGGATCGAGGAGAAGTTCCCGGCCAAGGGCGGGGCGCCCGAACAGGCGCCGCTGCCCGAAGTCGACCTAATCTGGTCGCCCGGCCGCGAGCGTAAACCTCAAAGTAACCATTGGGCGGGTTATGCTCTGGCGGCAATCCTGGGGGGCGGTGCTGCATGGGCGTTGACGTATTGGACACTGCTGGCGGGCTGAGCACGCCCGTCGGTACGCCGGCGGGCGCGGCCGAGGGGGCACAGGACGAGGGAGACGGCGGGGACGTCTCGCTGGTCTTTGCCGCCTGGCCGGCCTGGTGCGCGCGGATCGCACTGGCGGTGCTGGCGGCACTGCTGGTCGCCTCGGCCATGGTGCCGGTCGCCAAGCCGGGCAGCCGCTCGCCGTGGTCCGGCCCGGTCGAAGGGCCGATCCCGGCTGCCGGTAAGCCCGGCGCCGCGGCCAAGCCTTACGACGAGGACATCGCGCTTTACGAAGCCGCCATCGCCCGCATCGCCCGGGGCGAGGCCTATTACGACTTCATCGTCCCCGAACAGCGCGCGCGCGACTATCCGGTGAACCCGGCCATTGCCGTGCGCCTGCCGACGCTGGCCTATCTCGATGCCTGGCTGGGCGCTGCCGGACAGATCGTTGCCGCCATCGCGCTGATGCTGGGCATCATCGCGGCGTGGTGGCGCAAGCTGGGCGAGGCGGGTGTCTCCCCCCGGCTCAGGCGCATGGCGACGGCGCTGGTCTTCGTGGGGGCATCGCTGGGGCTCAACCGCCACTATTTCCCGCTGCACGAACTCTGGGCGGGCGGCCTCATCGCGCTGGCCTTCGGGCTCCACCGGATCGGCGGGCGCGGGCCAAAGGGGCGTTTACAAAAGGGGAGGTGGCACGCCGCTTTTGCCGCCGCCGCGCTGGCGCTGGCGATCCGCGAGCATACGCTGCCCTTTGTCCTGCTGCTCGCGGTGACCGCGCTGTGGCAGCGCAACTGGCGCGAGGCGGCGGCGTGGTCGGCCTTGGTGGCGGTGTTCCTTGCCGCGCTCGCCTGGCACGTGTCGCTGGTCTCGTCGCAAGTCTTGCCGAGTGATCCGCACTCCGCCCCCTGGCTGGTGCTGCGCGGCCTCTCCGGCTGGCTGGGCAATGTGGTCCAGTCGAGCAACTTGCGCTGGCTGCCGCACTGGCTGTCGGGCCCGGCGGTGATCCTGATGACGTTCGGCTGGCTCGGCTGGAACCGCAAGGAAGGGCTGTTCGCCTTCCTGCTGGCCGCGGGCTACGGGGTGCTGTTCATGGCGGCGGGGCGCTGGGACAATTTCTACTGGGGGGCGATGCTGGCGCCGGTGATCTTTGCCGGTATCGCCTTTGCGCCGCGTGCGCTCCGGGGGCTTGTGGTTGCCGCGAGGATACCCAATTCTCCGGTGAATACCGTAAACCGCCATCCCTAAATGGATTGCGCGCCCGTGAACGCTGTTGCACAAGCCCGGACCATGAGTGGTCCCCGTATTCTCCTGGTCGTCGGCGGCGGCATCGCGGCCTACAAGGCCTGCGAACTCGTGCGCCATATCCGCAAGGAAGGCGGCGAGGTGACTTGCGTGCTGACCGAGGGCGGATCGCACTTCGTCACCCCGATGGCGCTGGCGGCGCTGTCGGAGCGGCCGGTCTTCACCTCGCTCTGGGACCTCAAGAACGAGGTCGAGATGGGTCATATCCAGCTCAGCCGCGAGGCCGACCTGGTGGTGGTCTGCCCGGCGACGGCGGACCTCATGGCCAAGATGGCCTCGGGCATTGCCGATGACCTTGCCACCACGATGATGCTGGCGACCGACAAGCCGGTCATGGCCGTGCCGGCGATGAACGTGCGCATGTGGCAGCACCCGGCGACCATGCGCAACGTGCAGATCCTGCGCGAGGCGGGCGTCGACGTGATGGAGCCCGACGAGGGCACGATGGCCTGCGGCGAGTTCGGCCCCGGCCGCCTGCCCGATCCCATCGCGATCTGGCAGCGCATCGCCTGGGCGCTCGGGCTGGGGCCGGTGGAAGTGGCGCCGCTGCCGGGGTCTATTCCCGCTTTGCCGCAATCGGAGGCCTATCCCGAAGTCGGCCTCGATCTTGCCGACCCGTTCCCCTGGCAGCCGCAGTTCGCCGCGCCCGAACCCGAGCCGAGCGCCGAGGAGGCGCCGTCGGACAGCTTCGGTCTGGGCGGCCTCAGCGGTTCGATGATCAGCCGGGGCCTGCAGAAGGCCAAGCAGGCGATCCGCTTCGGCGCCGAGGACGCAGCCGCTGCCGATCCGCTCGGCGGCGGCGGGGCGATTGCCGATCCGGCAGCGGGCCTGCTGATCGCGCGCAAGGGCGCCGCCCGCTCGGCGCCGCCGACCGATCCGGCCGCGATCAACCACACCGTCTCCCCGGCTCCGGCGCCGCAGCCGTTCGGCGGTGCGGCGTTCGGTGCGGCTCCGTTCGAGAAGCCGGCCAACGGTCCGCTCTCGGGCCGCCATGTGCTGGTGACGGCGGGGCCGACCTGGGAACCGATCGATCCGGTGCGCTACATCGCCAACCGGTCTTCCGGCAAGCAGGGCTTCGCGATTGCCGCCGCCGCCGCTGCGGCCGGTGCGCGGGTCACGCTGGTGGCCGGGCCCGTCCATCTGCCGACCCCGCCGGGGGTCGACCGGGTCGACGTCGAAAGCGCGCAGCAGATGGCCGATGCGGTGAAGCAGGCGCTGCCCGCCGATATCGGCGTGATGGTGGCCGCCGTGGCCGACTGGCGCACGATCAGCGTCGCCAAGGACAAGCTCAAGAAGCGCGGCTCGGCCCCGCCGGCGCTGCTGCTGACCGAAAACCCCGACATTCTCGCCAGCGTTGCCGCGCGGCCCGACCGGCCGCCGCTGCTGATCGGCTTTGCCGCCGAGACCGAGGACGTGATCCGCTACGCCAAGGAAAAGCGCAAGCGCAAGGGCGCGGACTGGATCATTGCCAACGACGTCTCCGGCGATGTCATGGGCGGCGACGTCAATGCCGTTCACATCGTGCGCGGCGACGACGTGATCTCCCTTCCCGAAATGCCCAAGGAGGAGGTCGCGCGCCTCCTCGTCGAAAGGTTCGCAGATGCACTCCCCCGCCACTGAAATCCCGGTTGCCGTCAAGATCCTTCCCCACGGTGAAGGCCTGCCGCTGCCGGCTTACGCCACCGATGGCGCGGCGGGCATGGATGCGGTCTCGGCCGAGGACGTGACGCTGGCCCCCGGCGGCCGCCATGCGGTGGCCACCGGCCTTGCCATGGCGATCCCGGCAGGCTTCGAGATCCAGGTGCGCCCGCGCTCGGGCCTTGCGCTCAAGCACGGCATTTCGGTGCCCAATGCGCCCGGCACCATCGATTCCGACTATCGCGGCGAACTGAAGGTCATCCTCATCAACCACGGCGCCGAGCCTTTCGAGATCCGCCGCGGCGACCGCGTGGCGCAGTTGGTCCTCGCCCCCGTCACCCGCGCCTCGTGGCTGCAGGTCGAGGAGCTTGACGAGACGCTGCGCGGCGAAGGCGGGTTCGGCTCGACCGGCGGCGTGGTCGCGCTGGGGAACTGACCGTTGCGGGTCAGGCGCCTGAAAAGGCGCCGGACCCCCACAGGATCAGCAGGATGACCACGGCAAGCAGCAGCAATGCGATGAGGCAGCCCTTGCAGCCCCATTTGCGGTGAACGCTGTCTGCCGTATCTGCGGCGTCGAGCGCATCGGCCGCAAGAGTGATGGCATCGGCGACGTGATCGAGAGGCATGCCGCCCATCTCTTATCGGCAGGGCTGGTTTTCAAGGTGATGCGGCGAAATATCAGTCGCTTGCGAGAATTTGGAGCGTTTTCTAATCAGGTGGAATCACCTGATGACTCGGAAAACGCGTAAGATCAAAATCTTGGAGCAGTTGATCCGATGCAATCGGATCGGAAACGGCTTGTCTTATGACATTACCGTCCGTTTGGGCCATGCTGGATTGCCCGGACCGGGGTGGCCACCCCGGTCCGGGCGGAAGGGGACGGATCGCGAAACCGCCGGTCGTTAAGGGACCGGGTTAGAGTAGGATCGCCCCTTTCTTTTCCATCAGGCCCGAACGGATACCGGGGTTTTGGACCCGGATGACAAGCATGGGACAGCGGAAAAGATGAGCGACAATCTACCACAGACAATCGGCATCGACATCTCCAAAGCGAGCCTCGATTGCCATGCCTACCCCGTCGGCGCCGAGCGCCAGTTTGCCAATACCGCCAAGGGGCACAAGGCGCTGATCGCCTGGCTGCGACAATGGCCGATCGAACGGATCGCCTACGAGGCAACCGGAACCTATCATCGCGCACTGGAGGCGGCGCTGACCAACTGGCCTTGTGTGAAGCTCAACCCTGAACGGGCCCGGCGCTTCGCCCAGGCGACTGGCACATTGGCCAAGACTGATCGCATTGACGCCATCCTGCTGGCTCGTATGGCCGCAACCTTGCAGCCAGCGGTCAGACCCGCTCGAAGCGCACAGCAGACCCAAATGGCGGAACTCATCAATGCCCGAGACGGCTTGGTTCGTGATCGCACCGCGCTCAAAAATCGTGAGAAAAATCTCACCATCGCGTTTCTCAAGCGCCAGTGTCGCCAGCGGCTCGAACAGATCGATCGACATATCGCGGCCCTCGACGCCGAGATCTCCAACCTGATCGCCGCCGATGCCGTACTCGCTCGTCGACACCAGATACTGACCAGCATCGCGGGTGTGGGAACGCTGACCGCCAACCAGCTCATCGCCACCATGCCCGAACTCGGCAGCCTTGAGAACAAGCAGGCCGCGTCCCTTGCCGGCCTTGCACCGATCGCGCGGCAATCCGGACAATGGAAAGGCAAAAGCTTCATCCGCGGCGGACGTGCCAACGTGAGGCAGGCCCTCTATATGCCGGCCCTCGTCGCCGCCCGATACAACCCTGATCTCAAGGCAAAATACCAACAACTCGTCACCGCAGGAAAGCCCGCCAAAATCGCCATCACCGCCGTCATGCGAAAACTCGTCGTGACCGCAAACGCTCTGCTCAAAGCCGATAGATGCTGGGCGCAATCTCAGGCTTGATCATCACGGATACTCTAAGGGTCTCGCGCCCGCGCCGGTTCAGTCCTTGCGGTCGATTCGCGCGCGCTTTTCGCGGTGTCGCCTGAACCCGTACCAGCCCACTGCCCCGAGCCCGAAAATCGCGGCCAGGCCTTTGGCAAGGAACGAGAAGGCCGATGTCAGCGCTCCGATGGTCACCCCCCAGAAGAGCTGCGACATGATGGCCATGAAGGTGTTCATTGGTTCGGGGCTATATCCGGCGCGGCCTGCGGGAGATACCCCATAAAGCAGGAACGGGCCCGCCGGTTGCCCGGCGAGCCCGTCTCCTGCTGGCCCCCCGCCTTGCAGCGGAGCGCGCAGATCCGTCAGGTCACTTCTTTTCCGGCGCCACCGAGATGCGCAGCGTCTCGCCCGAGTTGCCCGGGAAGTTCGTGAACATCGCCTCGACCAGGTTCGGCACGAGGTACTGCAGGCGGTTCGAGGTCGAGACCGCTTCGGCCTTGCCTTCGAACAGGCGCTGGTTGTCGACCGCGCGGTCGATCTTCAGCGAGATGCCGCTGGTGAACACGGTGTAGCTGTCGACACCGCCGTCGAAGAAGGGATCATACCAGCCATAGGACCAGGGGCCGCCCCAGCGCGGGCCGTAGAAGCCGCGGCCGTAGAAACCGCGACCATAGAAGCCGCCGCCGTACCACGGGCCCCAGTAGCCGCCCATGCCGGGCGAGGAGCGCACGCGTTCGCGGCCATTGTCGACGCCGTAGTCGAAGCGCACGATCAGCGTGGCCTTGGCGGGATCGTCGACCGGGGTGTAGCCGAGCTTGGCCACGCGGTCGCGCACCAGCGCGGCATAAGTCGCGAATTCGAGGCCGCCGGCCAGCTTCGGATCGTCGGCGACGACGGCAAAGCTCTGGCCCTGCGGGGCCGGCAACTGCGACTGGAAGCGCGATACGTCGGCCTTGAACGGGGTGGCGCATGCAGCAAGCGCCATGAGCAGTACGGCGACTGCCGCGATCCTCAGCTTGCCGAAATGCGTTCCGGGGCCGAAATCCGTTCCGGAATTGTCTGTCATTGGTCTCACTCCATGAACCCGACAGGCCCGAAACGCCCTTCCCAAGCGCGGCCTGTGATTCCTTGCGACTCTGCCTTATTATCAATGCCCTGAATAGCGGTTGAATGGTGGCACAACTGTGATGGATCGTGGCCCCGTTCATCCGCTGCTCATGGCCCCAGCAGACCGACCCCATGTAGGAGCGCCCGGCAATGCCCACCAGTCCCCCGATCGCGGCTTGCGTGCCGATTCGCTCGCTCCAGTGCGGAAAGGTGCGCGCCTTTCGGGGCGTTGAGGAACCCAGCGCCATCGCCAAGCAGCCGGTGGCGGGGGCGGTGCGGGTCCACCTGTTGGGGCTGGAAGGCGATGCCCAGGCCGATCTTTCGGTCCACGGCGGGCCGGACAAGGCGATCCACCACTATCCGCACGACCACTATGCCTTCTGGCGCGAACAGCTGGGCGACCATCCCCTGCTCGCCCACTACGGTGCCTTCGGCGAGAATATCGCCACGCAGGGGCTGACCGAGGAGGCGATCTGCATCGGCGACCGCTGGCGGCTGGGCACGGCGCTGGTGGAAGTGAGCCAGGGGCGTCAGCCGTGCTGGAAGCTCGACCACCGCTTCGGCGGCGCGGCGGTCAATGCGGGCATGGTCCGCTCACGCCGGGCGGGCTGGTACTACCGGGTGATCGAGCAAGGCGAGGTGGCCGCCGGAGACACGATGGAACTGGCCGCGCGGCCCTGGCCGGAATGGAGCGTGAAGCGGGTGTTCAGCCTGCTGATCGCCGGCGATCACAAGCAGGATCGCGAGGGGCTGGAGGCCTTGGGGGAAGTCGCCCAACTGGCGACACCGTGGAAGCGGCGGCGGGCGAAGCTCATGGGTCTGGACGTCTGAGAGCGGGACGGCGCGAACCCGCGCCGCCCCGCCCAGCGATCAGCCGCGCACGAGGCCGAGCGCCTCGTAGGTCTTTTCGAGCGTCGGGATCGCCAGCGCGCGGGCCTTTTCGGCGCCTTTCTTCAGGATCGCATCCAGCGCCGCGCGGTCCTGCCGCAGTTCGACAAAGCGGGCGTTGATCGGCGAGAGCTTCTCGACCAGCAGTTCGCCCAGCGCCGGCTTGAAGCTGCCGAAGCCCTGGCCGCCGAACTGCGCCAGCACGTCCTCGACGCGGGTGCCGGCCATGACCGCGTAGATCGAGACGAGGTTCTTCGCCTCGGGGCGGCCTTCGAGGCCGTCCTTGTCCGCAGGCAGCGGTTCGGGATCGGTCTTGGCCTTCTTCACCTTCTGCATGATGGTGTCGGTATCGTCGGTCATGTTGATGCGGCTCATGTCCGAGGGATCGGACTTGCTCATCTTCGAGGACCCGTCGCGCAGGCTCATGATGCGGGCGGCTTCGGGCGGGATGAAGGGCGCAGGCAGGGTGAACAGCGGCGCGTCTTCGGCACAGAAGTCGTTGTTGAACTTCTGGGCGATGTCGCGCGCGAGTTCGAGGTGCTGCTTCTGGTCCTCGCCCACCGGCACGTGGGTGGCCTGGTAGATCAGCACGTCGGCGGCCTGGAGCACCGGGTAGGTGAACAGCGCGACCGACTGGCCCTCGCGGTTCTTGCCCGCCTTGTCCTTCCACTGCGTCATGCGGTTCAGCCAGCCCATGCGGGCGGTGCCGTTGAGCAGCCACTGCATCTCGGCGTGCTGGGGCACCTGGGCCTGGTTGAACAGCACCGAACGATCGGGATCGACGCCGCAGGCGACGAGGGCGGCGACCATCTCGCGGGTGTTGGCCGAAAGGTCCGCCGGGGTGTGCGGCATCGAGATCGCATGGAGATCGGCGAGGAAATAGAGGCACTCGCCGCCGTTGGCGGTGGCGTCGTCCTGCATCGAGACCCAGTTGCGGATGGCGCCCAGGTAGTTGCCGAGGTGCAGGTTGCCGGTGGGCTGAATGCCGGAGACGATACGCATGGACGCGTCCTTCGCGAGTTTATGGGTGGTCGGTCGTAGGGTGTGGATGCGCCGGTGAGGGCGCGTATGCAGATGGGGGCAGTGCGCGACGCGCGCCCTGCGTCAGTGCGCGACGCGCGAGACGCTCCGCCATCGCCACGAACGGCGACGGGTCTGGGCAGACTTCGGATGCGAAAGGCTCTGCATGGGCGTGGCTCATAGCACAAACCGGCATGGATGGAAGCCTCAGGACGCGGTGCGGCGGCGGCGCAGCAGGGCAAGGTCGGCGCGGGTGAAGGCGCCGGTCACCAGCGTCGCCAGCGCGTAGACCAGACCGCCCGCCGAAACCAGCGCCGCCAGCGCCAGCCCGCGCACCAGCCAGCTGCCGTGGAGATAGGGCGTCAGCAGGTCCTGCCCGAACCACAGCACCACCCCCATGGCAACGGCCGCCAGGGCCAGGCGCGGGGCGCGGCGCTTCAGGCGGGCATCGACCCGGAAATGGCCGCGCCTGACCAGCGTCCAGTAGAGCATGGCGACATTGACGGTGGAGGCAATCGCGGTGGCGAGCGGCGGCCCCATGTGCTGCAGCGGCACGATCAGCGCGAGGTTGAACGCCAGGTTCACCGCCATCGAGATCATCGCGTAGCGCACCGGGGTGCGGGTGTCCTGGCGGGCGTAGAAGCCGGGCGTCAGCACCTTGACGAGGATATAGCTGGGCAGGCCCAGCGAGAAGGCGGCGAGCGCCTCGGCGGTGCGGGCGACGTCGCCCGCGTCGAACTTGCCGTAGCCGAACAGCGCCGCGGCGATCGGCTGGCCGCAGACGATCAGCGCCACCGAGGCGGGCAGGGTGAGCAGCAGGGCGAGTTCCATGCCGCGGTTCTGGGTGTCCATCGCCGCCGCGTCCTCGCCGCCGCCGAGCTGGCGCGAGATGGTGGGCAGCAGCACGGTGCCGAGGCCGATGCCGATCAGGCCGAGCGGCAGCTGGTTCAGCCGGTCGGCCATGTAGATGTAGGTCACCGAGCCGTGGGCCAGCAGCGAGGCGGCCAGCGCGGTCGAGATCACGAGGTTGATCTGCACCGCGCCGGCGCCGGCGGCGGCAGGCAGGATCAGCTTCATCAGCTGCTTCACGTCCGCGTTCCACACCGGCAGCCTGAGGCGCATCGACACCTTGTTGGCGCGGCAGGCCCACATCAGCCAGAGCAGCTGGAGCGCGCCGGAGACCGAGACGGCGATCGCCTGGTTGCGCGCCGTCACCAGCGCGTCGGCCGAGTGGAAGCCGAGGATGGCGACGATCTGCGTCACGTTCAGCAGGATCGGCGCGGCGGCATTGACCCAGAACTTGTTCAGCGAATTGAGGATGCCGCCCAGCAGCGAGACGAGGCTGATGAAGGCGAGATAGGGCACGGTGATGCGGCTGAGCATGACCGCGTAGGCGAACTGGTCGTGGCTGACGCCGTTGAACTTGCCCGAGAGCAGGAACGTCACCGGCCAGGCGAAGACCTCGAGGATCACCGTCATCGCGAGGAGGATCGGCAGCAGCACCGACAGCGCCTGCTCGGCAAAGGTGATGCCGGCCGGAAGCCCGGGCCCGTCCTTGTCGGCCACCTTCTGGTTGAACATCGGGATGAAGGCCGATGCGAAGGCGCCTTCCGCGAAGAGCGCGCGGAACAGGTTGGGCAGCCGGAACGCGATCAGGAAGGCGTCGGAGGCAAAGCCCGCGCCGACAAAGCGCGCGAACAGGCTGTCGCGCACGAGGCCGAGAATGCGGCTGGCAAGGGTGAGGCCGCCGACACTGGCAAGCGCCTTGGTAAGATTCATGCCCCTCGGGGTCCCTACATGTCAAAAGGCCCGCCCGCGCCCACGGCCCTTGCGGGCGGGGGTGCGGGCGGGCCTGAAATCATTGGCTTTGGCGTAAGCCTCAGGCGTGGCCGACCGGCTCGCCCATGCCTTCCGCCTCGGCCTGCTGGCGGGCGGCGAGCTGCTGGAAGTAGAGGCCGTTGAAATCGATCGGCTCGAGCATCAGCGGCGGGTAGCCGGCATCGCGCACGGCATCGGCCACCACGCGGCGGGCGAAGGGGAACAGGATGCGCGGCGCTTCGGCATAGAGGAAGGCGTGCATGCTGGGCTCGTCCAGATTGCGCATGCCCACGAGGCCGCAATAGGCGAGGTCGACCACATAGGCGGTGCCTTCGTCGGCCTTGGCGGCGACGGTGATCTTCAGTTCGACTTCGTGGACTTCGCCGTCGATCGGGCGGGCGCCGATGTTGAACTGGATGTCGACTTGCGGCTGGTTCTGCCAGGAGAAGCTCTGCGGCGCGTTCGGGTTCTCGACCGAGAGGTCCTTGACGTACTGCGAGATGATGCCGGCGGCCGGCGCGTTGTCGTCGGCGTTGCCGAGGTTGATGTCGGAGATGACGTTGCCTTCGTCGGCCATTTCGATTCTGTCCCGTCTATAAGAATACGGATGGAAGTCTGGTGAAACTCAGGGCAGGGCGCGTAGCGCGTTTTCGCGGGCGGTGGAAGCTATCGCCCCGAATTTGTTGCGGGAGGCATGGGCACGGCGGCGGCAACGAATGGCCTTGCCATGCGTTGGGACCGGATGGAGCGGCTGTGAATGGATGAAGCCGATGGCGAAAAATTCCCTGAATCCGCCGCTCACGCGTTGTTCATTTGTAAACTGTACTTATCTGGGGTTATGATGACGCTCCCCGGGCGTGTGCCCGGCCTCTCGCGCAAGCGGACGATTCGTCCACTTGACCGCGCCCTGTCGAGGCTTGCACCACCCGAGACAACAGACGCGTCCAAGCAAAGGATGGACAAAGGAACGTGACACCGGAAATCGTGATCCTGGCCATGATCGCAGCCTTCCTGGGACTGCGGCTTTATTCGGTACTCGGTCGCCGCGCCGAGCATGAGGAAGAGCCGATCCAGGGACGTTTCGAAGGCCGCCAGGGCCAGCCCGGAAGCCCGCGCGTCCCGGTTCCGCCCAAGGCCGATGGCAAGCAGGACGGCAGGCAGGACAGCAAGCAGGCCGATCGCCCGGCGCTGGCTCCGCGGCAGCGGGACATGCCGCTCGCGGCGCCCTCGGTGGAGCGCGGCCTTGCCGAAATCGCCGGCGCCGATCGCCGCTTCGACGCCTTCGCGTTCCTCGAAGGCGCGCGCAGTGCCTATCGCCTCATCCTCGAATCGTTCTGGAAGGGCGACAAGGCCGAGCTTCGCGCGCTGTGCGACGGCGATGTCTACGACAGTTTCTCCGCCGCCATCGATGCCCGCATCGCCGCCGGTGAAACGCTCGACAACCGCCTGATCCGCATCGAGGAAGCCGCGATCACCGGCGCCGGCGTCGACAATGGCCTGGCCCGCATCACCATCCGTTTCCGCGCGGACATCGCCGCCGTCACCCGCGATGCCGAAGGTCACGTGATCGCAGGATCGCTCGACGATGCGATCGAGGCGGTCGACATCTGGACCTTCAGCCGCCGCATCGATGCGGCAGGGCCCGACTGGCTGCTCGACGAGACGGACGCCGGGTAAGCCGGATACGCCCGATAGGCGGTTGATTTCAGGCATGTGATCCCACAAGGATCGAGAGGCCGGGCCGAAAGGTCCGGCTTCTTGTTTTGTGGCGACAGGCCGAGTGGGGAGAATGGTCTTGCAGGCAGCTTTGGCGACGCCGCGAAAAAGGGGGGCGCTGCGGATCGCGGCGATTCTGGCGCTGGCGCTGCTTTCGGGCTGCGTGCGCATGATCCCGGGCGCCGCCGGGCCCGGCACGGTCAGCCCGCCCACGCAGCCCGGGACAACGCCGCCCGGGTCAATGCAGCCCGTACCGCCGCCCGGGCCCCCGCCGCCGGCCAACGCCGTGGCGCTGGGGGTGCGCGCGGGGCCTGCGGTCACGGCGCTTGGCGTCGGCGCGATCGACGGCGCGGCGGCGCTCGCCTCGTTCCGCGAGAGCTGTGCCAGCCTGTCGCGCCGCACCGACAGCAGCGGCCTGACCCGCCCGGCCGACTGGCAGCCGGCCTGCGCCGCGGCCCGGACATGGCCCGGCGCCTCGGCCGCGCAGTTTTTCCAGAGCTATTTCGAGACGGTCAGGATCGGCGACGGACGCGGTTTCGCGACCGGCTACTACGAGCCCGAGATCGCCGGTTCGCGCCAGCACCTGCCGGGCTACGACGTGCCGATCTACGCCATGCCCGCCGATCTTGTCCGCGCCAGGCCCGGCGATGCCGCGCCCAATGCCAAAGGGCAGATGCCGCTCGGGCGCTATGACGCGGGCGGCACGTTCGTGCCCTATTTCGACCGCGGCGCCATCGAGGACGGGGCGCTCGCCAATCGCGGGCTGGAGATCGCCTGGGCCCGCGATCCGGTCGAGGTGTTTTTCCTGCAGGTGCAGGGCTCCGGTCGCTTGCGCGCGCCCGACGGCACCGTCATGCGCATCGGCTATGCCGGGCAGAACGGCTGGCCCTACACCGGGATCGGCGGCGTCATGCGGGACCAGGGCCTGATCGGCAGCGGGCCGGGGCAATACTCGGGCTCGATGCAGGGCATCATGCAGTACATCCACGAGCACCCGGTCGAGGGCGATGCGCTGATGCGGCAGAACCAGTCCTGGGTGTTCTTCCGCGAACTGACCGGCGACGGGCCGCTCGGCGCGCTGGGCGTGCCGGTGCGCGCGCGCGCCTCGGTGGCGGCGGATCCGATGTTCGTGCCGCTGGGCGCACCGGTCTGGCTCGGACTGGACCGGCGCGAGGCGAACGGCTTGTGGGTGGCGCAGGACACCGGCGGCGCGATCAAGGGCGCCAACCGTTTCGACACGTTCTGGGGCGCGGGTGACCAGGCGCGGCTCACCGCCGGCGGCATGAGCGGGCGCGGCGAGGCGGTGGTGCTGGTGCCCAAGGGCACGCTCGCCCGGTTGCAGCAGCCATGAGGAGACCCGGTCGGCGACTGACGGCGGATGAGGCACAGGTCTGGGCGCAGGTCGCCCGGACGGTGACCCCGCTCGACAAGCGCCGGCCGCGGGCGCAAGCGGTGGTGGCCGAGCCTGCCCCTGCCCCTGCTTTGGCCCCTGCTTTGGCCCCTGGGGCCGTGTCGGCGCCGCCCCCGCCCGCCAGGAAGGTGAAGGGCCGGGTGCCGCCGCCGCTGCCGCCGCCGCCTCCAAAGGCGATCGGGCCGGTTGCGGCCAGGCCCCAGGAATCGCAGCTGCAGCTCGACGGCTCGTGGGAGAAGCGCATTTCCAAGGGCACGCTGCTGCCCGATTTCAGCCTCGACCTGCACGGCTCCAGCCTCGATCAGGCCTATGTCCGGCTGATGCACGGGCTCACCCAGGCCAAGTCGATGGGCGCGCGGGTGGTGCTGGTGGTGACGGGCAAGTCGCGCCCGGTCGATTCGATGGACCGGGGCAGTGCGCGCGGGGCGATCCGCGCCAAGATCATCGACTGGCTGGCGGCCAGCGAACATGCCTACGACATCGTTGCGGTGCGCGGGGCCCATCGCCGCCATGGCGGCCAGGGCGCGCTCTATGTCGTGCTGAAGAAGCGCCGCTGATCGGCCGCTGATCGGCCCATAATCGGCCGAGGATCAGTCTGTGTCCGGCGCGGGAGGCCCTCCCGCGCCGGACATGGCGGTCTGGCCTACATCCGCACGCCGATGCGCAGGTAACCGAACTGGCCGGGGACGTCGTAAGTCGTCGGGTCGTAGTTCGGGCCGGTGCAGGTGTTGCAGGCCGGCGGGTCGGTATCGAAGACGTTGTTGACGCCGAGCGTGAAGGTGAAGGCGCTGTCCATGAAGCTGGGCGTGTAGCTCAGCTGCACGTCGCCGTAGAAGCGGTCGCCCAGCTTGTGGCCGTCGCCTTCGGTCACGCCCTTGATGTAGCGGCCGGTGAACGAGCTGTCGAAGCCGCCGATCGACCACGAGAGGATGCTGGTGGCCTTCCACTCGGGGTAGGACTGGTCGGGGAAGCCGCGGGTCGTGTCCTTGTAGCTGATGGTGGTCGAGCCGGTCCCGGTGGGGAACGATTCGGTGTACTTCATCAGGTGGTTGGCGTTGACCGAGAGGCCGAAGGTGCCAAGGTCGGTCGCCGGCGAGCTGTAGTTGAAGCTGACGTCGAGGCCGCGGGTGCGGATCGAGCCGATGTTCTGCAGCAGGCCCAGCACGCTGGCGATGCGGCCGCTGCCGGTGCGCACGACGTTGTCGCAGGCGGCGGTGTCACCCAGTTCGGCGCAGCGGGCGAGCGTGACCTGCGGGTTGATCGCCGAGATCGCGCCGTCGACGGTGATGTCGTAGTAGTTCACCTCGAGGCTGAGGCTGCGCGCGAAGCCGCCGCGCGCCCAGGCCGGGCTGTAGACCGCGCCGAACAGCCAGGTCGTGCTGGTTTCGGGCTTGAGGTTCTGGTTGCCGCCGGTCAGCGTGCCGATCTGGCCGCCGAGCGGTTCCTGGTAGCTGCCGTCGGCGGGAACGCCGTTGGCGATGCAGTTGGTGCGGATGGTGGCCGAGCTCTGCCAGCCCGAGCCGGTGACGTTGGTGCACGGATCGTCGATCGGCGCGTCGGCGCGCGACTGGGCGCCGAACAGCTCGCCGATGGCCGGGGCGCGGAAGCCCTCGGCATAGGAGGCGCGCAGCAGCAGGTCGGGCACCGGCTTCCACAGGCCGGTGGCGGTGAAGGTCGTGCTCTTGCTGCCGGTCGAGTAATCCGAGTGGCGCACCGCGCCGTCGGCCTCGAGCAGTTCGAAGAACGGGGTGTCCTTCAACAGCGGCACGCGCACTTCGGCGTAGACTTCGTCGGTGTTGTAGGAGCCCGAGGCCGCCTGCGCGGGAATGTCGGCGCCCAGGCCCGCCTGGATGACCGGGTCGGGCGTGAACGAGCCGTGCTGGTAGCGGTGCTCGTAACCCATCGCGAAGCCGACTGGGCCGGCGGGCAGGTCGAACAGGTCGCCGCTGAGGTTGGCGGTGTAGTCCTGCATGCTCTGGCTCGAACGGTCATGCTCGGTGAACGAGATGTAGTCGAGCATGGCCTGGGTGATCGAACCGGCGCCGCCGAAGATGTTGAGCGGCACGCAGTCGCCGGTGCAGTCGGCCAGCGGGCCGAGCGCCTGCGCCACCCGGGCGGCGTTGACGTTGCCGGTGAAGGTCTGCTTGGCATCGTTCCAGCCGAAGGCGGCGTTGACGTCCCAGTAGAACTTGCGGCTGCCGACATGGAAGCTGCCGTCGAGCGAGGCGTTGGCGGTCATCGTGTCGACGTGCTGCGTATACGTGCGCTGCCCGGCCTCGACGAGGCGCCGGCCGATGAAGCTGTAGGTCGCCGGCTGGCCGTTGGTGCCCGAGTTGAGCGTGATGCCGAAGGGGTTGTAGGGGTTGGTGGCGTCGATCGAGACGGTGTCGAGCAGGTTGCCGTTGCCCGCGTCGGGACCGATGAACAGCGGCAGGAACGCCGCCTGGTTCTGCGAATTGCGGCGGTTGTAGACCAGCTTGGCGCGGAACGTGACGTTCGAGCTCAGTTCCTGCTTGGCGCTGCCCCAGAAGCCGTAGCGTTCGGACGGCGTCAGGAAGTAGTTGTAGGGCGAGAAGTTGAAACGGTCGGCCGCGGTGAAGGCGCGGAAATCGCCGCCCGTCAGCGTCGGGTCATAAGTGCCCTGGCCCATGAGCGGGGCGTCGCGCACGGTCACGCTGCCGCCGGCGGGCAGCGAGGGGTTGCCCGGATTGAACACGATGCGCCCGTTCACCGCCGCCGAGGAACAGCCGCCGCGCGGATCGAGGCAGCTGGTCTGGCCGGGGTTGGGGAACTGCGAGAGGTCGCGGTCGGCGGTGCTGACCTTGCCCTGCTTGACGTAGCTGGCGCCCAGCACCACCGAGGTGGTCGGCCCCTTGATGCCGTAGCTGACGTTGTAGTCCTGGGTGTGCCCGTCGCCCTGGCGGTAGGTGCCGAACTGGCCCGAGGCGCGCAGGCCGTCCTGCTCGGACTTGGTGATGATGTTGACGACGCCGGCGATCGCATCCGAACCGTAGAGCGGCGACTGGCCCGATTGCAGGACCTCGATGCGCTCGATCTGGTTGGCGGGAATGGTGTTGAGGTCGACCGTGGAGGGAATGCCGCTGGCCGCCGTGGCGTTGACGTAGCGCATGCCGTCGACCAGCACGAGCGTGCGCTTGGCGAGCAGGTAGCGCAAGTCGATCTCGCTGGTGCCGGCGCCGACGCCGCCGCCGTCCTGCGGGTTGCCGATGTTGCCCGAGTTGTTGACCTTGGTGTTGAGGCCGCCCGCTGCGCTGGGCAGGCGTTGCAGCACGTCGGCGACCGAGGAGAGGCCGGTCTTGGCGATCGAGGCGCTGTCGAGCACGACGACCGGGCTTGGGTTGTCCAGCGGGTTCTGGCGGATGCGCGATCCGGTGACAACGATGGCTTCGCCCGGTGTCGTCGCGGCGGCATCGGCGTCCTGTGCCTGTACGGTGGCGGGCACCACCAGCGCGCCGAGCGTGAGCGCGGCAATGCTGCAGTGCAAATGGAAGTTCCCCGTCTTCATCTCACGACCCCCAAGAAAAAGCACCCGATATCGGGCTCTTGGGAAGGTCTCCGGCAGTATGGTGCTGCGCAACGAAATTCTGCAACATTGCAAAATATCTGCAACATTCATGCAAATATGTTGCTACGCGGCAACAATAATAACGTTTGCGTGTGGTTTTCTCGAATGAGGCGAACGAAAAATTAGAGCGCCCGGTCAGGAAATTGCGCGCCCTGCCCATACCCCCGCCCATACCCCCGCCCATACCCGCGCCCATACCCGCGCCCATACCCGCGCCCATATCCGCGGCCATATCCGCGCCCATAGCCACACAAAAACGGGCGGACACCTCCCGGTGCCCGCCCGCTTGCTCGGGGGGATGCTGTCTGTCGTCAGGCCACTTCGAGCGCGGCGACCGGGGCCTCGTTGCGGATCAGGTAGTCGAAGGCGGAAAGCGCGGCGGTCGCGCCCTGGCCCATGGCGATGATGATCTGCTTGTAGGGCACCGTGGTGGCGTCACCGGCCGCGAAAATGCCCGGCAGGCTGGTCGCCGCCTTGTCGTCCACCACGATCTCGCCGCGGGGCGAGAGGGCGATGCCGCTGTCCTTCAGCCACTCGGTATTGGGCACCAGGCCGATCTGGACAAACACGCCTTCCAGTTCGACCTTGTGCTCTTCGCCGCTGGTCCGGTCCTTGTAGACGAGGCCGTTCACCTTCTCGCCGTCGCCGGTGACTTCAAGGGTCTGGGCGCTGGTGAGGATCTGCACATTGGCCATCGATTCGAGCTTGCTCACCAGCACCTGGTCAGCGCGCAGCTTGTCGTCGAACTCGATCAGGGTGACATGGCCGACGATCCCGGCAAGGTCGATCGCCGCCTCGACGCCCGAGTTGCCGCCGCCGATCACCGCCACGCGCTTGCCCTTGAACAGCGGGCCGTCGCAGTGCGGGCAATAGGCCACGCCCTTGTTCTTGTAGGTGTCCTCACCGGGGACGCCGAGGTTGCGCCAGCGGGCACCGGTGGTCAGCACCAGCGAGCGCGCCTTGAGCGAGGCGCCGTTGGCGAAGACCACCTCGTGATAGCCGCCAAGCTCGCGGGCGGGCACCAGCTTTTCGGCGCGCTGCAGGTTCATCACGTCGATCTCGTATTCCCCGACGTGGGTTTCCAGCGCGGCGGCCAGCTTGGGGCCTTCGGTATAGGGGACCGAGATGAAGTTCTCGATGCCCATGGTGTCCTGCACCTGGCCGCCGAAGCGTTCGGCGGCGATGCCGGTCGAGAAACCCTTGCGCGCGGTGTAGATCGCAGCCGAGGCCCCGGCGGGGCCGCCGCCGACCACCAGCACTTCGAACGGCTTCTTTTCGGCCAGCCTGGCCGCCGCCCTGGCCTCGGCGCCGGTGTCGAGCTTGGCGAGGATCTCCTCGACGCTCATCTTGCCCGAACCCCACATCGCGCCGTTCAGGAACACGGCCGGCACGGCCATGACGCCGCGTCCCTCGACTTCGTCCTGGAACGCGCCGCCCTCGATCAGGGTGGCGGTGACATTGGGGTTGTTGAGCGCGATCAGCGTCAGCGCCTGCACCACGTCCGGGCAGTTGTGGCAGGAGAGCGAGAAGTACATCTCGAACTGATAGCTGCCTTCGAGCGCGCGGATCTGCGCCAGCGTCTCGTCGGAGACCTTGGGCGGATGGCCGCCGGTCCACAGCAGGGCGAGGACCAGCGAGGTGAATTCGTGGCCGAGCGGCAGGCCGGCAAAACGCACGGCGGCATCGGCATCGGCGGCGCGGCGGACGAGGAAGCTGGGCTTGCGCGCGTCGTCGCCGTCAAAAGTGGCGGTGACCTTGTCCGAGAGCGAGGCGATCACGGTCAGCAGCTCGCGGGTCTCGGCAGACTTGGTGTCATCGCCCAGCGAGGCGACGAGCTCGATCGGCTCGCGCAGCATGGCGAGATATTGCGAGAGCTGTTGCTTCAGGGCGGGGTCGAGCATGAGTCACAGGTCCTTATGAAATGCGTGGGGAGAGAAAGCGGCGGCCCGGAGTTCCGTCGGCCGCGAAGCGCACGGGGGTGCGGCTCCGGGGGAGGGATGCCCCGGGCCGCACACTGTCACCGCGCGACCCGGATGGCCTTACGGCCTGGTCGCGTACGTCTTAGAGCTTGCCGACGAGGTCAAGCGAGGGAGCGAGGGTTTCCGAACCTTCTTCCCACTTGGCCGGGCAGACCTGGCCGGGGTTGGCGCGGACGTACTGGGCAGCCTTGATCTTGCGGACCAGTTCCGAAGCGTTGCGGCCAACGCCTTCGCAGGTGATTTCCATGATCTGGATGACGCCATCGGGATCGACCACGAAGGTGGCGCGGTCGGCCAGGCCCGAATCTTCGCGCAGAACGCCGAAGGCTTCGGTCAGCGCGTGGTTCTGGTCGCCCAGGAACGCGTACTGGATCTTGCCGATCTTGTCCGAGGTGTCGTGCCAGGCCTTGTGGCTGAAGTGGGTGTCGGTCGAGACGCCGAACACTTCCACGCCCATGCCCTGGAGGGCGGTGTACTGCTCACCGAGGTCTTCCAGCTCGGTCGGGCAGACGAAGGTGAAGTCGGCGGGGTAGAAGAAGAACACGGCCCACTTGCCGGCGATGTCCTTCTCGGTGACGTCGAAGAAGTCCTTGCCGACCTGGAACGCGGTGTTCTTGAACGGCTTGATGGTGCTGCCGATGATACCCATGGATATAAGCTCCCTCGATTGGGTGTTGAAACTGACAAGAGCGGAGATAGGCCGCTCGTGTGACGATGTGTAGGGCCTTGATCCGATTGAGTTGATCGGATTGGCCGATCAGTGAGCGATGGACTGAGCGATTTCGTCGATAAAACCAGCGCAGTTGCGAAAATTCGTGCGGCGGTGCGGCAACTGGGGCAGAGGGGAGGCATGAACATGCTCCGACTTGGCCGTTCGGGCCGGCTTGCGCTGCTGCTCGCCGCCTGCACCTCGCTGGCCGCCTGCAACAGCTGGCCCACTTCGCTGGACAACCGCGCGGCGGGCGACATGACCTTCCGCTACCATCACCGTCTCTACGACCAGTGGTCGCTCTGGGCGCCGGTCTCGCAAGGCCATGCGGTGATGTTCGCGCACGAGCACCGCATCCGCGACATTTCCGGTTTCGAGATCACCGAGGGCGGGCGCACCTACCGTTATGGCGCGGGGGCGCTGGCGCCGGTGCAGCAGTTCTGCGCGGGCAGCCAGAGCTGCGTGCTGGTCTATCGCGGCGAGGGCCGGCTGGAGGCGCGCACCGCGCCGCTGGCGGACGCGAAAATGGATTGAGCGCGGGACCGGCGGGGGAGAGGGAGGGGCGATTTTCCTACTGGCCCCGGCAGCTGTAGTGTCGCTGGAATGTCACCCGCCCGGACCCTCGCGCCCAAGCGCCCGCACGCTCAGCCTGGCTCGCCGCAAGGTGACAGGTGGCCGCGCAAGGTGACACCTTTCGTGTGCAAGGTGACGCCGTCAGGGCGCAAGGTGACGGTTTCGGGACGCAAGGTGACGGTTTCGGGCCCCGGGGGGGCGTTTTTTCCCTGGACCGTGTCAACTGTGTCAACCGGCAGGCGGCCAGTTCAGCCGCGCCAGTTCAGCCGCGCCAGTTCAGCCGTGCCAGTTCAGCCGCACTGGCCGCGGTGCAGCAGCTTGTGATCGGCCAGCACCAGCGCCATCATCGCCTCGACCACGGGCACGCCGCGAATGCCCACGCAAGGGTCGTGGCGGCCCTTGGTGAACAGTTCGGTCGCCTCGCCGTCCCGGTTGATGGTCGGCTGCGGGGTGAGGATCGAGCTGGTCGGCTTGAACGCCACGCGCACGACGACCGGCTGGCCGGTCGAGATGCCGCCGGCAATGCCGCCCGCGTGGTTGGCGCTGAACTCGGGGCCGTCCGTGCCCGGATGCATCGGGTCGGCGTTCTGCTCGCCGGTCAGGCGCGCGGCGGCAAAACCGTCGCCGATTTCCACGCCCTTGACCGCGTTGATGCCCATCATCGCGGCGGCCAGATCGGCATCGAGCTTGCCATAGAGCGGGGCGCCCCAGCCGGCGGGAACGCCGGTGGCGACGCATTCGACCACCGCGCCGACCGAGGAACCGGCAAGGCGCGCATCGTCGACGATCTTTTCCCAGCGCTTCGCGGCCTGCGCGTCGGGGCAGAAGAACGGATTGCTCCCGATCTCGGCCGCGTCGAAGTTTGTCCTGTCGATGGCGTCGCCGCCGATTTCCGAGACATAGGCGAGGATCGTCACTTCCGGGATCACCAGCCGCGCCACGCCGCCCGCCGCCACGCGGCTGGCGGTCTCTCGCGCCGAGCTGCGGCCGCCGCCGCGATAGTCGCGGAAGCCGTACTTGGCGTCATAGGCATAGTCGGCATGGCCGGGGCGATAGGCCTTGGCGACGTCCGAATAGTCCTTCGAGCGCTGGTCGACGTTCTCGATCATCAGGCTGATCGGCGTGCCGGTCGTTTTGCCCTCGAACACGCCGGACAGGATGCGGACCTGATCCGGTTCCTGCCGCTGCGTGGTGAACTTCGACTGGCCGGGGCGGCGCGCGTCGAGGAAGGGCTGGATGCGCCCCTCGTCGATGGCAAGGCCCGGCGGGCACCCGTCGACGACGGCGCCGATGGCAGGGCCATGGCTCTCGCCCCAGGTGGTGAATCGCAGAAGACGGCCGAAAGTGTTCACGCTCATGCCTCGCGCCTTGGCGCGCAATCTTCGGATTGTCCAGCGTTGGCGGTGTGTCACATGCTTGCGGAATGGCCTGCGAAGGGCCATGAGCGCGACCATGTTCCTGGTAGTCTTCCGCAATCGCAAGCGCGCCGACATCGACGCCGCCGCCTATTCCGCCGATGCCGAGGCGATGGACGCGCTCGCCCGCGCCCAGCCCGGCTTCCTCTCGTTCAAGAGCTACACCAGCGAGGACGGCGAAGTGATCGCGCTGTCCGAATGGGAGGATGAGGCCGCCGCGCTGGCATGGCGGCGCGTCGCCGCCCATGCCGAAGTGCAGGCCAAGGGCCGCGACCACTATTACCAGAGCTACACCGCCTTCGCCTGCAACGAACCGAGGGTGCGCCATTTCGAAAGGGAAACCGAATCGTGAGCCTTGAATTCTACGGCATTCCCAACTGCGACACCGTGAAGAAGGCGCGTAAGTGGCTGGAAGCGCGCGGCAGCGACTACACCTTCCATGACTACAAGAAGGAAGGCGCCGATGCCGCGCGGCTTGAAAAGTGGATTGCCGTGGCGGGCTGGGAAAAGCTGCTGAACCGTGCGGGCACCACGTTCAGGAAGCTGCCGGATGCGGACAAGCAGGACCTCGATGCCGCCAAGGCGGTGGCGATCATGGTCGCGCAGCCCAGCACGATAAAGCGTCCGGTCGTCGAACATCCGGGCGGCTTGCTGGTGGGCTTCAAGGAGCCGGAATGGGAAGCCGCGCTTGGCTAAATCCTAAGGAATAACAGGGACGACAATGGATCCGGTAGAATGGATCGCGGCGGCACTGGGGCTCGCCAATATCGCACTTCTGGTGCGGCGCAGCGTGTGGAACTACCCGTTCGGCATGGCGATGGTGGCGCTGTACTTCGTGGTGTTCTGGCAGGCCAAGCTTTATGGCGAGGCGGGCCTGCAGATCTTCTTCTTCGCGGCGCAGGGCTGGGGCTGGCTGCTCTGGGTGCGCGCGGGCGGGGGTGAGAGCCGGGTGCCGGTGCGGCGGCTGGGCGGTTTCAGCCGTGCGCTCTGGCTGGTGGCGACGGCGGCGCTGGCGCTGAACCTCGGCTGGGTGATGCACAAGTTCACCGATGCCTCGTTGCCCTATGCCGATGCGGCGATCGCCGGGGCCTCGATCGCCGCGCAAGTCCTGCTGGCGTTCCGCCGGATCGAGAACTGGGTGCTGTGGATTGCCATCGATGTCGCCTCCATCGGGGTCTATGCCTACAAGGACCTGTGGCCGACGGCGGCGCTCTATGTGGTGTTTCTGGTGATGTCGGTGCTGGGCCTGATCGAATGGGCGGCGGCCGAGCGGGGCCAGGATCGGGAACTCAAGCCCGCGTGATCACGGTCTGCCTCCACGGCGCGGAAAGCACGGGCAAGTCGGTACTGGCGGCGCGGCTGGGGCTGCCGTGGGTGCCGGAATATGGCCGCATTTATTGCGAGGAACACGGCACCGACCTGGCGATGGCGGACCTCCTCGCGATTGCCGAAGGGCAGGCGGAGGCAAACCGCAAGGCGATGGCAGCGGCCCCGGCGGTGCTGTTGCTCGATACCGATCAGCTGATGACGGCGGCCTGGGCGCAGATGCTGTTCGGCGAGGTGCCCGAAGCGCTGATGGGCTATCCCAAGGCAGACCACTACCTGTTGTTTTCGCCGGACGTGCCGTGGCGCGACGATGGGACGCGGTTTTTCGGGACCGACGAAGCCCGCGCCCGGTTTGCCGCGCTGGCGGAGGAGATGCTGGTGCGGGCAGGGGTGCCGTTCTCGCGCATCGGCGGATCCTGGGATGAGCGTGAGGTGCAGGTTCGTGCGGCGATTCGCGATTTGAAGGAAAGCGAAAGTCCTGGGGGATGATCCCCCAGACCCTCGAAATGTCTTCGTTGCGCCCAGCCTGTCGGTAGTGCGCTCCTTGCGGTGCAGCCATTATGTCTCCCAGCGCAGCTATGGGCGCGGAACGGATCGCACAAGGGCACCACGGAGACGGTATTTCCCCCCTGCGTTATCCTTACTTCTTCTTCGTAGCCGTCACGATGAAGTTCAGCGAGAGATCGTCCGACAGGTGCAGCCCCTTCGTCGGCGACCAGGCGATGCCCCTGGGCTCGCCCAGCGTCAGGCCCGCGCCTTCGGCCAGTTCACGCAGTTCCTCGGGCGTCGCGAACTGATGCCAGTCGTGCGTGCCGCGCGGCACTTTGCCCAGCCGCTCGGCCGCCTCGACCAGCAGCACGCGCGAGGCGGGAGTGCGGTTGGGGCAGGAGAGGATCATCAGCCCGTCGTCCGCCAGCGCGGCGGCAAGCTGGCCGATGAACAGCGCCTTGTCGGTCACGTGCTCGATCACTTCCAGCGAGCAGACGAGGTCGTAGCCCGAGAGCCCCAGCGCGCCCAGTTCGCCGTGCCTGTAATCGATGGGGAGCCCCATCGCCTCGGCATGGGCACGGGCCGCCGCAACGTTCTCGGCCGCCGCGTCCACGCCCGTCACCGCCGCGCCAAGGCGGGCGAGGGGTTCGCAGAGCAGTCCGGCACCGCAGCCGGCATCGAGCGCGCGCTTGCAGGCCAGCGGTTTCAAGGCACGGGAATCGCTACCGAAATGCCGGTCGATCTCGGCACGGATGAAGCTGAGGCGCACCGGGTTGAGTTGGTGGAGCATCGCCGAAGTGCCCTTCGGATCCCACCACTCGGCCGCCAGCGCGCCGAAGTGGGCGGCTTCCTTCGGATCGATTGTTGCGCCAGAAGGCGTGTTCGAAGCAGTTGCATTATCCATGACTCCCCCCTAACAGCCCGCCGAACTCTTATCCACACGCGCATCGTTCATGCGCACAATCTCACGGGGAGCAACGGCACCTTGGCACGTATCGTGATGAAATTCGGCGGCACTTCGATGGCCGGGACCGAGCGAATCCGGCGCGTGGCGGGTATCGTCAAACGTCAGCAGGAAGCCGGCCACGAAGTCGCGGTCGTCGTTTCGGCGATGGCGGGCGAGACGGATCGTCTCGTCAACTTCTGCCGTGAGGCCAATGCGCTTTACGATCCCGCCGAATACGACGTCGTTGTCGCTTCGGGCGAGCAGGTCACTTCGGGCCTGCTGGCGCTGACGCTGCAGGCCATGGGCTGCAAGGCGCGCTCGTGGCTGGGTTGGCAGCTGCCGATCAAGACCGACGACGCCCACGCCAAGGCCCGTATCGAGGACTTCGATTCGGAAGCCCTGCTGGCCTCGATGGCGGCGGGTGAAATCGCCGTGATCCCCGGTTTCCAGGGTGTTTCGCCGGACAATCGCATCACCACGCTGGGGCGCGGCGGTTCGGACACTTCGGCGGTGGCCGTGGCGGCGGCGGTCAAGGCTGACCGCTGCGACATCTACACCGATGTCGACGGCGTCTACACCACCGACCCGCGCATCGTCGCCAAGGCGCGCAAGCTGCCGCTGGTGACCTATGAAGAAATGCTCGAACTGGCCTCGGTCGGCTCGAAGGTGCTGCAGACCCGCTCGGTCTCCCTCGCGATGAAGGAGAACGTGCGCGTGCAGGTGCTGTCCTCGTTCATCGACGAGAACGCCCCTGCGGCAGACACCCTCCCCGGAACGATGATCGTCAGCGACGAAGAACTTGAAGGAAGCGATATGGAACGCCAGCTGATCACCGGCATCGCCGCTGACAAGAACGAAGCCAAGGTTACCCTTACCCGCGTGCCGGACCGTCCGGGCGCCGTGGCCGCGATCTTCGCGCCGCTGGCCGAGCAGAACATCAACGTCGACATGATCATCCAGAACGTCGCCAAGGACAAGGGCGAGACCGACGTCACCTTCACCGTGCCGCAGGCCGACCTCGTCCGCGCGCAGGCGCTGCTGGAAGAGCGCAAGGAAACGATCGGCTTCTACCGCATGATCGCCGACAGCAATGTCGCCAAGGTCTCGGTCGTTGGCGTCGGCATGCGCAGCCATGCCGGTGTCGCCTCCACCATGTTCAAGACGCTGGCCGATCGCGGCATCAACATCATCGCCATCTCCACCAGCGAGATCAAGGTTTCGGTCCTGATCGACACCGACGAGACCGAACTGGCAGTGCGCGTGCTGCACACGGCTTACGGGCTCGACGCGGCGGCCTGACCCTTCGGCAAGCTCAGGGGGAGCGGCCGAACAGTCCGAGTTAGGGAAAGGCGGCGCAAGTAGCGCCGCCTTTTTCGTATCAGTCTTCCTGAGATGGCTGCGCGAGTTCGAGGACGTGATCGCGCAAGTCTGCCGGCCATGCGGCCATGGCGGCGGCGAATTCTTCCAGCTTGTCTGCAAAGAGCAGGCGGCTCGCTTCCTCGAAACCGGGCAGGTCTCCGCCGAGCGCGGACATAACGCGGTAGGCGCGTTCGTGGGCGGCGCGTTTCGCGGTGCGGCCGCCGTCAGCCTTGCGCGCCTCGTCGACAAGCCGGCGCAGGGCCTGCGAGGCGCCGCCGGGTTGCCGGGCCAGCCAGTCCCACTGGCGGGGCAGCAAGGTCACTTCGCGGGCGGTGACGCCGAGTTTCGGGCGGCCGCGACGGCGCGGTGCTTCGCTTTCCTCCGGGATGGGCGCAGCGCCTCGCCAGTCGAGATCGACAGGTCTTCCGGTGGCGTCGTCGAACACCAGCACGCCTTGTTCCTGTCCTGAAAGAGTGGCGATCAGCTCGGCGGGCGTTCCGCGCGCCAAGCGGGTGGTGCCGAGGAAGGCGGTGCAGGTCTGCGTCATGGAAGGGGTCCTGAACTATTTTTGTCCGGGTAAATTGAAATCGCGGCCCGGTCAATTTATCCGGGTAAAAATGACTTCAGGGAATCGAATCATGGATCGTGCCGATCGCAAGGCCGCGCTTGCCGAATATCGCGAACGCAAACCCGAGCCGGGCGTCTACGCGCTGCGCTGCAACGCCAGCGAAGAGGTGTGGGTGGGTCGCACGCCGAACCTTCCGGCGATCCGCAACCGGGTGTTCTTCACCTTGCGGCTGGGTTCCACGCCGCAGCGTTCGTTGCAGGAGGCATGGAACACGCACGGGGCAGCGGCCTTTGCCTTCGAAGTGATGGAAGTGGTGGACGCCGAGAAGATCGGCCTCGGCTGGGAGCGCGAACTCAAGAAGCGTCATGCCGATTGGGTGGAGCGTCTGGGCGCGACGGCGATCTGATTGCCTCGTACTCCCTGCTCCCCACTTTCTACTCCGGAAAGGGAATCCCGCGCTTCACCCGTCCCATTCCAACCTCGTCATCCCCGCGAAGGCGGGGATCCCGCTTGTTCTTCAGGCGTGGCTAAAGGTAAGCGGGGCCCCCGCCTTCGCGGGGGCGACGGATGGTTTTAGGTGAGGTCAGTTAAGTGAGGCCCGTTTTTGGTCGCTTCAGAGTGCCTTGGCCAGTTCATCCCGGAACTTCGGATCGGCGAGCCCGATCAGCAGTTCCGCCCGCTGACGCAAGGACTTGCCGCGCAAGTTGGCGGCGCCGTGCTCGGTCACGATCCAGTGGACATCGTTGCGCGGCGTCGTCACCGGGCCGTCCAATCGGGGCACGATGCGGCTGACGGTGCCGCCCTTTGCTGTCGAGCGGCAGGCGATCACCGAGACCCCGCCTTTCGACGCATTGGCCCCGCGCACGAAGTCGAGCTGGCCGCCGGCAGCCGAATGCTGCTGGCCGCCCATGAATTCGGAATTGCAGGCGCCCTGCAGGTCGACCTGGATCGTCGCGTTGACCGAGACCACCTTGTCGTTCCGGGCGATCACGGCGGGATCGTTCACCACGTCCACCGGCATCGAATAGACATGGGGGTTGGCGTTCAGCCAGCGGTAGAAGGGATCGTCGCCCATGGCGAAGGAATAGACGCTGAGGCCCGGCTGCGTCGTCTTCAGGCGATTGGTGACCGCCCCTTGCTGCGCCAGACGGGCGAGGGCCGGAGTGAGCAGTTCGGTATGGATGCCCAAGTCGCGCCGGTTGGCGATGCGGCGGCAGACAGCGCCGGGCAGGTTGCCGATGCCCATCTGCAGGCAGGCGCCGTCATCGATCATTTCCGCGATCAGCGCCGCGATGGCCTCGTCCTCGGGCGCGGCCTCGGCTTCTCCGAAGCCGAGCAACGGGACATGGTTCTCGACCACGGCGGTGACCTGCGAGATGTGCAGCGGCGCCGGGCACGCGACGCGCGGCATCGCCGGATTGACCTCCACGATCACCGTCTTCGCGCTATGGGCGGCAGCGGAGGTATAGTCGTTGGCGGCACCGAAGCTGAAATAGCCGTCGGCGTCCATCGGCGAGACGGCCAGCACGCAGGCATCCATGCCCACTTCGTCGCGCATCACGCGGGGCGATCCGCTGAAGGCCGTGGGAATGAAGTCAATCAGTGCTTGGGTGGAGGGATCGGCCTTGATGAGGGCGCGTTCCACCCCGCTCATGAACAGGCATTGCGGGCGGATGCGGCCGAGCAGGTCGCGGCGCAGGATCGTCGATCCGGCGTGGGCCTGCGAAAGCAGGTACCAGACACGCAGGCCGGTGAGCGTCCCCGCTTCGGCCCGGCGGGCAAGCGCGGCAAGCAGGGCAGGGGGTTCGGCCACGACCATGCCCATGGCAAGGTCGCTGTTGCTGGCGATCGCCTCGACCGCTCTGTCGGCGGTGGTCAGGCGGGCTGCGTAGAGAGTTCTGGCATCCATCCCCCCATGGCTCTCACCATGGGGGGGCCAGATCAAGTGCCACCTAAGTCGTAGGGACGACGGGAAGCAGCACCCCGCCCGGTCAGGCTGATCCGCTCAGGCCGAGCGCGCGGCCGCCATGCGTGTGCTCAGGTCGTTCAGGATGCGGGCGGCCTCTTCGGTCTCGCCCTGCGCCGCGGCATCGCGCGCACGGGCGATTCCCGCCGCGATCGTCTCGCGCATGGGCGCCGGCACGCCTTCGCCCAGTCCGTCCACCGAGCCGGCCAGCGTGGCAAGCTGGGCGGTGGCCAGGGCGCGGTCTTCATGCTTGTCGTCGAGGCGGGTAGCCGTGCGGGCGGCGGAGACCTCGATGTCGAGAAGGGCGCTGCGTGCGCTTTGCGGCAGGGCTGCGAAGCGCAGCGAGGTGTCCTGGGGGACGGCGATCTCGGCTGCTGGGGTAGCGGTTTGCACGCGCTCGATTGCCAGCCAGGCGATCACCAGGCCGGAAACGGCGGCCAGCGTGAGGAGGAACAGGCTCGAGGGCTGGAGCAGGGCGCTGCGGCGGGAGGCTTTCGACATAGGGGGTGTCCGGAGGTTTTGATCGATCAAAAGGCATTATAGACGGGCGGAAGTGGGGGCGGTGCGGGTGCTGCCGCTTGTGCGGCGGCATTCCTCATCCTATGGCGCAGGCTCGTTTATGACTGCGGGCTATGGGAGCATCGATGGCCGCCACCTCTAAGACCGCCGCGCTGATGGCGCGGGGCCGTGAATTTCTTGGCAGCGAATACGCGATCCTGTGCGGCGCCATGTCCTGGGTTTCCGAACGCAATCTGGTTTCGGCGATCAGCAATGCCGGCGGTTTCGGCGTGATCGCCTGCGGGGCGATGAATCCCGAGCTTCTCGACAAGGAGATCGCCGGGACGCGCGCCCTGACCGACAAGCCTTTTGGTGTCAACCTGATCACCATGCACCCGCAGCTTTTCGAACTGATCGAGGTCTGCGCCAGGCACGGTGTCAGCCACGTCGTGCTGGCCGGCGGCATTCCGCCCAAGGGCAGTGTCGAGGCGATCAAGGAATCGGGCGCCAAGGTCATCTGCTTTGCACCGACACTGGCGCTGGGCAAGAAGCTGCTGCGTTCGGGCGCGGATGCCCTGGTGATCGAGGGCATGGAAGCGGGCGGCCACATCGGCCCGGTCTCGACGTCGGTGCTGGCCCAGGAAATCCTGCCGGCGCTGGCCGAGGAGCATCTGGTGTTCGTGGCCGGCGGCATCGGCCGCGGCGAGGCGATGGCCGGTTACCTCGAGATGGGCGCAGCGGGCGTGCAACTCGGCACCCGGTTCGCCTGCGCCAGCGAATCGATCGCACACCCCGACTTCAAGAAGGCCTTCTTCCGCGCCAATGCCCGCGATGCCGTGGCCTCGGTCCAGGTCGACCCGCGCCTGCCGGTGATCCCGGTGCGCGCGCTCAAGAACAAGGGCACCGAGGAGTTCACCGCCAAGCAGATCGAAGTGGCGCGCCTGCTCGACGCCGGTGAAGTGGACATGGGCGAGGCCCAGCTCAAGATCGAACACTTCTGGGCCGGTGCGCTGCGCCGCGCGGTGATCGAGGGTGACGTCGAGAACGGCTCGATCATGGCCGGCCAGTCGGTCGGCATGGTCAGCAAGGAAGAGCCGGTGGCCGACATCATCGCCGCACTCATGGCCGAATCCGAAGCGGCGCTCGCCAGCCGCGCCGCTGCCTGAGGCCTGCCGCGATGCCTGAAGCGAAGTCGCAGCCGCTGGTCCTTGCGCTGTCCTGCGCCGATCGCCCGGGCATCGTTGCCCGGGTGACCGGTTATCTTGCCCAGGCCGGGGGTAACATCATCGAGGCGCAGCAGTTCAACGACCTCGATGAAGACAAGTTCTTCATGCGTGTCGCCTTCGATCCGGGCACCGCCAACCGCGAGGAATTCAGCGAGGGTTTCGGCCCGATCGCGCATGAATACGGCATGGCCTGGTCGATGACCCGCCGCGACCGGCCGCGCCGGGTGCTGCTGCTGGTCAGTAAGTTCGACCACTGCCTTGCCGACCTGCTCTATCGCCAGCGCATCGGCGAGATGCCGATGGAGGTCGTCGGCATCGTTTCCAATCACCCGCGCGAGGCGATCAGTTCGCTGATGATCGGCGACGTGCCGTTCCATCACCTGCCGGTGACGAAGGACACCAAGGCCGCGCAGGAAGCGCAGATCCGCGCGCTGGTGAACGAGACCCGCGCCGAACTCGTGGTGCTGGCCCGCTACATGCAGATCCTGTCCGACGAGATGGCGGCGTTTCTCTCGGGCCGCTGCATCAACATCCACCACTCGTTCCTGCCCGGCTTCAAGGGCGCCAAGCCCTACCACCAGGCGCATGCGCGCGGGGTGAAGATGATCGGGGCAACGGCGCACTACGTGACCGCCGACCTCGACGAAGGGCCGATCATCCATCAGGATGTGGAAGCCGTGACTCACGCTGACACGCCCGAGGACATGGTGCGCAAGGGCCGCGACATCGAGCGGCGCGTGCTGGCCGAGGCGGTGCGGCTGCATCTTGAGGACCGCGTGCTGCTGAACGGCTCGCGGACGGTCGTGTTCAGAGGGTAAGAGGGTTTTATGGCGGTCAGCGGTATCGATCATGTCAATGTCCTGACCGACGACCTGGAGGCCACGGCCCGTTTCTACGAGGACGTGCTAGGCCTCTCCCGCAGCCCCAACCCGACCGTCGCCGCGCATATTGCCGGTTACTGGATGCGCGACGGCGAGGGCAACGCGGTTGTCCATCTGGTCGACCGCACGACCGCGCGCGGGCGCTACGACGCCTATCGCCCCGGTGAGCCGACCAATGCGCTTCACCATTTCGCGCTGCGCTGCTCGGGCTACGCGGAGATGCGCGCACGGATCGCGGCGCTCGGCCTGCCGCACCGAGTGAACGAACATCCCGCACTTGGGCTCGCGCAGATCTTCCTGGTCGATCCCAATGCGGTGAACATCGAGCTCAACTTCCATGGCGCACTGACTGAGGCCGATTGATTCTGCTGTCGAAAGCCAGGCCGGGGCTGGTCATCGGCCTTGCCGCGGGCTAGCCTCGGCGTCTTCCTCGAAGCAGCAGCGGACCCGCCCTTTCGATGTGTGACGACTTCACCGCCGAGGCCGAAGAGGCCAACCTCGCCCGCCGCGGGCTCAATCGCCGCGAATTTTCCGCGCTGGGCGCCAGCATCGCACTGGCAGGCTGCGCCGCCGGGCTCGGTCCCAAGTCCGCCGGCAGCGACGTGCAGGAAAAGATGGTCTCGATCACCACCGACGACGGGGTGGCGGACGCCTTTTTTGTGCACCCGGCCAAAGGCGCGCATGGGGGTGTGATCATGTGGCCCGATATTGCGGGGCTGCGGGAGACGAAGAAGATCATGGCGCGCAGGCTCGCGGCGGAAGGCTACGCGGTGCTATGCGTGAACCCCTATTATCGCGGCGGCCCGGCGCCAACCTTCGAGAGTTTTTCGGACTACCGCACGGCGGAAGGCCAGGCCAAGGTCGCGCCGCTGCGCGCGGCGCTGACCCCCGATGCGATCACCCGCGATGCCAGGGCCTATGTCGCCTTCCTGCGGGGCGATCCTGCGGTCGACGGCAAGCGCGGCATCGGCAGTCATGGTTATTGCATGGGCGGTCCTTTCGCCGTGCGCGCCGCCGCTGCCGAACCTGTCCATGTGCGCGCGGCGGCCTCGCTCCACGGGGCGGGGCTGGTGAGCGATGCGCCGGACAGTCCGCACCGCCTGATCGCCAGGACGCGGGCCGGGTTCCTCTTTGCCATCGCCCGCAATGACGACGCCAGGCAGCCCGACCAGAAGACCGAACTGCAGAGGGCCGCAGCCGCTGCGAACCGGCCCGCCGAAGTCGAGGTCTATCCTGCCGACCATGGCTGGTGCGTGCCCGATTCGCCCTCGTGGGATCCCGATGCGGCAGACAGGGCGTGGCAGCGGATGCTGGCGCTCTACGAGACGCTCTGAGTTTCCGGTTTTTCACGTTTTCCGGGTTCTCGGGTGGGGGAGCGGGCTGGTGCCGCTCTAAAAATGCCCTTTCGGGTATTTTTCAAACAGACTCTAACGGAAGAACCCGCGCCCCCTGAGGAACAGGAAGGTCGCCAGCGCCGATCCGGCCGCCAGCACCGTGGCGCCGACGGTGCCGTGGTGGCCGACCAGCGGCAGGTCGCCGGTGTTCATGCCGAAGATGCCCGTCACCAGCGTGGCGGGCAGCATCAGCGCGGTCATGACCGAAAGCAGGTAGAGGTTCTGGTTGACCCGCTGGTTCGACTGGTCGTTGATCTCGTCGCGCACCGAGCGCAACTGGTTGAGCACGCTGATGATGTCGCCGCCCACGCCCTGTACCCGCTGCGAGAGTTTCTCGACCGTGGGCAGCATGTCGGCGGGCAGGTCATCGTCGATTTCGAGCCGGCGGAACACGCTTTTCATGCCGTCGAGCATCCGGTGGAGCTGGGCGAGGCGGCGGCGCACGTCAAGCAGGCGGTGACTGCCGGGCACCGGGCGGTCTTCGACCAGCGCGTCCTCGGCGGCCTGCACTTCGCCCGAGAGGCGGGCGATCACGCGGCCGAAGTTCTCCAGCATCGCGCTCACCATCATGTCGAGCGCGCGCGGCGGCGTCATCGCCATCTCGCTTCCGCTGAGGCGGCGATGGACGATGTCCGCCGAGCCGACCGGATGATGGCGCGCCGAGACGATCAGGTTGCCGGTCAGTGCCATGTGCAGCGCGCCGATCCGGCCGGTGTCCTCGCTATCGAAATCGCGCTCGAAATCGTGCAGCACGCAGGCAACGGTGACGGGATCGACCAGCGCGCGCTGGTGGCGGTCCTGCGAGAGCAGGACCTCGCGCGCGGCGGCGGGCAATTCGGGCGTGGTCTCCACCCACAGGCGGGTGCCGTGATCGGCAAGGTTGAGATGCAGCCAGCGCAGGCGGCCGTCATGGGGGCTGTTGCAGTCTTCCACCGCGCGGTTGCCCTCAGGCGTGAATTCGATGCCCCAGATCAGACCGGGGCCGAGAGCGGGCGGTCCCCGTTCACGCGGTTCGCGCATGGTGTTTCCTCAAGCGGTTCCAGACCTTCTTCTAGCACAGCGATGGTGCATCGCCATTGAAGGAGACTGGAAAGGCGGGCCCCGCCCTCCCATATGCGCGCTCAAGGAGACGCCGATGACCGACAAGATCCACCTCACCGATGCGCAGTGGCGCGAGAAGCTGAGCCCCGAGCAGTATCATGTGCTGCGCGAGGCCGGCACCGAGCGCGCCTTCACCGGCAAGTACGACGGCAACAAGCAGGCCGGGCTCTATACTTGCGCAGGCTGCGGGGCGCCGCTGTTCCAGTCGGACGACAAGTTCAATTCCGGCTGCGGCTGGCCGAGCTACACCGCGCCTGCCGAGGCCGGTGCGATCGACGAGCATATCGATACCTCGCATGGCATGATCCGTACCGAAGTGCGCTGCGCCAGGTGCGAGGGACACCTTGGCCACGTGTTTCCCGATGGCCCCGCGCCGACCGGCCTGCGCTACTGCATCAATAGCGCCTCGCTGGACTTCACGCCCGAGGCGCAGGGCTGAGCCCCGGCAGCGGGCGCACCAGCGTATAAAAAAAGGGGCCGGATTTCCGGCCCCTTTTCGTGTGTCGTGATCGTCTGGCCAATCCGGCGTCAGGCGCCTGGGGTGCGTTCCGGCGCCGGGGTGCGGACGGCGCGCGGGGCGTTGGTGTTGGCCGGGCTCTGGCGCGTGCGCTGGCTTTCTTCCGAGGAAGAGCGCCCGGTGGCACGGTTGAGGAAGTCGGGGCTGGCGGCAGGTGGCACGCTACCGGAGCCGGAGCCGTTGCCGGAACCGCCGCCACCGTTACTGGGCGTACGCTGGCCAGGAGCCGATGCCGCACCGGGGCCGTAGTCGGGCATCTGCGGGGCACCGGGGCCGGGGCCCGGACCGACGCTGCCATCCTCGTAGCGGGGCTGGTCGTCGCCCTGCTCGCCATTGGCGCCGGGATGGACGACGTTGCCGTTCTCGTCGACGTAGTAATAGTCGTCCGGGCTGCCCTGCAGGGCTTCGTCGTCGGGTTCCAGCTGCCATTCGGGCAGCTTCACTTCGGTCTGGAACTGCTCGACCGGGCGGTTCGAGACGGCAACCTTCATGTAGTCGGCAAAGGCGCGCGCCGGGGCATGGCCGCCGGAGAGCCCGCGCACCGGCTTGGCATCGTCGCGGCCCATCCACACGCCGGTGGTGATGCCGCTGGAGAAGCCGAGGAACCAGCCGTCCTTGTTCGAGCTGGTGGTGCCGGTCTTGCCCGCCACCGGGCGCCCGATCTGCGCGGCGCGGCCGGTGCCGGTGGCAACCGTTGTCTGCAGCAGGTCGGTGATCTCGGCAGCCACGTTGGGCGGCACGAGGACCTGGCCGCGCGCCGACTTGTGCTGGTAGAGCACTTCGCCCGAGGTGGTGGTGACCTTGACGATGCCGTAGGGCTCGACCGAGGTGCCACCGGCGGAGATCGCCGCGAAGGCGCGGGTCATGTCGATCACCCGCACTTCGGAGGTGCCCAGCACCATCGCCGGCTTGGTGTTGATCGGAGTGGTGATGCCGAAGCGGCGCGCCATCGAGGCAACCGTGCCGAAGCCCACTTCGCTGCCGAGCTGGGCGGCGACGGTGTTTTTCGAATAGGCAAAGGCGGTGCGGATATCGATCTGGCCGGCGAAGTTGCGGCCGTCGTTCTGCGGGCTCCATCCGTCGATGGTGACCGGTTCGTCCATCACCCGGTCGTCGGGGGTGTAGCCGGCTTCGAGCGCCGAGAGATAGACAAACAGCTTCCACGACGAACCGGGCTGGCGCACGGCATTGGTGGCGCGGTTATAGTTCGAGTTCACGTAGTCGGTGCCGCCGACCATGGCGAGCACGGCGCCGTCGCGGTCAAGGCTGACCAGTGCGCCCTGCGCCCCCTTGGGGGCATTGGCGGCGATCGAACTGGTGGCGGCCTGCTGCATCTTCGGGTCGAGCGTGGTCCAGACCTCGATCGGCTCGTTGGTGTCGGGCAGCAGCATGTCGAGCTGGGGCAGCGCCCAGTCGGTGAAGTAGCGGACCGAATTCTGGCCCTTTTCGTGGACCACGGCAACGTCGGCGATGTCGGCCCGATCGGCGTCTGCTTGCGTGATCGCGCCGTTCTTGACCATCAGGCCGAGCACCACTTCGCCGCGCGACTTGGCGGCGTCGAGGTCTGCCGTGGGCGAGTAGTTCGAAGGCGCCTTCACCAGACCGGCGATGATCGCGGCCTCGGCAGTCGACAGTTCGGTGGCGGGGTGGCCGAAGAACTTGCGGCTGGCCGCGTCGATGCCATAGGCGCCGCCGCCGAAATAGACCTTGTTGAGATAGAGTTCGAGGATCTGGTCCTTGGAGAACTTGCGTTCCAGCGCCAGTGCCAGCACCGCTTCGCGGGCCTTGCGGGTCATCGAGCGGCTGTTGTTGAGGAACACGTTGCGGGCAAGCTGCTGGGTGATCGTCGAGGTGGCCTTGGCGCGGCCACCGGTGGTCAGCGAGACGTAGACCGCGCGCACCAGGCCAAGCGCGTCGATGCCGATATGCTCGCGGAAACGGCGATCCTCGACCGAGACCATCGCACCGCGCATGACCGGCGGGATCTCGTTGTAGCTCAGCCACTTGCCATAGCTCGGCCCGAGCGAGACGAGTTCGCTGCCGTCACGCGCGCGCACGACGATCATCTGGCCGTTCTGGCTGCTCTTGAGCGCGTCGAAGGCGGGCAACTGGCTCATCGTCACGGCAACCGCGGTGCCAAGGCCGATCGCGGCCAGCAGGACCAGTGCGCCGCCCCAGATGGCCACGCGCCGCGCAAGACGGCCGAGGAACGACGATTGCTGCGGTTTCGAGCGGTTCGGATTCGAGGAGGGCTCGCCGGGCGAGCGGCTCCGGCCGGTATTCTTGGCCATTTTCTAGGTGCAGATCCCTTTTACGGACCGAGCGGTCCGAGCGCTCTCTAGCCCATGGACGCGGGTTTTGTAACCCGCCCTTAACAGAAAGCGCCGCCATATTGCGGAGAGTGGCAGGGGCGAGACGCTCCGTCGCACTGGAAACACCGTGCGCCGGCTGGCACAAGGCGGGCATGGCCACAGACCTCCCGACAAACCGTGCTTCCGCCGATGTTTCCGCCGAACTGGCGATCCGCGCGCGCCGCGCTGCCTTCAACCGGGCGATAGCCGATGGCGATGCGGCTGCGATCGGTCCGATCCTCGCACGCGACTGCGTCATGGTGACGGGCACCGACAGCGCGGTGATTGCCGGGCGCATGGGGCAGGTGAAAGTCTGGCGCCGCGAGTTCGCGGGCGACGGGCGCATGGTCTATGTCCGCGCGCCCGAACGCCTGGAGATCTCGCCGGCACTGCCGATCGCCATGGAATACGGCGCCTGGCAGGGCCGCGATGCAGCAGGCACCACTACCGCTTCGGGCAGCTATGTCGCCAAATGGCGCGAGGCGGGCGGCGACTGGGTGATCGAGGCGGAGATCTTCCTGACGCTGGGTTAGGGGCGGGCTGGCGCAGCCCTGGAAATGACCCTGCGGGCATTCATGGATGAGTTTACGGCCTAGCTCGTCGCGTGTTCGGCGGCGGTCACTTCGTCGGCGGCGGCGCGGGCGCGGGCGGCCGCGGCCGCAGCGGCATCGTCGAGCGGGGGTGAGGCAGGCAGGCGCGCGGCGGGCGAGCGAGAGAGTGGCAGGGCTTGCGGTACCGGTGTGAACTGGCGCTGGCGGAAGCCCGGCGGGGCATCGGCATTGTCGTCCCGGTCGTCGCCAGGGTCGTCGCGATCTGCCCAGCCCATCGGGCGGTAACGTCCGTCCGGCCCCTGCAGGATCATCATCTGGTCCGGCGGCGGCGCCTGCTGGAAGGCCGGAGCGCCGGGCGGCGCGGCATAGGCGAAGTCCTCGCCGCTGCCTTCGAGCGGATAGCCCTGTTCGTCGTCGTAGCCGTGACCGTGCGGGCTGCCGCGATCGCGCGCGGCATCGCCGCCGGCGCCTTCGAAGCGCACGAAGTCGCTGCCTTGCGCCGTGTCATGCTGGCCGAAGCGCTCGGTCCACTGACGCAGCGGCCCGGCGGTGAGGCCGCTGGCGACGACACCCAGTCCTACGCCGGCGCCACCTCCCGCCACCAGCAGCAGAACCATCCATTTACCTGCACCCATAATCACTTGCGTCCCGTCTGCATGCCCTGGCTTGCGGCAAGGCGGGTAGCCCGCCTGCCCTGTCGGTGCGGTGAATGGAAAGGCGCCATGGCAGGCGCGCTCCCGGGCTCCGCATAGTTCCGCATGCCGCCTATAACCGCACGGCAAGAGGCCTTGTGAAACGATTAAGTTCAATCCGTGAGGGTATTTTAGAAGATGTACACACGGCGCGACAGCTTTGCGATGACACCTTGCTGGTTCAAGGGCGCTCACCAGCCCGAGGGACGGCGACGGCGGGAGGAAGACGGCTCGGTGCTGTGTACCTGCCGGTTTTGCCGCAAGGAGATCCGCTCGCGCGAGGGCAAGACCTGGAGCCTGGCGGAAGGGCTGGACCTCGATGCCCTGGCGGCGGCCTGCCTGTCGAGCCACTTCAGCGTGGTCGATGTCGTCGATGGGCTGGTGATCGCCCGCTACCCGATCGGCGCGGATCTCGGCGAGGACGAGATCGCCGTGCTGCGGGCCCGGATCGGCGAGACCCACGGGGTTGACGACGACGGCGATCTCGAAATCCGCCTCGTCTCCCACAAGGCCCTGCTCGACCGGCGGCATTGAAGTGCGTCTGGTCTTCCGGTCCGGAGCCGCGTGAGCGACCGGACATGCAAAAAGGCCGCCGTTCCCATGGGAGCGGCGGCCTTTTTTAAACCTCGTGGCTGCGCTGGCCGGCCCGGGAGGGGCGTCAGCGGCGCCTCCCCTTACTGGGTGAGGGCGGCAGCCTGCTCGGTGGCGAGGGCGTTGCGGGCGTCGGCCAGACGGAAGTCGACGTTGCGCGAGTTGTAGGTGCCGGTCACGCGGTTGCCGCTGACGTAGAGGCGGAACGGAACCTGGCCCGAAGCGGTGCCCGAGATCACGGTCACCTTGCCCTTCTGGGCGGTGGTGTAGTTGTAGTGAACGCCGTCATGCGAGAAGCTGCGGGCGTCTTCGGCCTGGGCAGAGGTGGCGAAAACGGCGGCAAGAGCGGCGGCACCGGCAAAGACAGTCTTGAACATGGCAAAATCCTTTTTCTCAAGAAGCGGGAGATTGCCTCGGGGCATCTCTTATCTTGTTGCAGTGCAACATGTGTTGCGCGGGAGTTGTTCGCAATGGCAACAAATGCCACCAGTGTTGACAAAAGTGCAACTGTATGGAAAAACTCCGACAAGTTATGTGCTTAGCCTCTAACCCGTGCAAACCGTGTCATTTCGGGAAAAACGGACGGTTTTCTCGTGCCGGGCGCGGCAATCTGCTCCCATTTCGCAGGATGCGCCAAGTGCAATCGGGCGTCTCTTGCGGGGGTGCGGTGGCCCGGTTAGGCTTCCGGCATGTCAATGCGATCCGATACTTGCATGAAGCGCAGCCGTTTCGGCGGCGGTGAGCCGGGCCTGGTGGTCGCGGCACTGGCGTTCTGCCTGCTCCTGGGGGCATGTCACGACCGCAGCGGCGCCAACGCGGTCCCCGGCGATGCCGACGATCACCACCCATGGAATGGCATTGCAGCGGGCGAGGGGGTGCGAATCGCCGGAACCGAACCGTTCTGGAGCGCGGAGATTCGCGGCGAGGTGCTGACCTACCGCACGCCCGAACGCCCCGATGGCGAACAGGGCCGCGTCTCGCGCTTTGCCGGACGCGGCGGGCTATCCTACAGCGGGGAGTTCAAGGGCGGCGCAGGCGGGCAACCGGCGCGCACGTTCACGCTGGCAATCGGGCCGGGGCCGTGCAGCGACGGCATGTCGGGCAAGCGTTACCCGTTCAGCGCGATGCTCAAGATCGATGATGACGTGCGCAAGGGCTGCGCGTCGAGCGACCGCGCGCCCATTGCCGGCGCTGCTTCCTAGGGAGCAAGCTCGATCCGGGCGCTCGCGCCTCGGTCCCCGGGGGCGCTCGGGGGCTGGGGAGTTGGTGACGTCCCCTTCGAGGCGAGCGCCCTTTGCGCAGGCTGGTGTGAAATCGCGGCGGTGCGGCGCACTTGTGCCGGAGCAGGCCGATCGGAGCGGGCCGAAGCCGAATCGGTTCCGGCGGGCAAAACGGCGCCGGTCAGCGCGCCTAGCGTGATGGCGCCTGCCGCAGCGACAACGGCGCCGGCGGTCAGTGATGTACGGTGTGCCAAGGGCGGTCCTCTGTTCTCCCTCCTCCGCCGACACAACGCCCGGGGCAACTGGCCGTTCCCGGGTGAGCCGGGTCTGGCGCCGTTCCCGGTGCCAGACCTTACGCTCCATTTTTCGGTGGGCCTTAGCCTTCCAGCGACTTTTCCAGCGTGATCTCGCAGTCCAGCAGCTTGGAGATCGGACAGTTCTGCTCGGCCTCCTCGGCGATCCGCGCGAAGTCTTCCGCCGAAATGCCGGGGATCGCGCCCTTGAGCACCAGCGCCGACCGGGTGACGGCAAAGCCGCCATCGGCCTGATCGAGCGTTACCGTGCACTGGGTGTCCAGCGTGCCTTCGGAAAAGCCCGCCTTGGCGAGGCCGAAGCTGGTTGCCATCGTGAAGCAGGCGGCATGGGCGGCGGCGATGAGTTCCTCGGGATTGGTGCCGGGCTTGCCTTCGAAGCGCGTGCCGAAGCCGTAGGGCTGGTCCGACAGCACGCCAGAGCGGGTGGTGATCGAACCCTTGCCGTCCTTGCCGAGTCCTTCGTAGCGGGCGGAGGCGGAATTGGTGGTCATCGCAAGGTCCTTTTGCTGCTGCGCCCAACGCTGGAACCGGCGCGGGTGGGAGAAAGCTCTCACGAAACGCGGCAACTGTCATGACGGTGCCCGGCCGGATCGGTCGAGGATCGGCGGACAGGGCAGGTTTTGCGGCCGGTGGCGGGATGAGGAGAGGCGGCCACTGCTCCGAACGGATGACGCCGGAAGCGGCAGCCATGGCAAACAGCGCTTTGGAATTGTGCTGCCGGCTGGTATGGTCGCCGCTCAGGACAAGGCGGGCCGCACGAACGGTACCGCCACTGGAAGAGGATGATGTCATGAAGCGATTCCTGGCAGCATTGCAGGTGGGCCTCGTGGCCTTCGCGCTGGCGACAACCATGTCCGTCCAGGCGCGGGACCTGTCTGCCGCAGTGCCGCTGCCGGCCCTGTCCGAAGGGGCGGTCTCGGAGGTGTCCAATCCCGAAACGGCAATGACCGGCGCCTATCTCCTGCGCGATACCCTGGTTCCCCGAGCGGACGATCTCGCCCTCATCCAGCGCAAGCCCACGCTCTACCTGTCGAGCTTCAACGACGACATGGCGACCGTGGCCTATTCGCTGGAAGGGGGGCGGATCGTCTACCGGGTGGTTTCGGGTACCGTGGCGGGCGCCGCGCGTGATGCCATCGATCGGGCGCTTGCCCGCATGCAGCGCAGGGTGGCGCTCTAGTTTGCAACTCGCGCACCCGGACAACCGGGGCGCCGAGCCGAGGCTTGGGGAGAAGGACAAGGCGCGGCGGAGAAATCCGGCGCGCCTTGTGGCATCAGGGCCTCTTTTCAGGGTCTCTTTTCGGGGAGCGGCTGGGGGTAAGACGGCGTGTCATGCACAGGGCAGGTCGGCATGCTCTGGACCGGAATGCTGCTGTGCAGCATAAGCCTGCGCCATGGAACTGGTTCACCAATATGAGCGGCTGATCAGCTGGATCGTCAGCCAATGTCCCTCTCCCGACAAGTTCGCGCATACTTATGCAGGGCTGGCCATCTGGTTGCTGGCGGCGATGATCGTGCGCCGCAAGCTGAGTACGCCAGCGCCGTTCCTGGTGGTGGCCCTGGCGGAAGGCATCAACGAATATGTCGACCGTCTTGCCCACGGTTCGTGGAATTGGCCCGATACCCTGGGCGATATCGCGGCAACCCTGTTCTGGCCGCTGGCGATCATGCTGGCGCTGCGTTTGCGGCCCGCCATTCGCGGCTGAGGGCCCCGCTTGCGGGTGGACAGCGGCGGCGGCTGTTCGGTCGGCGGATCAGCGTTGCGCCGGAACGCCCGGCGTCTGCCCGGGGGCCCAGCCCGGAGCGGCAAGTTCGAAGCCGCCGAAGTGAAAGCCGGGTGATACCACGCAGCTCACCAGGGCCCAGCCGCCGATCGGTTCGCTGGCCTGCCAGTGACCGGTCGGGACCAGCGCCTGTCCGGCCTCGCCTTCCAGGACCTGCGAACCCAGCACGGTGCGCGTGACCGGGCCCCGATCGCCGGGGGCGGTCAGCAGCGCGACCGGGGCTCCGGCATGCCAGAACCACAGTTCGGCACCGTCTACCCGGTGCCAGTGCGAGCGCTGGTGCTCTTCCAGCAGGAAATAGATCGCCGTGGCCGTGGGGCGACCGCCTTGCCCTTCCGTTGCCGTTTCCGCCCGCCAGGTCTGGCGATACCAGCCGCCTTCGGGGTGCGGTTCGAGGCCGAGCCGGGCGATGATCTGGGAGGGGAGTTGGGCGGGGATAGGAGCGGGATCGGGCATGCAATCCTTTCATGCGTGCATTGGCTCGCGGGGCACGATATTGGGAAGCATTGCAGTGCACTGCAAGGTTCACAAGTCTTACGGTCCATGAGGGACGAGAGGATCCGATAATGCCCCATCCGCTCGGTATCGAGTCGCGCACGGTCGCCGGAATGGGACCGGTCGAGCATATCCGGCTGGCTGCCGAACTGGGCTGCACGCGGGTCTCGCTGGGGCTGGCGCAGGATGCGGGCAGCAACACGGGCTATCCCGCATGGTCGCTGCGCGAGGATGCGGCCTTGCGGCGCGCGGTCAGGGCGGCGCTGGCCGAAACCGGGATCTGCATCAAGGTGGGCGAGGGCGTGGCCGCCTCCGATCTGGTCTCCCCTGCCCAGCGTGCGGGGGACTTCGATCTGTTCGCGGAGATCGGCGCCAAGCGCATCTCGGCGCACGACAACGGGCTCGAGCGCGCGCGCGCGCGTGACCAGTTGGGCGAACTGGCCACCATGGCGCAGGAGCGCGGCATGGACCTGTCGATCATCTTCGCCCCGGTGCTGACGATCCGCAGCCTGCCCGAAGCGCTCGAACTCGTGCACGAGATCGGCGAGGACAAGGTCAGCCTCACGATTGACGCGCTGCACTTCTTCCGCACCGGCGGGACGGTGCGCCAGATCGCCGAGCTGGACGCCGCGCTGGTCGGTCATGCCCGCATCTGCGACGGGGCGCTTTCCGGCAATGCCGAAGGCGATTCGCGCAGCCCGCGCCTGATCCCCGGCGAGGGCGACTTGCCCTTGCGCGAATTCGTCGACGCCTTGCCGCGCGGCAAGACGCTGGGCATCGACGTGACGCTGCCGCAAGCCGCGCTCGGGTTCGAGGCGGCAAAGGACTATGTGGGCGAAGTGGTGGCGCGCACGCGGGCACTGCTGGCCTGAGAATTTGTTTGAAAAATGCCCGGAGGGCCATTTTGGGCGCGGCACCGGCCCTCTACCCCATCCAGCCTCCCAACAGGGTAAACTCGCGGGAGGCTGGGTGAGGGAGAGGGCCGGTGCCGCAAAATTCGCCTGCGGCGAATCTTCAAGCGGCCTGGTGTTTTGCGTCTTCCAGCAGCATCTCGGCGCCCTTTTCGGCGATCATCATCGTCGGCGCATTGGTGTTGCCCGAGGTAATCGTCGGCATCACCGAAGCGTCGATCACCCGCAGGCCGTCGACGCCCCGCACCTTGAGGCGCGGGTCGACGACACGGCCCATCGCAGCGGTGCCGACCGGATGGAAAATCGTGGTGCCGATCATGCCCGCGGCTTGACGCAGGTCTTCCTCGCTCTGGAAGCCGATGCCGGGGCGCAGCTCTTCGGGCGTGAAGCGGGCCAGCGCCGGCCGGGTGACGATCGCGCGGGTCAGGCGGATCGCCTGGGCGGCGACACGCAGGTCCTCTTCGGTCGAGAGGTAGTTGGGACGGATCTGCGGGGCCAGCGCCGGGTCGGCGCCGGCGATATGGGTCGAGCCCCGGCTTTCCGGCCGCAGGTTGCAGACGCTGGCGGTGAAGGCGGGGAACGGATCGAGCGCGCCGCCGAAGGCCTCGAGGCTGAGCGGCTGGACGTGGTATTCGAGGTTGGGCGTCGCATAGTGCGGGTCGCTGCGGGTGAAGACCCCGAGCTGGCTCGGCGCCATCGCCATCGGCCCGCTGCGGCGGAGCGCATATTCGAGCCCGATCAGTGCCTTGCCGAATAGCGTCGCGGCCCGCTGGTTGAGCGTGGACACGCCGCTGACACGCCAGGCGCAGCGCAGCTGCAGGTGGTCCTGCAGGTTGCCGCCGACTTCGGGCCGGTCGAGCAGCGGCACGATACCCATGGCGGACAGCCGCGCCGCATCGCCAAGGCCGCTGCGCTCGAGAATCGCCGGCGAGCCGATCGCGCCTGCCGCCAGCACCACTTCGCCGCGGGACCGCGCCGAGCGGATGGCGCCGCCCAGGGTATAGTCCACCGCGACCGCGCGGCCGTGCTCGAACACCACCCGGTCGACCAGCGCGCCGGTCTCGACCTTGAGATTGGCACGGCTGCGTACCGGCTTCAGGAAGGCGTCCGCCGCGCTCCAGCGCCAGCCGCTTCGCTGGGTGACCTCGAAGAACCCCGCGCCGTTGTTGTCGCCGGTATTGAAATCCTCGCTCGCCGGAATGCCCTGTTCGAGACAGGCGGCACGGAAAGCCTCGAGAATGTCCCAGCGCAGCCGCTGCCGTTCGACCCGGATCTCGCCGCCGCTGCCGTGGAAGGGGCCGGTGCCCTCGAAGTGGTCCTCCGCGCGCTTGAACAGCGGCAGCACGTCGTCCCAGCCCCAGCCGGGATTGCCCGCCTGCCGCCACCCTTCGTAGTCGGCCGCCTGACCGCGCATGTAGATCATGCCGTTGATCGACGAGCAGCCGCCCAGCACCCGCCCGCGAGGATACCTGAGCGCGCGGTCGCCGAGATTGCGTTCGGCCTGCGTCGTATAACACCAGTCGGTGCGCGGATTGCCGATGCAGTGGAGGTAGCCGACCGGGACCTTGATCCAGATGTAATTGTCCTGCCCGCCGGCTTCGAGCAGCAGGACCCGGTTGTTCGGGTCGGCGCTGAGGCGGTTGGCCAGCACGCAGCCGGCACTGCCGCCGCCCACGACGATGTAGTCGAACTCTCCCATGCCCAAGGGCTAGGCCGCGCCTGCGGGGCGATCAAGCCAGGCCGCGAAACCCGCCAGGGCGATGCACATTGGGTGCCATTTGGTTCCAGGCTTACATTATTTTAATCGGCCGCCCTCTTGCCCTGTGCGCTCAGAGTTTTAACCAGTGATCAAGGGAGTGTACCTATAGGTCGATCCGCAAGGGATGGCCGGGGTAAACGGTCTCGAACAGAATTTGTCCTAGGGGATGGCGAGAATTCGCCATTTTACCGGGAGCCGTCGGTGCTTGGTCCGTGTGGTCGTCGGGGGGCGATCCGCGCTGGATAAGGTAGAACGAGAACGGGAGGTCGCGCCCGCCTCGCGCCTTCGCCGACGGCTCCTTTTTCCTCCTGCGGCGGATTTCCCAGCCCGATCATGTATTTTTCGCATTGCTGCACTTGCACAAATGGCCTGCCTGTCGTTTTCTTCTGCCCGGCCCGCAAGGTTTGGGCAGTGAGGTCGCAACAGGGGGCAATGATGGCAAAGTACCGGAACCTTCGGCTGGCGGGCGTTAGCCTGGCTTTGGCCGCGACGATGTCCGCTCCTGCGGCTCTTGCCGCGCCGACCCCCGAACAGGTTGCCGAGGCTGCATTGCGCGCCGCGCCGGTATGGGACGGGCACAACGACGTCCCCGAACAATTGCGCGAACGTCGCAAGGACGTGCTGGCGGGTTTCGACTTTCGTGACACCACCAGGACCGCCGATCCCGCGAAGGACGAGCAGGCCATGCACACCGACCTTGCGCGGCTGCGCAAGGGCCATGTCGGCGCGCAGTTCTGGTCGGTCTACGTCTCGGCGGCGCTCGACGATCAGCATGCGGTGCAGGCGACGCTGGAGCAGATCGACGTGACCCGGCGGCTGGTCGCAGCCTATCCCGGCGACATGCAACTCGCCACCAGCGCTGCCGATGTCGAGAAGGCGATGAAAGCGGGGAGGATCGCTTCGCTCATCGGCATGGAGGGCGGCCATTCGATCGGCGGTTCGCTGGGGGTGCTGCGCCAGATGTATGCGCTCGGCGCGCGCTACATGACGCTGACCCACTTCAAGAACACCCCCTGGGCGGACAGCGCCACCGACAAGCCCGAGCACGATGGCCTCACCGATTTCGGCCGTGACGTGGTACGCGAGATGCAGCGCATCGGCATGCTGGTAGACCTCAGCCACACCAGCGAGGCGACCATGATGGACACGCTGGCCGTGGCCAAGGCGCCGGTGATCTTCAGCCATTCGAATGCACGCGCGATCAACCACCATACCCGCAATGCCTCGGATACCGTGCTCAAGGCGCTGGCCGCGAACGGGGGCATCATCATGGTCAACGTGTTCCCGACGTACGTGGTCGAGGAGACGCGCCAGTGGAACGCCGCGCGGGCCGGCGAGAAGGCACGGCTCGACGCGCTTTACCTCGGCGAGCCCGAGGCGGCGGCGAAGGGGCTGAAGGACTGGGAAGCCGCGCATCCGATGCCGCGCGGCTCGATCAAGGACGTGGCCGACAACATCGACCATATCGTGGCCGTGTCAGGGATCGACCATGTCGGCCTCGGCGGCGACTTCGACGGGGTGGGCACAACGGTCGTCGGCATGGAGGATGTCTCGACCTATCCGGCGCTGTTCGCCGAACTGGCGCGGCGCGGCCATTCGCAGGCCGATCTCGAAAAGATCGCCAGCGGCAACATGCTGCGGGTGATGAAAGCGGCCGAAGCTTATGCGGCGGCGCACCGGGCAGACCCGCCGATCGAATCGCCGACCGCCTTCTGAATGCCGCTTTGCCTCAGCTGCCGAGGGCGTGTTCCTCGGCCGTGACCGGATCACCCTGGCGCGGCTGCTCGTGGATCGCGCGGGTGATCCAGATCGCCGACATCGCCAGCACCGCCAGCAGCAGGCCGAAGATCAGCATCCAGCGCACGACATGCGGGGTGCTGCCCGAGCGTGCTTCATCGTCATCGAGGTGAACTTCGTCGCCAACGCGTTGCATCATGGCTCTCCCGAAGGCCGGCGGACCGACGAGGGGCCGCGCTTCGCGCATGCAGGGATGGCCACCGGGCCTCGCTGCATCACGGGCCAATCCGGGAACGCCACAGGGCGCCAGCCGGTTCCCGGCTTCTCGGCGCCTTTTCCGACCGGATGAAATCACCGCCTAGCCGGGAAGCGGCGCGGGCATGGCGAGCACGTCCAGCGTGCGCGCGTCGCGCTGGCCCCCGCAGAAGGCATCCAGCGCGCGGGAGTAGCGATCGCCGCCGCCCGCCGCCTCGAACAGGGTCATCGAGGAGCGGAACTTCATCGCGTCCACCTCGCCCAGGATCGCGCCTGCGCTGCGCTCTGCGGCCCAGCCGAGCATCACGTCGGTACACTCGTCCAGCCGGGCACCGAGCAGCAGGTGGGCCAGATAGGCATGGGCCTCGGGCAGTCCGGTGATGGCATAGCGGCGGGCGTTTTCGCTCTGTCCGAGCCCGATGATCTGGGGGAAGACGAACCACATCCAGTGGCTGGACTTCTCGCCGCGCTCGAGTTCGGCAAGGGCACCTGCATAAGTGGAGGCTTGGGCCGCGATGTAGCGGTCGAGATCGACCGTCGCCAGGGCCGGGCAGGGAATTTCCATGTCGCTGCTCCCGCAATGCCAATGGTTTTCACCAGTGGCGTTCCGGGGGGAAACGCGCCGGGGCCGCCTCGCGTTCCGTGTCGGGGCAGGGGAAAAGGAAAAGGGCCGGATGCGTCGGCATCCGGCCCTTTTTCCGCATCGTGTACTGGCGGCGGGATCAGTCGCGCAGCAGTTCGTTGATGCCGGTCTTCGAGCGGGTCTGCGCGTCGACGGTCTTGACGATCACCGCGCAGTAGAGCGACGGGCCGGGGGTGCCGTCGGGCAGCGGCTTGCCGGGCAGCGAGCCGGGGACAACCACCGAGTAGGGCGGAACCTTGCCGATGTGGACTTCGCCGGTCGCACGGTCGACGATCTTGGTCGAGGCGCCGAGGAACACGCCCATCGAGATCACTGCGCCTTCGCCGACGACCACGCCTTCGGCCACTTCCGAACGGGCGCCGATGAAGCAGTTGTCCTCGATGATGACCGGGCCGGCCTGCAGCGGCTCAAGCACGCCGCCGATGCCGACGCCGCCCGAGATGTGCACGTTCTTGCCGATCTGCGCGCAGGAGCCGACGGTCGCCCAGGTGTCGACCATGGTGCCTTCGCCGACATAGGCGCCGATGTTCACGAAGCTGGGCATCAGCACGACGCCCTTCGAGATGTAGGTGCCGCGGCGGGCGACGGCGCCGGGAACCACGCGGAAACCGGCCTTGCGGAAGTCTTCCTCGGCCCAGCCGTCGAACTTCACCGGCACCTTGTCGAAGGCGGGCGCGCCGCCGGCGCCGTGGGCGACGGGAGCGTTGTCGTTGAGGCGGAACGAGAGCAGGACCGCCTTCTTCAGCCACTGGTTGACCTTCCAGCTACCGTTGCCGTCCGGTTCGGCGACGCGGGCGGCACCGGATTCGATCAGGCCGAGCGCTTCGTCGACGCGCTTGCGCACGTCTTCGCTGGCGGGGGTCACGGTGTCGCGCGCTTCCCAGGCGGCTTCGATCGCGGTTTCGAGTTCGGTCATGTTCGCGTCTCCAGAAAGTCGGCCAAATGGCATGTTTGCAGGCGCGCCTAGAGGGTGGGGACCGGCGCGACAAGCAGGAAGGATGCGGCGGCTATAAGCAGCGCATCGTGAGGACAGGGAAATTCACCGGATTGAACGGAAAGTGCGCGACGGCGCAGTTTCCGTTCGGGTGTTTGTTTGGAAATCCGCACTGGGCTGGTGCCGCCTCTGGACGTCAGTCCGGACTTAGGGCGCCATCAGTTCGCGCACGAAGCCGATCAGGCCGGTCTGGCGGGCGCGGCGCATGCGTTCGGCGGCGAGGATCTGCTTCACCTTCTCGAAGCACTGGTCGATGTCATCGTTGACGACGACGTAGTCATAGCCGTCCCAGTGGCTGATTTCCGAGCGGGCGCGTTCCATGCGGGCGGCGATCACGTCCATCGAATCGGTGCCGCGCCCGGTCAGGCGGCGGCGCAGTTCGTCGATGCTGGGCGGCAGCAGGAACACGCGCACGACGTCGCGCTCCAGCTTCTGGTAGAGCTGCTGGGTGCCCTGCCAGTCGATGTCGAACAGGTAGTCCTGCCCGTCCTTGAGACCGGCCTTCACCTGGGCCTTGGGGGTGGCGTAGCTGTTGCCGAACACGGTCGCCCATTCGAGGAACTCGCCTTCGGCGGCCATCCGGTCGAATTCGGCCTGGCTGACGAAGTGGTAGTCCTTGCCGTCGACTTCGCCGGGGCGGGGCGGGCGGGTGGTGCAGGATACCGAGTTGCGGATGTGGGCATCGTGCTCGAGCAGCATGCGCGAGATCGTTGTCTTGCCCGCGCCCGAGGGCGAGGACATGATCAGCATCAGGCCGCGTCGGGCCAGCGTATCAGCGGGGTTTTCGGGAGAGTTGACCATGGGCCCCGATGCCGATGGTTGCGCATCAAATCAAGAGGGCAAATCAGGAGGCAAGGTCGGCCCGATCAGCTTTCGGTGCCGTCCTCGGCCATTTCGGCGAGCTGTCTTTCGCCGCTGGCACGGGCCTTGCGGGCGCGGGAGCGGTCGTAGAGCGTCTTGATGGCAAGCCCGCCGACAACCGCGATGGCGCCGGGGACTGAGTTCAGGGCGACCCGTGCGAGAAGCCCGTGGGCAATCGATTCGCCGAACGAACGACCGTCGAGAATCGCCTTGGCCTTGCGGGGGGTATAGGCCTTGCCGAGTACGGCCTGTTCCATCGCGCGGCGCGCAATCGCGGCGCCGCCGCGCAGGGCGACGTCGGCAATGATGAGGTTGGTGGCCGAATTGGGGCTGGGGCCGCGGATCTCGGGGGGCTTGGCCTTCGCCTTGAGCTTGTCCCTGACCCGGGCGGCACGGCTCCGGGGTTTGGCGGCGCCGGGCGCCTGTTTTTCGGATGCCTGTGTGCCGGATGCCTGTATGCCAGGGGCGGCAAGAGCGACGGTTTCGGCGATTGCCGCCTGCCGCTCCTGTTCATCGCTGATTGCACGCTGGAACTTGCCCGGGGCCATGCCCTTCACGCTTTCCCGGGCTGACGCTGCCCGCCTACTTCTTTTTCCCGAAGTCGACCGAAACGACGTTCGATCCGTCTTCGCTGGGAGTAATGCGCGAGGCGACGTCGCGTTCCGCGTCGTTGCCGGGCTCCACGATCGGCTCGTCGTCCAGCTCGTCGTCGGCGATGGCCTGGAACTGCAGGCCGAAGTCCACCGCCGGGTCGACGAAGGCGGTGATCGCCGAGAACGGGATCACCAGGTTCGAGGGCCGCTGGTTGAAGCTGAGGCTGACCGAGAAGCCCTGTTCGCCCACCGCCAGGTCCCAGAACTTGTTCTGGAGGACGATCGTCATCTCGTCCGGGAAACGGGCGCGCAGTTCGGCGGGAATCGAGACCCCCGGAGCGCCGGTCTTGAAGGTGATGTAGAAATGGTGGCCCCCCGGAAGGGCGCCGCCGGAGGCTTCCACCTGGCCGAGCACGCGGCCAACGACGGCGCGCAGGGCTTCCTGTACGATCTCGTCGTAAGGGATCAGGCTGTCTTGAGGCGTATCGTTCATCGCGCTCTAGGTGCTGATGCAAGACCGGCGGGTCAAGCATGTTCGACCAGAAAATAGCATGACCAGTCGGGTTTTCCCTAGGTCGTTTTGCCTGAATGCGACCAAAGGAGGGTGTGGGAGGGGAGGTTCGCCCACCGAAGATTGCCGGGCGGCGGCGCGATACGCACAATTGATTCCACGCAGCATCGGTCTATAGGCCCTTCGCATGCGCACTGCCTCGATCAATCGCAACACCCACGAGACCCGCATCGCGGTTTCGGTCAATCTCGACGGCACCGGGACTTACGACGTCTCGACCGGGATCGGTTTCCTCGATCACATGATCGAGCAGTTCTCGCGCCATTCGCTGATCGACATCACCTGCCATATCCAGGGCGACCTTCATGTGGACCAGCACCACACGGCCGAGGACAGCGCCATCGCGATCGGTCAGGCGATCTCGCAGGCGCTCGGCGACAAGGCCGGCATCGGCCGCTACGGCGACGTCCACTCGCCGATGGACGAGGCGCTGAGCCGTGTCTCGCTCGACATTTCGGGCCGCCCCTATTTCGTGTGGAAGGCCGGTTTCACCCAGGAGAAGCTGGGCGAGTTCGATACCGAGCTGGTCGAGCACTGGTTCCACTCGATCTCGCAGGCGGTGGGCATCACCCTGCACATGGAACTGCTCTACGGCACCAACAACCACCACATCTGCGAAGGCCTGTTCAAGGGCTTTGCCCGCGCCATGCGCACCGCGGTGGAGCTTGATCCGCGCAAGGGCGGGGCGATCCCCTCGACCAAGGGCATCCTCGGCGGAGACACCCTGTAATGGCCCTCTTCATCATCTCGCTTCGCTACATCGCCCCCGTCGAGCAGGTCGACGCGCTGCTGGACGAGCATGTCGCCTGGCTGCGCGGCCATCATGCCGCCGGACGCTTCGTGGCCTGGGGCCGCAAGGTCCCGCGCGAGGGCGGCATCATCCTCGCCCGCGGTGACAGCCGCGAGGCGATGGCCGCGCTGGCCGCAACCGATCCCTTCGTGGCGGGCGTTGTCGCCGAAGTCGAAGTGATCGAGTGGGCGCCCGGTTTTCTCGATGACAGCGTGGCAGGGCTCGCCGGATGACGGGAGGCGGTCAGACTCTGGCGCTGATCGACTACGGCGCGGGCAATCTGCACTCGGTGGCCAACGCCCTGCGCGCCGCTGGTGCCCGGAACGTGGCGATCACCGCCGATCCCGCCGTTGTCCGCGCGGCCGACCGCATCGTGCTTCCCGGCGTCGGCTCGTTCCGCGCCTGCGCTGAAGGGCTCTGGGGCATTGCCGGCATGGTCGAGGCGATGACCGAGCGCGTCCATGTCGGCGGTGCGCCGTTCCTCGGCATCTGCGTCGGCATGCAGCTGCTCGCCACGCGCGGGCTGGAGCACGGCGTGACCAAAGGGCTCGACTGGATCGGCGGCCAGGTGCAGATGATCGAGCGCACCGATCCCGCGATCAAGATCCCGCACATGGGCTGGAACGATGTCTCGCTCGGCCTCAAGGATCCGGCGCAGGGGCTGATCGATGCGGGGGAGGCCTATTTCCTGCACTCCTACCACTTCCAGCCCGACGACGGCGCGCATGTGGCGGCGATGACCGACCATGGCGGCGGCCTGGTCGCGGCGGTGGCCAGGGACAATGTCGTCGGCGTGCAGTTCCACCCGGAAAAGAGCCAGGCTTACGGCCTCGCTTTGCTGACGCGGTTTCTGGAATGGAAGCCGTGAGCTTCGGCAGCATGCACTTTCTTCGTCATCCCCGCGTAGGCGGGGATCCCGCTTTTCTTCTGCTCTCGTCCCGCCCAGCCGCCAGCGGGGCCCCCGCCTTCGCGGGGGCGACGAAGTAGTATAGGTCAGGATCGCCAGATGATCGTATTTCCCGCCATCGACCTCAAGCAGGGGCAGGTCGTCCGCCTTGCCGAAGGCGACATGGATCGCGCCACCGTCTACGGGGACAATCCCGCCGCGCAGGCCATGCTGTTTGCCGAAGCCGGATCGCAGTATCTCCACGTCGTCGATCTCGACGGCTCCTTCGCCGGCCGCGCCGAGAACCGCGAGGCGGTGGAAGCCATCCTCGAGGTGTTCCCCGGCCATGTGCAGCTGGGCGGCGGCATCCGCACCCGCGAGGCGGTGGCGGGCTGGTTCGACCTTGGCGTGTCGCGCGTGGTCATGGGCACCGCCGCGCTGAAGGACCCGCAGTTCGTCAAGGACATGGCGCGGGAATACCCCGGCGGCATCGTCGTCGCGGTGGACGCGCGCGACGGCATGGTCGCGACCGAGGGCTGGGCGGAAGTCTCCGACGTGTCGATCGTCGACATGGCTCGCCGCTTCGAGGACGCGGGCGTGGCCTCGCTGTTGTTCACCGACATCGGCCGCGACGGCCTGCTCAAGGGCGTGAACATCGACGCCACCGTCGATCTGGCGCGCCGCACCGACTTGCCGGTGATCGCGAGCGGCGGCGTCAAGGGCCTCGACGACATCCGCCTGCTGGCGCTTCATGCGCGTGACGGGATCGAGGGGGTCATCACCGGCCGCGCGCTCTACGACGGCCGCCTCGACCTTGCCGCCGCGATCCAGATAGCCGAGCGCGAGGGATGAACGAGAACCGCCTCATCGCGGTGATGGCGCTGGTGGTGCTGGTGCCGAGCGCGCTCTGGGCGCTGCGCGATTTTCGCGAGGGCAAGGCGAAGCTGCTGCTGTTCAGCCGCGCGCGCTCGAAAGTCGAGACCACGCTGGCGGACAATCCGCAGAGGTTCTGGGGCTATTCGGCGTTCAACCTTGCCGTGTGCCTGACGCTGGGCGCATTGTGCGTGATGCTGTTCTTCAAGCCGGTAGAGTGAAGTCATGCCAAGGATCTTGAAATGACAGTTCGTATCCGCGTCATCCCCTGCCTCGATGTCCGCGACGGGCGCGTGGTGAAGGGCGTCAACTTCGTCGACCTGATCGATGCCGGCGATCCGGTCGAACAGGCCCGCGCCTATGACAAGGCCGGGGCGGACGAACTGTGCTTCCTCGACATTTCGGCCAGCCACGAAGGCCGCGGCACCCTGCTCGACGTCGTGCAGCGCACTGCCGAGGTCTGCTTCATGCCGCTCACCGTGGGCGGCGGCGTGCGCACGGCGGACGATGCCCGCGCGCTGCTGCTGGCGGGCGCCGACAAGGTGGCGGTCAATTCCGCCGCTGTCTCGCGCCCCGAAGTGGTGGCCGACATTGCCGAAAAATTCGGCTCGCAGTGCATCGTCGCCTCGGTGGATGCGCGGCGGGTGGCGCCGGGTAAGTGGGAAATCTTCACCCACGGCGGCCGCAAGGCGACCGGGATCGATGCGCTGGAGCATGCGGTGAAGCTCGCGGACTACGGCGCCGGCGAACTGCTCGTGACCTCGATGGACGGCGACGGCACCCAGAACGGCTATGACCTCGCGCTCACCCGCGCAATCGCCGAATCCGTTTCGATTCCGGTGGTTGCCAGCGGCGGCGTTGGCAATCTCGACCACCTCGTGGCGGGCGTGACCGAGGGCAAGGCGAGTGCGGTGCTGGCCGCCTCGATCTTCCACTTCGGCAAGCACTCGATCGCCGAGGCCCATGCCGCCCTGCGCGCCGCGGGATTGCCGGCGCGGGGTTAGAATCGGTCTTCATGGTTAGTTAACGCCATGGCCCGAATCGAGACATTCCCTTATACGTACTTGCCGCATGCCGCTCCCCGGCCAAGATCGGGACATATCTGTCGGCAGCTGATTGGAGAGGCCCGTTGCAGCGCTTTCATGGCACCCCGTTCCCGATTGCACCCGCTTCGCTGGGGGTTGTCGTCGCGGGCGCCCTGATGCCGCTGCCTGCCCATGCGGCCGATGCGATCACCCTGCCGGAGCCGAGCGGGATGCTGCTGCTGGGTATCGGTGTGGCCGGTGTCTGGCTCGGCCGGCGCTTTTCGCGCGGCAAGGGCAGCGATTGACGCATCCGCGGGCTTGACCCCGGACATGGCCTTGCCCATGGCTTGCCGCGATGAGCACTTCCGAAACCCTGGCGCGCCTTGAGGCAACCATCGCCGAACGCCGCGATGCCGATCCTTCGTCGAGCTATGTGGCCAAGCTTCATGCCAGGGGCATCGGCAAGATCGCGCAGAAGCTGGGCGAGGAAGCCACCGAAACGGTGATTGCCGCGCTGACCGAGGACGACAAGGCGCTGGTCGGCGAGGCTGCGGACCTGATCTTCCACCTCATGGTGCTGTTGGGGGCCCGCAATGTCCCGTTCGCCTCGGTCCTCGACGAGCTCGACCGGCGCGAGGGCGTCTCGGGCATCGCCGAGAAGGCTTCCCGGCCCCGGTCGTGATGGCCGATCCTGACGGCAAGATACTGAAGTAAAGCGGAGATTTCGATGCCGATCGACCCCAGGCAGCCTTACGACGACAGCAACATCTTCGCCCGGATCCTGCGCGGCGAACTGCCCTGCGGCAAAGTCTACGAAGACGCGTTCGCGCTTGCCTTCAACGACATCCGTCCGCAGGCGCCGGTCCACGTGCTGGTCATTCCCAAGGGCCGCTACGTCTCGTGGGACGACTTCACCGCCAGGGCGGAGGACGGCGAGATCGCCGGCTTCATGCGCGCGGTGGGCAACGTGACCCGCCAGCTCGAACTTGACGGGCCGGGCTACCGCCTGATGGTCAACATGGGTACCAACGGCCACCAGGAAGTGCCGCATCTGCATGTCCACATCTTCGGCGGGCGGCAGTTCTTCCAGATGATCGCCGACTGAGCGGGATCCTCGACAAAACCTGAGGAAAACCGGGCTGCCCGCCTCGCGCGGGCGGCATGACGTCGGCATTCTTGCCGTGTGAGCCCCGCGCAGGGTTGCACCGCGCCCCCCTCCCGTTACACAGGCCCCCGGCATGAGTGCACAGACCCCCATCCCCCCCGTTTCATCGCGGGATCCCAGCCCGCAAGGCGGGGTTTTCGACGGTCCCGTCCACCGCTACGCGCTGCGCGTGTTCTACGAGGACACCGACGCGGGCGGGGTGGTCTATCACGCCAATTACATCCGCTGGTTCGAACGCGCGCGTTCCGACCTGCTCGACCTGCTGGGCATCGACCAGCGCGCCGCGCTGGATTCGGGCGCGGGGCTCTACACGGTGGCGGAAGTCAACGTGCGATACCTTTCGCCCGCGCGCCTTGGCGACGCGGTGGTGATCGAGACCCATGCCCTGCAGGTCGGCCGCGTCAGCTGCACCTTGCGCCAGATTGCCCGGCGCGGCGAAATCCGGCTTGCCGAAGCGACGGTAAAGGTCGGGTTCATCAGTCCTGAAGGACGACCGCGCAGACAGCCCGAGGCCTGGCAACAGGCCTTCGCCACCCTACTCGACAGCTCCTCGCAGGACCTCCAGACCGGCCCGGAAGGACAATGATGACCTTTGAAATGCTCGCCTCTGCCATCTCCATCGGCAGCGATTCCAACCACCTCAACCCCATCGAACTGTTCCTGCACGCGGATATCGTGGTGCAGGCGATCATGGGCGGGCTGCTGCTCGCGAGCCTCTGGGTCTGGACGATCATCATCAGCTTCATGCTGCGCATGGGCTCGGTCTCGCGCGCCTCGGACGATTACGAGGACGGTTTCTGGGAGGCCCAGAACTTCGAGGCCTACCAGAAGGACCGCCGCCGCGGCGACGTGCCGATGGGCAAGGTGGCCGGCGCGGGTCTGGCCGAGTGGCGCCGCAATGCCTCGATGAAGCAGATCGACCTCGAAGGCGCGCGTGAGCGTATCGCCATGGCCATGGGTTCGTCGGTCGGCGAGGAGGCCGACAAGCTGTCCGCCCGCCTGAACTTCCTGGCGACGGTGGGGTCGGTAGGTCCCTTTGTGGGCCTGTTCGGTACCGTCTGGGGGATCATGAACAGCTTCTTCCAGATCGGCCAGCAGCAGAACTCCTCGCTTGCGGTGGTTGCCCCCGGCATCTCCGAGGCGCTCTTCGCCACCGCCATCGGCCTGTTTGCGGCAATTCCGGCGGTTATCGCCTACAACCGTTTCTCGCACCGGGTGAACATGTTCGAATCGCGCATGCAGCGCTTTGCCGACAAGCTGCACTCCGCGCTGACCCGCGAGCTGGAGCAGCGCTGATGGCGATGGGTTCTTCGGGGGGGATGTCCGGCGGAGGACGGCGAGGCGGCCGTCGCGGTCGGGGCGGCAGAGCTCCGATGGCCGAGATCAACGTGACGCCGCTGGTCGACGTCATGCTGGTGCTGCTGATCATCTTCATGGTCACCGCGCCGCTGCTCAAGGCGGCGGTGCCGATCGACTTGCCCGACAGCCGCGCCAGCGCGACCAACGACGAGAGCGACCAGCTGACCATCTCGATCAAGCGTGATGGCACCGTCTATTACGAAGAAGACGCGCTGGCCCCCGGTGAGCTGGCCGAACGCCTTGCCGCCGTGCCTGCGGGCGCGGACGGCAAGAAGCCGCAGGTCACGCTGCGCGCCGACAAGGCGCTCGACTATGGCCGGGTGATGGAAGTCATGGGCGAACTCAATCATTCCGGGTTCACTTCGATCGCGCTGGTGACGGGTGTCAGCGGCGGTTCAGGCCGCTGAGCTAGGCTGGACACGATGGCAACGGTTAGAACCAGGTCCGGACTGAGCAAGGAAGAGGGGCTCGGCCTTGGGGTGGCGCTGGCGCTGCACGCGGGGCTGCTGGTGCTGCTGCGCGCGCAGCCGGGCGAGCCACCGGTGATTCCGCCGCCGCAGCGTATCGAGGTGACGCTGAGCGACGATGTCGCGCCCACCTCGACCTCGCCCAACCCGTTCGAGCAGGCCGCTCCCGATATCGCGCCGACCCTGGGCGAGGCCGTTCCGGCCCCGGCGCCCGAACCTGCACCCGCTCCGGCGCCGGTGCCGGCTCCAGCCCCCAAGCCCGCGCCGCCGCAGCCTGCGCCCAAGCCGGTCCCGGCACCGAAACCCGTACCCAAGCCGGTTCCAAAGCCCGCGCCGGTGTCGCCCCCAAGACCGGCACCCAAACCGGTCGCGAAGCCGGTTCCCAAGCCTGCGCAGCCGGCTGCGAAACCGGTTGCCAGGCCTGCCGCGAAGCCGGCCACGCGCACGCCGCCGCGCAAGAACCCGATCGACCAGATCCTCACCGGCATCGACCGTTCGGCCAATACCGCCGCAAAGCCCTCGGCCACGCCGAAAAAGGCGGGCGGAAGCCGTGTCGGCTCCGACTTCCTGTCCGGCGTTTCCGGCGCGACCAGCAACCAGGGCAAGGGGACGCCTGCCGCCGCTATCGGCCCGCAAGTGCGCTCGGCGCTGTCGGGGGCGATCACCCGGCAGCTCAAGCCGCACTGGAGCCCGCCGGATGGCGCCGATGCCGATCAGCTGGTGACGATCCTCTCGTTCAATCTCAACCCGGACGGCAGCCTTGCCGGTCGGCCGATCGTCGTGCGCCAGATGGGTATCACCGATGCCAATCGCGCGCAGGCGCAGCGCCATGCCGAACAGGCGATCCGCGCTGTGCAACTCGCTTCGCCTTTCAATCTTCCCTCGGAATACTACGATGCGTGGAAACGCGTTTCGTCGTTCCGTTTCGACCTGAGGCTTTCGCAATGACTTCTCGTCCGCTTACGCTCGTCCTGTCGTTCGCTCTGGCTTCGACTGCACCGGTCTACGGTGTCTATGCCCAATCACAGCCGGCACCGGTTCCCGCCCAGTCGGCGCCTGCTCCGGCGGGGCAGGCCGATCAGGGGCTCGAAGCCGACGATGCCGGACTCACCGGCTCGGTTTCCGCCGACGGTGCCTGGCAGGACCTCGGTATCGCGATCACCAATTTCGCGACCGACAACGACGTGCCGACCCAGACCAATGCCGGCTCGACCGGCGCGCTGGGCCGCGCCCTGTCGCAAGTGGTTGCATCCGACCTTCGCAACAACGGCCTGTTCAAGCCCTCGGGCCCGGACGGCCTGCCGCAGCCCGCTTATGCCCAGGTGCAGGCGCCTGACTATCCGACCTGGTCGGCACGCGCGGCGAACATGCTGGTGCAGGGCTATGTGCGCGCCGGAGCCGACGGCAACCTGACGATCGGCTGCTATCTCTACGACGTCCAGCTCAAGCAGCAGCTGATGAAGGGCGGTTGGCAGGTCGCTCCTTCCGACTGGCGCCGCGCGGCGCACAAGTGCGCGGACATGGTCTATTCGCGGCTTTCGGGTGAAAGTCCGTTCTTCGATTCCAAGATCGCCTACATTGCCGAGACCGGGCCCAAGGATCACCGCATGAAGCGGCTGGCGATCATGGATTCGGACGGCGCCAACCACCGCTATCTGACCAGCGGCCAGGCCACCGCGCTCACCCCGCGCTATTCGCCGGACTATTCGAAGATCCTCTATCTGTCGTATCTCAACGGGCAGCCGAGCATCTACGTCTACGATCTCGCCAGCGACAGCCAGAAGCTGATCGCCCGCACGGGCAATCCGACGATGGCGCCGCGCTGGTCGCCGGACGGCAAGTGGATCCTCTATTCGATGGCGAGCGGCGGCAATACCGACATCTACCGCATCTCCTCGAGCGGCGGCACGCCGATCCGCCTGACCAACACGCCCGGCATCTCGATCGGCGGTTCCTATTCGCCCAACGGCTCGCAGATCGTGTTCGAGAGCGACCGTTCGGGCACCCAGCAGATCTACGTGATGAACGCGGATGGTTCGAACCAGCACCGCATCAGCTTCTTCGGCGGCCGCGCGGCGACGCCGGAATGGAGCCCGCGCGGTGACCAGATCGCCTTCACCCATATCGCGGGCAATCTGCGTGTCGCGGTGATGAGCCCCAGCGGCGGGGGGCTGCGCTACCTGACCAATTCCTGGCAGGACGAGGCGCCGACCTGGTCGCCGAACGGGCGCATCGTCCAGTTCTTCCGCACCGAAAAGACCAGCGGCAAGAGCTCGATCTGGCAGGTTGACCTCACCGGCAAGAACGAACGCAAGCTGCCGACCCCGGTAGGCGCCTCCGATCCGGCCTGGGGGCCGGTTCGCCCCTGACGCCGCGGCCGATTTTGCTGTAACCTGTGCGTTGCCGCTCCCTCGGACGGCAACCGTTCAGGTTGACAGTGTTTACATTTGCACGAACACCTAAACAGACGCGGTCATTCAATTGGCCGCGCACCACAGGAGATTGCCTCATGCCTGCCCTCATGTCCGCCAACCGATCCGTGAAGACCGACACCACCGTGCTTCTCGTTGCCGGTGCACTGGCCCTTTCGGCTTGCGGCACCAAGGCACCCAAGCAGCTCCCGCCCGAGCCCGGCCCGGCCACCACCACCCAGACCCCCGGGCAGCCCGCCGGTCCGGTCCCCGGCAGCCAGGCCGACTTCCTCGCCCGCATGATGGGTTCGGACACCATCCACTTCGGCCTCGACCAGTACGACATCGACGCCGAAGACCAGGCTGCTCTCGCCAAGCAGGCGCAGTGGCTGATCCAGTACCCCAGCAAGCGCGCGACCATCGAAGGCCACTGCGACGAGCGCGGCACCCGCGAATACAACATTGCGCTGGGTGAGCGCCGTGCCAATGCGGCCAAGAACTACCTCGTCAGCCTTGGCGTCGACGCTTCGCGTCTCAGCACCGTGAGCTTCGGCAAGGAACGCCCGATCGCGCTGGGTTCGGACGAGGCTTCGTGGGCGCAGAACCGCCGCGCGGTGACCGTCACGATCGACTGATCGGCCCCGGTTTTCCGGTTCGGCAAAGGCCCGGCTCGCATGCGCGAGCCGGGCCTTTCGTTTTCTGCCTGATTTGTCGCGGGGGGGCAGTTGGGGCTTGCAATGGTTTCGAGTCGGCAGGTATCGGCGGTCGAATGAGCAGAGCAGGCCGATCCATGGACTGGGGGTTCCCGCGCTGGCGCAGCTATGGCAGCTCGCGCGAGGCGGCGCAGGTGCGCCTGTGCGACCGGCATGGCTGCACCGAGCCGGGCGATTGCCCAGCACCCAAGACCCCCAACAGCCGCGATCGCTGGTATTTCTGCCAGAAGCACGCCGCCGAATATAATGCGGGCTGGGATTACTTTGCGGGCCTCGATGCCGAGGAAGCGGCGCGGCGCGAGGCCGAGGAGCGCTCCGAGGCCGAAGGCTACAAGGAATCGGCGCACTACGGCTGGGCGGGCTCGGGCGACGGCAGCCGCAGCCGGGATGAGCTCAACGCCTTGGAAGCGCTGGGCCTCGATCCCGATGCCGACTTCGATGCCGTGCGCAAGGCCTGGCGGATGAAGGCCAAGGAAGTCCACCCGGATGTCCGGCCCGACGATGCCGAGGCCGCCAAGGCCTTTCAGACCTATCAGCTTGCCTATGAAGTCCTGCGCGCGGCGGAAGAGCGCCGCGAGTGGAAGGGCGCGTAAACACGCGATTTTTCGAAGCGGCTTGACGATTTGCTGCACCTGCTCAATCCTGCGCGGGTGAGCGAAGCAATCGTCGATCCCGTGCCAACGCGTTCCGGCCCCTCGGTGGTGCTGCCGGCGCGTCCCGAAGCGATCCGGCTCGATGCCGCGACGACGGCGGTGATCGTTGTCGACATGCAGAACGCCTACGCCAGCAAGGGCGGCTATGTGGACGAGGCTGGCTTCGATGTCGGTCCGGCGGCCAGCGTGATTCCGAAGATCGCCGAAGTCGTCGAGGTAGCGCGCACGGCGGGCATGCCGGTGGTCTTCCTGCAGAACGGCTGGGATGCAGGCTATGTCGAGGCGGGAACGCCGCTCTCGCCCAATTATCACAAGTCCAATGCGCTGAGGACCATGCGGGCGCGGCCCGAGCTTGCCGGAAAGTTCCTGGCACGGGGCGGGTGGGATTACGAACTGGTGGAGGCGCTGGCGCCGCAGGGCGATGACCTGCGCGTACACAAGCCGCGCTATTCGGCGTTCTTCAACTCGCAACTCGATTCGGTGCTGCGCGCACGCGGAATCCGCACGCTGATCTTCACCGGCATCGCCACCAACGTCTGTGTCGAATCGACCCTGCGTGACGGCTTCCACCTCGAATACTTCGGCGTGTTGCTGGAGGACGCGGTGCACCACCTCGGGCCCGACTTCATCCGCGAGGCCAGCCTCTACAACGTCGAGAAGTTCTTCGGCTGGGTGAGCAGCGTCGCCGATTTCCGCACTGCCGTCGGCCAGCTCCCACCAAAGGAACCGTGATGCCTTTCGAACCGATCAATCCGCCGCAGTTCCCCACCCCCATCGCGCCCTATTCGGCCGGGGCCAAGGCGGGCAATGTTGTCTACGTCTCGGGCGTGCTGGCGCTGGGCGAGGGCGGTGCGGTGCTCCATGTCGGCGATGCCGCCGCACAGACGCGCCATGTGCTGGAGGTCATCAAGACCACGGTAGAGGCCGCCGGGGGGACGATGGCGGACATTGCCATGAACCACATCTTCCTCAAGGACCTGAACGATTACGCCGCTTTCAACGCGGTCTACGCCGAGTATTTCCCGGGCGATAAGCCCGCCCGCTACTGCATCAAGTGCGAACTGGTGAAGCCGGATTGCCTCGTCGAGATAGCCTCGGTCGCCCACCTTGCCTGAGGCTGGCGGGCTCTACTACGAAACGTATGGGAGCGCGGAGGCTCCCCCGCTCATCCTGTCGAGCGGCCTTGGCGGCTCGGCGGGCTACTGGGCGCCGAACCTCGCGGCACTGGCCGCGCATTTCCGCGTCCTCGCCTATGACCACCGCGGCACCGGCCGCAGCGAGCGCGCTTTGCCGGAGACCACATCGGTCGAGGATATGGCGGGCGACGTGATCCAGTTGATGGACACTCTCGGCATTGAGCGGGCGCATTTCATCGGCCATGCGCTGGGCGGCGCCATCGGCGTCGAGACCGCCATCCGCAGCGGCCGGATCGACCGGCTGGTGGTCGTCAACGGCTGGCGCTCGCTCTCCCCGCATACCCGGCGGTGCTTTGCCGCCCGCCTGGCCCTGCTGCACGGCGCAGGCGAGCGCGCGTTCCTCGAAGCGCAGCCGCTGTTCCTCTACCCGCCCGACTGGATTGCCGCGCACGACGGTGACCTTGCGGCCGAGCTCGATCACCACCTCGCCGCCTTCCCCGGCATCGCCACCACCGCCAAGCGCATTGCCGCGGTGCAGGCCTATGCGCCCGATCCTGCAGGGCTTGCCGCGCTCGAAAACCTGCTGGTCGTTGCCACGCGCGATGATTTCCTGGTGCCCTATGCCTCTGCGCTCGATCTCGCCGAGCCGGTAGAGCATGCCGATGTCGCCACATTCGACTGGGGCGGCCACGCCTGCAACGTGACCGATCCGGAAGCTTTCAATCGCCTCGTTCTCGAATTTCTCAGGAGCTGAAGCCCATGCAAGTCGGCGTTTTTGTTCCCATCAACAACAATGGCTGGCTGATCAGCGAGAATGCCCCGCAATACCTGCCCAGCTTCGATCTCAACAAGGAGATCGCCCGGCGGGCCGAGAAATACGGGCTCGATTTCCTGCTCTCGATGATCAAGCTGCGCGGCTTCGGCGGCAAGACGCAGTTCTGGGAATATGGCCTCGAAAGCTTCACGCTGATGGCGGGGCTCGCGGCGGTGACCGAGAAGATCAGGATCTTCGCCACCTGCCCCACGCTCATCATCCCGCCCGCCTTTGCCGCGCGCATGTGCAACACCATCGACAGCATCAGCCACGGTCGCTTCGGGCTCAACCTCATCACCGGCTGGCAGCCGCCCGAGTATACGCAGATGGGCCTCTGGCCGGGCGACGAGCATTTTCGCAACCGCTACGATGTGCTGGGTGAATATGCGCAGGTGCTGCGCGAACTGTGGGAGACCGGCCGCTCGGACTTCAAGGGCAAGTACTATGAAATGGACGATTGCCTCGTCCGCCCGCAGCCCGAAGCCGACATGAAGATCATCTGCGCGGGCTCGTCCGATGCGGGCCTCGCCTTCTCGGCCCAGTGGGCGGACTATGCCTTCTGCCTCGGCAAGGGCGTCAACACCCCCACCGCCTTCGCCTCCAACAACGACCGCCTTGCCAAGTTCACCGCGGAAACCGGCCGCGACGTGTCAGTCTTTGTGCTGGTCATGGTGATCGCGGCCGAAACCGACGAGGAAGCGATGGCCAAGTGGCAGAGCTACAACGACGGCGTCGATCTCGAAGCCATCGCCTGGCTCGCCGACCAGGGCGCGAAGGACACGGTCAACACCGACACCAACGTACGCCAACTCGCGGCGCCGGAAGGGGCGGTGAACATCAACATGGGCACGCTGGTCGGCAGCTACGAAAGTGTGGCGCGCATGCTCGACGAGATGGCCGAGGTGCCCAACACCGGCGGCGTGCTGCTGACTTTCGACGATTTCCTTGAGGGCGTGGAGGCCTTCGGTACGCGCATCCAACCGCTGATGAAAAGCAGGGCCGCAGCGGTACGTCCTGCCTGAACGGGGACTTGCGCTGCGGTCATCGGGGGGAGGGCAACAGTGTCCATCAGGGGGCGGCGATCCGGCGCAGGGCCAGCACATCGGGCGCATGGCGCAGGCGCTGGGCGGTCTGGCGGTCGCCGGAAGCAGGGCAGTCGAACACGACGTTGAGGCGGTCGCGGCGGCCAAATTCGAGCCACTGGATGGTGAGTCCCGCGTCCCGGGTCGGCAGTGTGCAGGCAAGGCCGGACATGTGCACGCTCGCCTCGCCCGTGGGGCGGTCGGCCTTCAGGCCGGCGGCAAAGGCATTGGCGGTGTTGCGCTTCACCCTGGCCTTGTAGTGCTGGTAGTCCCAGTCGCGCTGTACCGCGTCCCAGTGGCCGAGTTCGATCAGCACTTCGCCGGTCGGGGAGACGGTGATCTTTGTCAGCCGGCATTGGGGGCACGTCCCCGCCGGTGTGACCGTGAAGACGATCGTCGCGCTGGTATCGGGGAAGACCTGCGGCTTCGGCTTGCGCGGCACGGCGCCGGTCACGAGGATCGGCGCGGATGTTGTCTCGGCCGTCCTTGCCGCCGCCGCTGACGCAGGCTCGGGCGCGACCGGCGGCTTCACGGCTTCGGGCTGCGGAAGGCTGGACAGCACCGGCTCGCGCTGTTGGGGAGGCGGCGGGGCTTGCTCTTCGCGGGCTGCCCGCCTTGTAGCGAGCGGATCGGCGTGCATCAGCGATCCGGCGCAGCCGCTGGTGGCCAGTAGGGCGGCGAGCGGTGCGCTCCAGTGCAAGGATGCGAGGGGCGGGCGCAGGGAGCGGGGTAGGAAGGGTGTCATTGGAATGAGCAGCGCAGGGCCTCGGGGTGGGGTCCGGGCGGTGTGCCGGGACGTCCTTTTCTGGCGCTGTCATTCCAAGCGCATATTTCACACGGATTTCCAATCGGGCTCCCGGGCCGCCCGCTCCTTGCAACAATTGGTCTTTTTAGGGCGTCTATTCGATGATGACGCCCACCACCCGCCACTTGCCTTCTTCGCGTTCGAGCGAGACGGTCTCCACCGCGCCGGCCTTGTTGGCATAGCGGGTGCGGAACCTGACTACCTGGTAGCCGTTGGGCGGGGCGGGGAGTTCCTCCTGGCTGAGCAGCACGCGCGAGAGCACGGCGCCGAGCGGCACGCGCACTTTTTCGGAGGTTGCGGCCCAGACCTGAGCGGTGTTCAGTTTCCGGAAGGCCGAGCCGGTGTCCCGGTAGCTGTCGTCCCAGCGGCCCTGATCGACCAGCGTGAGCCACTGGCGGGCGGCGTCCACCACTTCGCTGTCGGCTGCGGTGGCCGTGGCGGTCGGCACACCTGGTGCGCTTGCATGGGTGAGGGCGGCAAGCACTGCAAGGCCGAGGGTCAATGTCATGAGCAGGACTCCGATGATGATCCAGAGCCGGCGACGCACCGGCCCGGCGCCGTCACGCGGCGCATCGTCATGATCGTTCGCGGGGCGATCCGGGTCCTCCCCCATTCGTCTGTCCCCTAACATTTCGGGGAGAGGGCCTGGCGTGTCGGTTTCCGCCGCCAGCAGCAGGCGCGCGGCTTCGCGGCTGCTCGACACCGCCATCTTGCGGCGGGCGTCGCGCAGCCGCTCGTTGATCGTGTGGATCGAGAGGTCGAGATCGCGCGCGATCGACTTGGCATCGTGGCCGCGCACGATCAGGCGAAGGGTCTGCTTCTCCTTCTCGGTCAACCCCCAGGTGGGATCGCTGGCGGGATCGGGCATCGGCATGTTCATGGTCCTGCGAATCTAGGGCTGGCGGGCGAGTCCTCGCTACCCCCAAAAATTTGTAGTCCGCCCCCTCCTGTTTGCCGCTTGGCGTGCGTACAGCGGGGGGAGTTGATGTCCGGAGAGTACTGCCATGCAAATTCGTGTCGCCACCGAGGCCGATCTTCCCGCGCTGCATCCGGTGATCGAGCGTGCCTATCGCGGCGACAGCGCAAGGGCGGGGTGGACGTTCGAGGCGGACCTGCTGAGCGATGACCGCACCGATCTCGGCGAATTGACGGCCATCGTGTGCAGTGCGTCCGATCGCCTGTTGGTGGCGATTTCCGAGGACGGTGTGCCGATCGGCTGCGTGCAGGTGACCTCCAAGGGGGCGGGACTGGCCTACCTGGGCCTGCTCTGCATCGATCCGGTGCTACAGGCGGGTGGTCTCGGCCGCCAGTTGATCGCGGCCGCCGAGGATCTTGCGCGAGACGTGTTCGGCGCGCACGCCATGGAAATGACGGTGATCGACCAGCGCGTTGAACTGATCGCCTATTACGAGCGGCGTGGTTATGGGCGGACGGGCGAGACGCGCCCCTTCCCGGTCCTGGTCGATCCGCCGCTGGCGATGGTCGTGCTGGAAAAGGCGTTGGCTTGAAAATTCGCCTTAGCGGGTTTTTGCAGCGCCGTCCCGCTGGCCCGCAAGAACCGACCGCGAACGACAAAGGGCGCGCCTTGCGGCGCGCCCTTTGCGTTAGGCCCGATTCGATGTGCCTTGCTCGCCTTACTTGGGCGAGAGCACCATCAGCATCTGGCGGCCTTCCATGCGCGGATAGGCTTCGATCTTGGCGATGTCAGCGACGTCTTCCTGCACGCGGCGCAGCAGGTTCATGCCCAGCTGCTGGTGCGAGAGTTCACGACCGCGGAAGCGCAGGGTGACCTTCACCTTGTCGCCATCACCGATGAAGCGGACCACGTTACGCATCTTGGTCTCGTAGTCATGGTCATCGATGTTCGGACGCATCTTGATCTCCTTGATCTCCTGCGTCTTCTGGGTCTTGCGCGCGGCATTGGCCTTTTTCTGGGCCTCATACCGGTACTTGCCGACATCGAGGAACTTGCACACCGGCGGATCGGCGTTCGGCGAGACTTCAACCAGGTCGAGACCGACATCGGCCGCCTGTTCGATGGCCGCACGCGTGTACATGACACCCAGGTTCTCGCCATCCTGGTCGATAACCCGGACCTTGTCCGACTGGATCATGTTATTGTAGCGCGGTCCACTCTTGACCGGTGGCGTCATCATGCGCCGGGGTGGGGGTGCTATATGCGTTCTCCTGAATCGCTTCTGTCAAATGGCTGCAAGTTCGGGCGTCATTAATGCGAATCGCCTCGACACGCAAAGGCCGATTTCAAGGAAATCTACAGGACGCCCCGACCGTATGAAACGGTCATGACGCATATAGGTGCTCAGGCGGCCGCTCGCCAGAGGGGATAGCGCAGAAGTTGGTCCTTCGCGGCGACCAGGGCGTCGATCTCGTTGGCGGGCTGGAGCGCCTCGACGATGACGGGATCGGCGGCGTCCATCCCGCCGGTAAGCGCGCCGAAAGCAGGCAAAATCAGCCGATTGCCGCCATGGACCACGCAGGGGCGAGCGATCCGGCGGCCTCGTGCATGGACGATCAGGCGGGGGTGATAGTGCCCGGAAAGTTCCGCTCCGGTGCAGCCCGGCTTCGCCTCATGGCGCAGGGTGATGCCCGAGACCGCGATTTCCTCCACCAGGGTGCCACCCGCCTCGTGGCCGAGATGGGGATCGTGATTTCCGGTGATCCACACCCAGTCGAGCACGCGGGTAAGCGCGCAGAGCATGCCCGCGGTATGCGGATCAAGCCGCTGTGTCCCGGCGCTGTCGTGAAAATTGTCTCCCAGAGCGAAGACCCGCCGTGCGCCGGTCTGCCGCACCGCGTGGGCGAGGCGCTCCAATGTCTCGCGGCTGTCGTAGGGGGGCAGCATCTGCCCGGTCTGCGCGAAGAAGCTGGCCTTTTCGAGATGCAGGTCCGCCACCAGCAGCGCCTGCTCGCGCGGCCAGTAGAGCGCGCTCCCGCGGGTCGCCGGGGCCGAGGCGGGCGGCGGCACCAGAAAGATCTCCTGTGCGCAGAACGAAAAGGGAACCATGGCTTTCCCTTGCCGTGACCGGCGCGATTTGGCAAGCGCGGCCGCAAGGGGAAAACGAATGACCGACTGGACTGCCCACACCGACCGCGCCCGTCACTGGTTCGAGACGTTGCGCAGCCGCATCTGCGCCGAGTTCGAGGCGATCGAGCGCGAGGCAGGCTCCTCCGCTTCCTTCGAGTATACCCCGTGGAAGCGGGCGGCGGTTGAAGGCGGCGAGGACGGCGAGACCGGAGGCGGCACCCGCGCGCTGATGAAGGGCGAGGTCTTCGAGAAGGTGGGCGTCAACGTTTCCACCGTTGTTGGCGCACTTTCGAAGGATTTCGCCGGCACGATCAATGGCGCCTCGGCCGAACAGAACGCCTTTTCCGCCACCGGCATCAGCCTCGTCGCACACATGCGCAACCCGCACGTGCCGGCCGTGCACATGAACACCCGTTTCCTCACCACCACCAAGGCCTGGTTCGGCGGCGGTGCCGATCTCAATCCGCCGCTGCCCTATGACGAGGATACCGCCGAGTTCCACGCTGAACTCAAGGCGACCTGCGACGCCCACGGCGAGCGCCATTACGAGCGTTACAAGGCCTGGGCGGACGAGTATTTCTACATTCCCCACCGCAAGGTTCACCGCGGTGTGGGCGGCATCTTCTACGATCACCTCGAATGCGCCGATGATGCCGCGTGGGAGGCCAATTTCGCCTTTACCCAGGCGGTGGGGGAGGCCTTCCTCGCGGTGTTCCCGCGCCTCGTGCGCCGTCGGATGGGGCTGGATTTCACGCCCGCCGACAAGGCCCGGCAGCTCGAATGGCGTGGGCGCTACGCCGAGTTCAATCTTGTCTACGACCGGGGCACGCTGTTCGGCCTCAAGACCGGCGGCAACATCGACGCCATTCTGATGAGCCTGCCGCCCGAGGCGACCTGGAGCTAAGTCGAAGGCAGTCCCCGCTTTTCTGGAATGGGGCGTGTCGTTTTCGTCGATGGACAGGCACCAGGGCATTCGCGGATAGAGGAACGGGGTTTCCTTCAGGTGCGAGTATCCGATGCTGCTTTCCCGACGGTCGTTCACGCAGGCCGCGCTTCTTGTGCCTGCGCTTCCTGCTCTTGGCGGCGTGCGCGCACTGGCGGCGCCTGCCGAGGGCACGGCGGGCGACATGGCCCGCTTCATCGCGGCAATGCCCAAGGCGGAATACCACGTCCATCTCGAAGGCACGCTGGAAGCCGAGATGAAGTTCGCGCTCGCCCAGCGTAACGGGGTAAAGCTGCCTTTTGCCGATGTCGCGGCGATGAAGCGCAGCTACGTCTACCACGACCTGCCGAGCTTCCTGGCGATCTACTACGACGGCATGAACGTGCTGCTCAAGCAGCAGGACTTCTACGACCTGGCCTATGCCTATCTGGCCAAGGCCCATGCGCAGAACGTGCTCTATGCCGAGATGTTCTTTGATCCCCAGCAGCATATCGACCGGGGCATCGCGGTCGAGGCGGTGATCGAGGGAATCACGCAGGCGCGTGCCGATGCCCAGGCGAAACTGGGTATCGAATCGCAGTTGATCCTCTGCTTCATGCGGGATCTTACCGCCGACAATGCCATGAAGGCGCTCGATGCCGCGCTGCCCTACAAGGACAGACTGGTCGGTGTCGGCCTCGATTCCGACGAGAAGGACAATCCGCCCGGCAAGTTTGTCGCCCACTTCGCCAAGGCACGCGCGGCCGGCCTGCACGTGACGGCGCACTGCGACGTCAACCAGAAGGATACGCTCGGCCATATTCGCGAGGCGCTGCTCGACATCGGGGTCGAGCGGATCGATCACGGCGGCAATATCCTGCAATCGCCGGAACTGATGGCTATCGCGCGCGAACGGGGCATCGCCTTCACCGTCTGCCCGACCTTCTCGGGGCAGATCCTCGTGAACGGCAAGCCGGTCGACGTCGTGCGCGGCATGCTCGACAATGGGCTCAAGGTCACGCTCAACTCGGACGATCCGGCCTATATGGGCAGCGAGTACATCAACGAGGTCATGGTGAAGGCGCAGATCCGCAGCAGCCTGACCAAGGCCGAACTGCTGCGGATCGAGCGTAACGCCTTCGATGCGGCCTGGATCGCGCCCGAGCGCAAGGCCGCGTTCCAGGCCCGGCTCGATGCCTTTGCCAAGGCGCAGGGCGTCACGGCCTGAGGGGGCTTTGCATTGCGGACTTACGCGTAGCTGACGAGTTCGAACTCGATGCCGTCCCAGTCGAAGAAATAGAAGCGGCGGCCCGGCTCATAGTCGGCATGGTTGAACGGCACGAGGCCTGCCGCGATCACCCGGCGTTCGGCTTCGTCGAGGTCGTCCACCACCAGGCCGACGTGGTTGAGCGGGGCGCCCTTGCCGAAGCGCCTTGTGCCGTCCTTCGCCTGCGTCTTGCGGTCGGTGTAGACCGCGATGTAGCTGAAGTCCCCGCCGACATGGATCGTCTCGCCGCCGTTGATGGCGGGCCCCCGCCAGCGTTCGTGCCAGCCGAGCAGGTCCTGCAGCAGCGCGGACGAACGGTCGATGTCGCTGACGGTGATGTTGGCATGTTCGAGGCGGCCCTGGGCCATCGGAATGTCTCCTGCATTTTCCGCCGGTCGAATCGCCGGCCTCGCCTTGATGCAATCTCAAGTTAACTTGAGGTCAAACGAAAAAGGCGGCACAAGACGCCGATGGTCGAGGATCGCTTCATCTCCATCGGGTATCTCGCCCGCCGCACCGGTGTCGCGGTTTCCGCCATCCGCTTCTACGAGGAGAAGGGGCTGCTCACTTCGCTGCGGTCGAGCGGCAACCAGCGGCGTTTCCTGCGCTCCGACATTCGCCGGGTGAGCTTTGTGCTGATCGCGCAGAAATTGGGCCTCGGCCTTGCCGAGATCGAGCGCGAACTCTCCAGTTTGCCGCAAGGGCGCACGCCGACGATGGAGGATTGGGAACGCATCAGTATCTCCATGCGCGAGGCGATCGATGCCAGGATCGCGCTGCTGGAACTGACCCGCCGCAAGCTGGATGAATGCATCGGCTGCGGCTGCCTCAGCCTTGCCAAATGCCGCCTCTACAACCGCGATGACGAGGCAGGAGCGCTAGGGCCAGGGCCGCGCTTCGTGCTGAAGTGAATCAGCCGCGTTCGGCGGTCCGGCGGATGGCGCCAAGGATACGCCGCCGGATCAGCCCGCTGACCGGACGGATGAGCAGCCAGTATGGCCGGAAACGCCGGAAGGATTCGCGATCCGGGCACGAGACGCGGGTCTGCGTCGTGAGACGGCAACCATCAGGCGTCTGCTGGACATCGAAGCCGAGCGCGAGTTTGGCGACGCCGCGCTTGTCGAAGGCCTTGAACGCGTGGCCGTCCGCCACCGGGCAAAGACCGTAATCGGCATGCCAGAACCGACCGACAAGGCCGTAGACCAACCCGTCCGGCGTGCGCTCCAGAAGGGTGAAGTTTGCCATGCCGAAGGGTTCCGGGCGCCGTTTTCCGGTGAGCCGGGCGGGCAGTTCGCGCAGGGCGATCATGCTGCGGAAGAACGGATCGTTTTCCGGGCGATAGGCAGCAACAGCCTCGAGGATGGTTCCGGTTGCGGCTTTTACCTTGGCCGAATGCGTCTCGGAAAACTGGAACTGCGGCAGGTAGCCGTCGATCAGGGGATTCGGCAGGGACATCTGACCGTCATTCCGCAGCGAGCAGTTGCTCTGCACCGACAAGGTCGACGCTGACGAGGCGCGAGACGCCCTTTTCGACCATCGTCACGCCGAACAGGCGGTGCATCCGGCTCATCGTCACCGCATTGTGGGTGACGACAAGATAGCGCGTGTCGGTTTCCTTGGTCATCGCTTCGAGGAGGTCGCAGAAGCGCTCGATATTGGCATCGTCCAGCGGCGCGTCGACTTCGTCGAGCACGCAGATCGGCGCCGGGTTGGTGAGGAATAGTCCAAAGATCAGCGCGACGGCAGTGAGCGCCTGCTCGCCGCCCGAAAGCAGCGTGAGCGACTGCAACCGCTTGCCCGGCGGCTGGGCGAAGATTTCGAGACCGGCTTCCAGCGGATCGTCCGAATCGACCAGCGCGAGGTGCGCCTGGCCGCCCTGGAACAGCCGCGTGAACAGGCGGCGGAAGTGGCCGTCGACCGCCTCGAAGGCGGCGCGCAGGCGCTCACGGCCCTCGCGGTTGAGATTGCCAATCGAGCCGCGCAGCCGCGCGACCGCTTCGGCCAGCTCTGCTTTTTCGGTGGCGCTGACGCCAAGCCGTGCCTCGGCCTCGGCCAGTTCGTCGGCGGCGAGCAGGTTGACCGGGCCGATCCGCTCGCGCTCGGCGACAAGGCGGTCCATGCCCGAACCTTCGTTGTCGGCATGGCCGACGTCGCCGGGCACGAAGCCGAAGCGTTCGGCCAGGACCGGCGGCGGGCACTGGAAACGTTCGCCCGAAACCCGGGTGGTCTCGATCCGGCGGGCATCCTCGTTCTCAGCGCGGGCAGCGGTTCCGGCGCGGTATTCGCGGGCCGAGGCGAGCATTTCCTGCGCGGCGGCAAGCGCCGCATCAGCCTTGCGCGCGGTTTCTGCGAGGGTGCCGACGGCTGCGTCGGCCTTGGCCAGCTCCTCGGCCAGACGCTCCCGGACCGCTTCGCCTTGTTCGATCTGCTCGAGCAGCGAGGCGGGCTTGGCAGCGATGACTGCACGCTCGTTCTCGATCTCCTCCAGCCGGCCGCCCATTTGCGCAAGGCGGTTGGCGGCATCCCCGGCGCGGGCCTGCCAGCCGCGAATGTCGCCGGCCTGGGAGGTCGTGCGTTCGCGGGCGACGGCCAGCCCCTGATCGTGCGCCGCAAGTGCCGCGGTCGCCGCCTGCAGTGCGGTCCGGGAGGTATCGTTCTGCTGCCTGGCTTCGTCGAGCGCGGCGCGGCCGGTTTCGGGATCGGGCAGGGCCGCGCGCTTCGCCTCGGCGGCCGCGACATCCTGCTCGGCCGCCTGGCGCTGCTCGGTGAGTTCCGCTTCGGCGCGGGCGAGCTCGGCACGGCGGGCGGTGTGACGCTGGCGGGCGTCCTCTGCCTGATCGACGCCGCGCAAGGTGGTGCGTTCCGCCGTGGCGGCATCGGCAATCGCCCGTTCGGCGGAGACCACGGCGGTGGAGAGCGCAGCCAGCTGTTGCTGGACCTCGCCCTGGCGGGCCTCGGCAACGGAAACCGCTTCGCGCAAGGGCGGCAATTGCGCGTCGAGCTGGGCAAAGCGGTTTTCCGCTTCCAGCCGCGCCGCTTCGGCAGCGCCTTCGCCGCGCGCGATGAAACCGTCCCAGCGCCGCAGCACACCACCGCGCGTGACCAGCCATTCGCCGGGGGCGAGCGGGCGTGCATCGTCCTCATCGGTAACATGGACCAGCGCCAGGCGAGCGGCGAGTTCCGGTGGGCACCGGGTGACATGGGCGGCAAGGCTGTCCGGGACGGCAGCGGGCGCCTTGGCGCCGGTCCAGAACCGGCCGTCTGCCTTGGCGACCTCCCCCAAGGGGGCGCGGGCGTCGCGGCCCAGCACGGCGGCCAGCGCGCGTTCGTAACCGGGCGAAACTTTCACCGCGTCGATGGCGACGGGCAGGCCATGCGCCGCCTTGGCGCCTTTGGCGCGGGCTTCGCGGTCCTTCAGCAGCGCGGCATGTTCGCGCTCGATGCCGGTCAGATCGGCCCGGGCGGCGGCGAGCGTGGAGGCGGCGTTGTCGCGCTCGGCCTGAAGTTCGCCCTTGCGGGCCTGCTGCGCCTCCAGCCCGGTGCGGGCGGCGGCAAGCGCGGCACTGGCCGCTGCGGCACGCGCCTGCGCTTCGGCGAAGGCCGCATCGAGATCTTCTGCCTGCGGCAGAGCCCCGACTTGCGCGGCAAGGCGCGTCATTTCGCCGGAGAGCCGGTCAAGCCGGGCGTGGGCCTGCGCCCGTTCGGCTTCGGCGATCCGCCACTCCGCCTCGACCCCGGCCTGCGCGGCGGTGGCCTGCGCCAGATCGAGCTCGGCCGCGCGCGAGGCGCGTTCGGCGCCTTCGAGGGCATTGGCCAGCCGCGGACGCGTCGCTTCGTCGAGTTCGAGCTGGCGGCGTCCTTCGGCCAGTTCCTTCTCCAGCCGGGTGAGCGCTTCGGCCGCGTCGCGGGTCAGCCTGTCGGCATCGCCGCGATCTTCCTCCAGCCTCTGTTTCTGGCGGTCAAGGTCCTTGAGACGCTGCTCGGCGGCTTCGAACTGGCTGGTCAGCGTCGCCATGCGGTGGCCTTGCGCGCTGGCATCGTCCCGCCGGTCGGCAAGTTCGTCCCGCGCGAGGATCAGCGCCTTGGCAGCTTCGGCCTGCTGCTTCTGCGCTTCGGCGGTGAGGTCCTGCGCGGCGTTGACCCGCAGTTCGGCGGCCTGCGCTTCCTTGCGCGCGACTTCGGCAGCGGCTGCGGCATCGCGCCAGCGGGCGAACACCACGCGGGCTTCGGCGAGGCGGATCTGGTCGGTCAGCGCCTTGTAGCGTTCCGCCGCCTTGGCCTGACGGCGCAGTGCGAGGACCTGCTTGTCCAGCCCCGCCATGAGGTCTTCGAGGCGGGCGAGGTTGGCTTCGGTCGCGCGCAGCTTGGTTTCGGCGTCCTTGCGGCGGACGTGGAGGCCGGCGATGCCCGCGGCCTCTTCCAGCATGGCGCGGCGTTCGGCGGGCTTGGCGGCGATGACGGCGGCGATACGGCCCTGCGAGACCAGTGCGGGGCTATGCGCGCCGGTGGCGGCGTCGGCGAAGATCAGCGCCACGTCCTTGGCGCGCACGTCGCGGCCATTGACGCGGTAGGCGCTGCCCGCGCCGCGCTCGATCCGGCGGATAACTTCAAGTTCTTCGCGCACGCCGTCGGAATTGAGCGCGGTTTCGCCGTGCAGCACGACTTCGGCAAAGGCGCGGGGAGGGCGATTGGCCGTCCCCGCAAAGATCACGTCTTCCATCCCGCCGCCGCGCATCGACTTGGCCGAGCTTTCGCCCATGACCCAGCGGATCGCTTCGAGGAGGTTGGACTTGCCGCAGCCGTTGGGGCCGACGACACCCGTCAGCCCGGGTTCGATGCGCAGTTCTGCAGGCTCAACGAAGCTCTTGAATCCACTGAGCTTGAGCCGCTTGATGCGCATCGATCGAGGTCAGGCCTGGGGCTGGCGGAGCATCAGCGCGCGCCGGCTTCCTGGAGCTTGGCTTCCAGTTCCTTGAACTCCATCGAACCGACGTTGCTGCCGTTGATCAGGAAGGTGGGCGTGCCGGTGATGTTGAGGTCCTTGGTGGCCTTTTCGGTCTGGTCGGCAAGCGCCTGCGCCTTGGCGGCATCGCCGAGGCACTGGTTTGCCTGATCGCGCGAGATCCCGCGTGAGGTGAAGAACTCGGTCATGCCGCTGACTTCGGAAAGCGCGGCCATCTGCTGGTTCTTGGGCAGGTTCTGGATGCCCTGAAGCCTGGCTTCACCGGCCGCCTGCAGCTTCTGGAACATGTTGGGCTGCCAGGCCCAGAACTGCTCGGCGAGCGGCAGTACTGCCTCGGTCGAACTGCAAGTGGCCTGCAGGGTGGCGGCGATATCGTAGATGTTGAGCATGAAGAAGCGCACTTCATAGCTCACCCGGCCGCTGTTGATGTACGTATCGCGCAGGGTGCCGAAGCCGTCGGTCGCGAACTTGGCGCAGTGCGAGCACGAAAGCGCGCCGTATTCGACCAGCTTGATCGGGGCTTCGGGGTTGCCCATGCGGTAGCCGCCATCGGCGGTCTTCGCGACGACATCCGACCAGGTCTTGCCGGCGGGTGCGGCGACCTTTGCCAGCGCCTCGCTGGAAATGGGAGCCGAAGTGCCGCCGTCAGCCGGGTCTTTCTTGCCGCAAGCGGCAAGGCCGAGCGCGAGCGGGGCCAGGGCGACGCCGAGAACGATCTTGCGGAAAACGGGACGGGTCATCGATGCGAATCCTCGATTGGAAGTGCGAAAGCTAGCCTATGGGCTTTCGCGTTCAAAGCTGGGGGGATGCCCGGAAAGCCTGCTTTCCCACAGGATTTCCGGGGCTTTCGGGAGGTCGGGCGAGGTTAGATGCTGCCCTTGCGTTGGGCGGCCTGCTTGGCGGACAGAGCCTGCGAGAGGCCAGCCCAGTCATGCGCATCGAGCAGCTTGCCGTCGAGCACGAAGCTGGGCGTGGAGTTGGCGCCAACCGCCTGCACGGTCTTCTGCTGCTGCTCCAGCTTGGCGAAGGCAGCCTTGTCGTTGATGCACTGGTCGGCCTTGGCATGGGTGACGCCCCAGGGCGCGACCATCGAATAGAAGTCGAAGTCGGCCGCGATGGTGCGCATACGGGTCTGGATGTCGCCCTGATACCACAGCTTCTGGCGGTCCTCGCCGATGGTGTTCAGCTTGGCCATCCAGATGTCCTGGGTAGCGAGGAAGGCATTGTGGCGCACGACAAACCGCTTGGGATCGCCGCAGGTCGTCAGCATGGCGATGGTGAGGTCGATCGGGTTGCGCAGCAGGTTGGTGATGGTCAGCGCGACCTGGCCTTTCGCCACCATGCCCTGGCGCAGCGGGGCGTCCGATTCCTTGGTGAAGTGGGCGCAGTGCGGGCAGGTGTAGCTGACGAATTCGGTGACCCGGGTCGCCGCCCTGGGGTTGCCCAGCAGGTGACTGCCGTCGGCAGTGATCGTCACCGTCGCGGCCCAGTTGGCGGTGGTGGGAGCGGGTTTGGCGGCGGCAGCCGGTTTGCCGGCCGGCGCGGCGCCGGTCGCGAGAAGGGCGGCTGCGGCAAGCGCGCCGAGCTTTGCAGCGCGCGACTTCGAGATGGTCATCATGTACCCCGTTCGTCCTTTAATGTCTCGTCCTTGGCGGCCAGACTGCGTGCCAGCGATTCCAGCACCGCGCGAAGTTCCGGATCACCGACGTCGCGCAGCGATTCGCCCAGTTCGAAGGGCACCGGCTTCACGCTTGGCGGCGCGGTCCGCGGCCTTGCAGCAGGTGGCGGCTTAACCTCGCCTTGCCGGATTTTTGCTTTGGCCACGGCCTTGTAGCCGAAGAAGCGGTTCACCCGCTCGATGATCTCGGGCACGACATGCTGGATCATCGGCGCATGGGCGGGGGCGACCACCAGTTGCAAGATGCCGTCGCACTTCTCGCCGGGCGGAAAGCGGATCGATTCGGGCGAGCAGACGCGCGCGTGGCGGGCGCCGACGATCTCCGGCCAGCGGGTCACCACGCTTGATTGCACGAAGCCGAAGCGGCGGAAGGCGGTTCGGCCCACTTCGGGCATGAGGTCGGCAATCGCACGCGCCTGTCCGCCGCGCGGGCGTTCGAAACGCTTCGGCGTCTTTGCGGCGTTCTTGCCGGTGTTCTTGGGGCGATCCCGTTCCATTGTCGGCGCTCCAATGCCATAGGGCTGGCATGGACGCCAGCCGCGATACGATCCCCGACCTGCTTCTCGGCTGGTACGACCGCAATGCCCGCACGCTGCCCTGGCGGGCACCGCCGGGAACGCCGGCGCCGGAGCCCTACCGGGTGTGGCTGTCCGAAGTGATGCTGCAGCAGACCACGGTGGCGGCGGTGAAGGACTACTTCGCCAGGTTCACCGCGCGCTGGCCGCACGTGACCGATCTTGCCGCGGCGGCTGACGAGGAGGTCATGGCGGCATGGGCGGGGCTTGGTTACTACGCCCGCGCCCGCAACCTGCTGGCCTGCGCCCGCGCGGTGGCGGAGCGGGGGGGCGCGTTCCCCGAAACCGAGGAGGAACTGCGCGCGCTGCCGGGGCTGGGCGCCTATACCGCCGCTGCCGTGGCGGCGATTGCCTTCGGGCGGCGCGCGGTGGTGGTGGATGCGAACGTCGAGCGGGTGGTTTCGCGGCTGTTCGCGCTGGAAGAGCCGCTGCCGGGATCACGGCCGACGATCCGCGCGCTGGCTGATACGATCACGCCGGACTCTCGCGCGGGTGACTTCGCGCAGGCCATGATGGACCTTGGCGCCACCGTCTGTACGTCACGCGCGCCGCGCTGCCTGCTTTGCCCGCTGGCCGATCCCTGCAAGGCGCGCGTCGCAGGCGAGCCGGAGCGGCTGCCGGTCAAGGCGGCGAAGAAGGCCAAGCCGACGCGGCTGGGGCGGGCGTTCTGGATCGAGCGGGATGACCATGTCTGGCTGGTCCGCCGTCCCGAAAAGGGGATGCTGGGCGGGATGCGCGCGCTGCCGGATGACGGCTGGATCGCGCGCAGCGACGGCAGCGGCAAGGGGCCGATCGACGGGCCTTGGGAAAATGCGGGCAGGGTCGGCCACGTCTTCACCCATTTCGCGTTGGAACTCTCGCTTCAGGTGCATATCGGCGCATTGGCGGGCGATCCGCCGGGCGAGGGCGAATGGTGGCCGCTTGAGCGCATTGACGAGGCCGGGCTGCCGACCCTGTTCGCCAAGGCCGCCCGCCTCGCACTGGCGGAGACCGTGTGAGTCTTCCGGCGCTGATCGACCGGCGCATGGCCTTGAGGCTGGGCGCGGCGGCAGGACTCGGGGCGGCCTTGATGCCGCGTCTGGCATGGGCGGTGGAGCAGCCTGCGGCGCTGCCCAAAGTTTCGGCCCTGGTCGAGCGCTGGGTCGGCATCGGCAAGTTTCCCGGCATGGTCGCCTCGGTCGGCACGGCGGGACGTGAGGCCCGTTTCGTCGCGCGCGGTGCGCAGGGTTTCGACGACGGCATGCCGATGGGGCCGGACAGCCTGTTCCGCATCTATTCGATGACCAAGCCGGTCACCGGCCTGATGGCGATGCAACTGGTGGAGGAAGGGCGCCTGTCGCTAGACCAGCCGCTGGCCGACATCTTGCCCGCGTGGCGCACGATGCAGGTGCAGGATCGTTACGACGGCCCGCTCGACCGCCTGCATCCCGCACCGCGCCCGATCACGATGCGCCATCTGGTCACGCATACTTCGGGCATCGGTTATTCCATCGTCCAGACCGGGCCGATCCACGACGCTTATGTGCGGCAGGGGCTGGTGCCCGGCCGGATCAGCCGGATCGAGGTGCCGGGGCTGACGTATGGGCCGACCGTTCGCGGCCTCGATCACTTTGCCGACCGGCTGGCGGCGCTGCCGCTGGTGGCCGATCCGGGGACGCGCTGGTCCTATTCGATGGGGCTGGACGTGATGGGCCGGGTGATCGAGGTCGTGACCGGCAAGAGTTTCGACGCCTATCTCGCCGAAGCGCTGTTCGGCCCGGCGGGCATGGCGAGCACCACGTTTACCGTGCCGCGCGCGCAGGCGCGGCGGCTGACGACCAATTACGGGGCGCTGGGCGGCGTGCTGGTGCCGATCGATCCGCCGGAAAGCTCGGTCTATCTCGACCCTCCGGCCTTTCCCTTTGGCGGTTCCGGCCTGGTCAGCACGCCGCGCGACTACGACCGCTTTCTGCGCCTGCTGGCGCAGGGCGGTGTGATCGACGGGCGGCGCGTTTTGTCGCAGCGCGCGGTGGCGATGGGGACTTCGAATCTGCTGCCCGATGGGGCTGACCGCTCGCACATGATCGGCGGCCCGGCCGCGTTCGGGGCGGGGGGGCGTATCGGCCTTGGCGCGGAGACGGGCATGTTCGGCTGGTCCGGCGCGGCGGGGACGGTGGGCATGGTCGACATGAACCACGCGATCCGCTCGCAACTGTTCGTCCAGTTCATGCCGAGCGATGCGATGCCGCTCCTGCCCGAGTTCCAGACTGCATTGAAGGTCGATGTCATGGCCCTGTTGGAGAAGTCCGCTTGATCCTGCCCCCCCCGCTTCTGCCCATTGCCTTTTCAGGCGCCCACCTCGACCGCGCCGATCATGTGCGTGGCGATCCCGAAGCGCTCGCCGCCTTGCAGGGGCCGAATGCGCGGCTTCTGCGGCTGGACGGGCTCGACGCGGTGCTGGCGGGGAGCGGGGCGCTGTTGTGGGACGGGCTCGACCATGCCGCGCCGGACAGCGAACTGATCTTCCTTGGCCTCGACGGGGAGGCGGGCTGCTTTGCCGAAGTCCCCGCCGTCACGCCGCCGGGCGGGCCGCACGCCACGCCGGTCAACTGGCTGACGATGGCGGTGCTGCTGCCTTACGAACTGGCGGCCTATGGCACCGCGCGCAGTCTGGTCAGCTGGCATTGCCGCCACCGGTTCTGCTCCACCTGCGGGTCGGGCACGGTGCTGGCCAAGGGCGGCTGGCAGCGGACCTGCACCAACCCGGATTGCGGTACCGAGCATTTCCCGCGCGTCGATCCGGTGACGATCATGCTGGTCGAGCACGAGGGCCGCGCGCTGCTGGGCCGACAGCCGCGTTTTCCCGAGGGGCGCTATTCGACGCTGGCCGGCTTCGTGGAGCCGGGCGAGACGGTGGAAGAAGCCGTCGCCCGCGAGATCTTCGAGGAAGCCGGCGTCAGGGTGCGTGATGTGCGCTATGTCGCCAGCCAGCCCTGGCCGTTCCCGTCGTCGCTGATGATCGGCTGTTACGCCGTGGCCGAAAGTGACGGGATCACCATCGACACCACCGAGCTTGAGGATGCCCGCTGGTTCACCCGCGCGGAGGTGGCGGATGCGCTGGAAGCTATCGGCCGGAACGAGAACGGCAAGGCCTTCGGCGCACCGCCCGCCCATGCGATCGCGCATGTGTTGATGCGGTGGTGGCTGGATCAGCAAGCGCGTGATTAGACGGGTCCTTGGAACAGCCCGTCGCAGTTCAGACCTTACACATCAAACCTCGTCGTCCCCGCGCAGGCGGGGACCCCGCTTTTCTTGGTGAGCGGCTAAAGGCAAGCGGGGCCCCCGCCTGGGCGGGGGCGACGAAGAGATTGGTTGAAAGGCCGATCTTGGACTGACGTCAACCCGCCTCGGCAGGCGCCAGCAGCAGGTCGCGCAGGGCATGGAGGCTGGGCAACACCTTGGCGCTGGCGAGCACCATTTCCTTGGTCGGCGGCAGCAGGTCCGGCACCAGCACGGTGGCGATCCCCGCCGCGGACGAGGCGGCGACGCCCGCCGGGCTGTCCTCCACCGCCACGCAATGCGCCGGATCGACGCCGAGGCGGCTGGCGGCCAGCAGGTAGGGCTCCGGGTGCGGCTTGGCATGGGTGACGTCGCTGCGGGTCACGACGACGTCGAAGTAGGAGAGCAGTCCCGCCTTCTCCAGCCGCTGCGCCGCGTAAGGCGCTTCGGTCGAGGTGGCGATGGCGAGCGGAACGCCGGCCCTGGTGAAATGGTCGAGGATCACCGCGGCGCCGGGGCGCAGCGCGATGCCCGCCTCGACCATGGCCTCGAACACCACGTCGCTTTCATCGAAGAAATGATCGAGCGGGAAATCGGCGCCCATGCGCTCCGCCACGAGGCGGCGGCTGCCGCCGCGATGCACACCGACCATCGAATGGAGCAGATCGTCCGGCAGCGGCAGTCCGAAGGCGTGGCCGGTCTCGACAAAGGCGCGGCGATGCGCGGCCTCGGTGTCGAGCAGCGTTCCGTCCATGTCGAAGATGGCTGCCCGGATCGGATCGGGCAGCACACGCGGCGGTGTCAGTATCGATGTAGCCATGACCTCAATATGAAGCCGGATCGCGTCGGAACCATTGCAAAACGGGAAACCGCATTTGCAAAAACCGCTTTCAGTAGCTTGCCTGTTCGAGTTCGGGCAGTTCCAGTTCCCGGCACAACGCCGCGCGGGCGGCAAGGCATTGCGTCCAGATCGCAGGTTCGGACAAGTCGTCGACCGACAGTTGCTCGGGCCAGAGTCGGGCGATCAGCGCCTCGATACGGTCCAGCCTGGCGGTCGTTGCGATGAAGCGCGGGTCGATCGCGGCAGGATCGGCCACGACGCGCAGGCGCAGGCAGGCAGGACCGCCGCCATTGGCCATCGATTGGCGCAGATCGTGGACAAAGCGCTGGCGGATCGGACCATTGCCGGCGACCAGTCGCTCCAGCCACGGCCAGACGCTGGGGGATTCGCGGGCCTCGGTCGGCAGGATCAGCGCCATTTCCCCCGAGGGCTGCGTGATCAGTTGGGCGTTGAACAGGTAGGACTGGATTGCATCGAACAGGCTGACCTCGCTGGCCGGGATCTCGATGATCTCGACTTCGGGAAACTTGGCCCGCAGTTCGGCGTAAAAGCCCTCGCGATTGGCGAAGGCGTTCTCATGGGCAAACAGTACCCGCTCGTTGGCGACGGCGACGACATCGTTGTGGAAGGCGCCCGAGGCAATGGCTTCTTCCGATTGGCGGACAAGGATCGTGCGTTCGGGATCAAGGCCGTGGCGGCGCGCGATTGCCGCGCTGGCCTCGCGGTGCTGACGGGCGGGGTAGGGGCCGGGATCAAGATCGCCGGCCCCGGTGTGGCCGTAGACGAAGATTTCCACGCCCGGTGCGTCGTGGCGGGTGCAGAGGCGCATGTGGTTGGCCGCGCCCTCGTCACCGAACGGGGCCGGGATCGGGGCATGGACCGCGAAGCGTTCGGTGTCGGCAAAGGCGAGGCGAAGCTGGAACAGTGTTTCGCGCCATTCATGGCTGCGATGCGGCATCGTCATGAGATTGGCGACGGTCAGGTGGCAGCGCCCGTCGGCGGTATCGGCTGCGGGCGAGACGGTGGCGGCATTGGCCGCCCACATTGCCGAAGCCGACATGGCATTGGCACGAAGGCGCGGCTCGGCCACCTCGACGGTGGTGCCCAGTTGCTGGAGCCAGCACGTGTCGGGCCGCCGATGCGGCAGGAAAAAGCCTTGAGCCACGCCGCGTTCGAGGTTGGCGCGGATCTTTGCCAGCCCCTGCAAAGCCGCCGCGCGTGGCTCCGATACCTTGCCGTAATTGCGGGTGGAGGCGAGATTACCGAGACTGAGGCCTGCGTAGTTGTGGCTGGGTCCGACGATGCCGTCGAAGTTGATCTCGGTGACCATGGGCGATCATGCACTCGCGTAAGTGATTTCGTCGCCCCCCTTCGTTACGTCTAGCAGAGCCGCCGCGGCAGCATCAAGGGTCACGCCGCCCTCGACAATGGTTACTTTCCCCAGGCATGCGCGGAATGCGGCCAGCCGTCCGGTAGAGACGATATGGCTGGGTTCGCTGCCGTCATCCTCGACAACGGCGACCACAGGGGCGGTGCGGGCTTCCTGCACGGTGCGGATCTGGTCGGTGCGCGCGAGCATGGTCGGGCCGCCGTCGAAGATGTCGACGTAGTTCTGGAACGAGAAGTTCTCGTTTTCCAGCATGCGCATCGCCGGACGTCCCGAATAGTGCGGCTGGCCCATCACCTGGCGCGCGGCTTCGGACAGGAGCGCGCAGTAGATCGGGTGCTTGGGCATGAGGTCGGCGATGAACTGGTTGCCGTGGGTGGCGTTGAACTCGTCGGCATCGCGGAAGCTCATGTCGAAGAAGCGCCCGGCCAGCCCGTCCCAGAACGGCGAGTTGCCGGCGTCGTCGATGGCGCCGCGCAGTTCGGCCAGGGTGGTGTCGCCGAAGCGCGAGCGGTGCGTCTTGATGAAGAGGTAGCGGCTGCGCGCCAGCAGCTTGCCGACACCCGCCGAACGCTCGGTGGCGTCTAGGTAGAGCCCGCCCACTTCGCTCGCCCCGTCGAGGTCGGTGCACAGCGTCAGCATCTCGGCGCGGAAGGTGCGGTCCAGTTCCTTGGAATGCTGGGTGATCCGGCCGATACGGTAGGAATAGAACGGATACTCGGTACCGACTTGCGAAAACGCCTGGCAGGTGCCGCGCACTTTGCCGGTGGCGGTGTCCTCGAGAATGAAGGCAAAGAGGTCGTTGGCGATCTCGTCGCTTTCGCGCGCGAAGCTTTTGGCGGTGCGTTCCAGCTTGGCTTTCAGCGTCGGCTTGTCGGGCGGCAGGTTGGTGAAGCCGCCGCCGGTACCCTTGGCCATGCGGTAGAGGGCTTCCAGGTCCTTTTCCTGTGCGGTGCGCAGGAGGAATGTCATGTGGGCAGAACTCCGTGGCGGTCCAGTCTATGCAGGACAAGAGCAGTAAGGCGGGCGCGGGCATCCAGCGAATCCGCCAGCAGATATTCGTCCGGTGAATGGATCGAGCCGCCCAGCACGCCCATGGTATCAAGCACCGGCACCCCGCAGGCGGCGATGTTGTTGCCGTCGCAGACGCCGCCGGTGTCCTTCCAGCTCATCGGCTGGCCAAGGTCGGCAGCGGCCTTGCTGACAAGGCCGTAGAGCGCCTCGGTCTTGGCCGTTATCGCCTTGGGCGGGCGCGAGACGTGGCCGTGGACATGCATGTGCACTTCGTGCGCGGCCGAGACCTGGGCGACGGCGGCCGTGATATAGGCCTGGGCTTCGGCGGCGTGTTCGGGGGTGGCAGGGCGCATGTTGAAGTGCAGCACGGCAAGGTCCGGCACGGTGTTGTTGGGAGCGCCGCCCTCGATCTTCGCCGGGTTCACCGAAAGGCCGGGGCGGCGCATCGCGGCAAGCCGCAGGGCAAGGTCGCTGGCGGCGAGCAAGGCGTTGCGGCCGTCCTCGGGGTTGCGCCCGGCATGGGCGGAGCGGCCATGGACAACCACCGCGTAATTGCCCGAGCCGGGCCGAGCGCGCGCCATCTGGCCGCCGGGCAGGGCGGGTTCGTACGTTAGCGCCGCCAGCTTGCCGCGGGCCAGATCGGCGATCAGCGGGGCGGAGGAGAGCGAGCCGGTTTCCTCGTCGCTGTTGACGAGCACATCGTAGCCGAGCGTCGGATCGCCGCGCTCGTAAGCCGCAAGGCCCGCCAGCATCACCGCAAGCCCCCCCTTCATGTCCGCCGTGCCGGGGCCGTGGAGAGTGTTCGTGTCCAGCCAGTCGCAGGCCTGGAAGGGGTGGTCGAGGGGGTAGACGGTGTCCATGTGCCCGGTCAGGATCACCCGTCGCTCTGCCTCGGGACGCACCGAAAGCACGAGGTGGCGTCCGTGGACAACCTCGCGGGTTCGGCCCTGGCTGTCCACTTTCTCGACCGGGGCGGGATCGACCAGCCGCACTTCTCCGGGCAGCGCCGCAAAGGCGTCGGCCAGCCGCGTGGCCATGGCCGCCAGCCCGTCGAGGTTGGCGGTGCCGCTGTTGATCGCCGCCCAGTCCAGCGTGTGGGTCAGGATCGGTGCGCGTTCGACCGGGGCGAGCAGGCCCTGTTCCTCGAAGCTCAGTCCGCTCATGCCGAGAGCTTCCCTGCGAGCGCACCGCTGTTGCCGGTGACGCTGGCCGCCTCGAAACTGGCGACCGGGTAGGCGCAGTAATCGGCGGCGTAATAAGCGCTCGGGCGGTGGTTGCCGCTGTCGCCAAGGCCGCCGAAGGGCATCGATCCGGCCGCGCCGGTGGTCGGGCGGTTGCGGTTGACCACGCCCGCGCGGCTTTCCAGCACGAAGCGATCCCACAAGGCGTCATCCGCGCTGACGAGGCCTGCCGAAAGACCAAAGCGGGTGGCATTGGCGGCGGCGATGGCGGCATCGAAATCGGGCACGCGGGTCACTTGCACGAGGGGGGCGAAAATTTCCTCGTCGGGCACGTCCACGCCGGTGACGTCGAGAATGCCGGGGGTGACAAAGGCATCGCTGCGGCCTTCAACGCCTTCGAAGGTGCGGATCACCGCGGCGCCGCGCTCGACAAGCCGGGCAAAGCGCGCCTTGGCGGCCGCAGCGGCATCAGCCGAGATCAGCGGGCCGAACCACGGCTCGGGCGTCTCGTGCCATTCGCCGATGATGACGCGGTCGGCCAGCGCGGCGACGGCATCGACCAGCGCGGTGCCGAACTGGTTGTCCGGCACGATCAGGCGGCGCGCGCAGGAGCAGCGCTGCCCGGTGGTGATGAAGCTCGACTGCACGACGAGCGAGGCGGCCTCGTCCAGGTCGCCGTCCCAGACCACCAGCGGGTTGTTGCCGCCAAGTTCCAGCGCGAGGATCACGTCGGGCCGGTCGGCGAAAATGCGCCGGAAATGCGCGCCCGCGCCCGCCGAACCGGTGAACAGCAATCCGTCGATATGGCCCGCTACCAGTGCCTCGCCGGTGGCGCGCGCGCCTTGGACGATCTGGAATACGCCTTCAGGAAGGTCTGCCTCCGCCCCAGCCTCAATCCACGCATCGGCCATGGCCTGCCCGGTCGCGGGGGTCATTTCGGAGGGTTTGAACACCACCGTGTTGCCTGCCAGCAGGGCGGGGACGATATGGCCGTTGGGCAAGTGGCCGGGGAAGTTGAACGGCCCCAGCACCGCCATCACCCCGTGCGGGCGGTGGCGCAGCACGGCGGCGCCGAAGGGCATGTCCTGCCGCTTCTCGCCCGCACGCTCGGCCTGTGCGGTGATCGAGAGGCCGACCTTGCCGATCATCGAGGCGAGTTCGGCGCGCGTTTCCCAGAGCGGCTTGCCGGTCTCGCGCGAAATCACTTCGGCGATCGTGTCCTTGCGGGCCTCCAGCACGGCCTTGTAGCGCAAGACCGCCTCGACCCGCGCGGCGATCGGAAGCGCGGCCCATGCCGGAAACGCCGCGTGGGCGCGCGCCAGCGCGGCATCGACCGCCGCGGCGTTTGCCGCCTCGCCCTCCCAGACCAGTGCGCCGCTGGCCGGGTCGAACGATTGGAGCAGGCTCATGCGCTTCTCGTCACCGCGAAGATGCCGGTGGCATTGCCCGAATCGAAAGTGAGGTCGAGCTTGCCGGTTTCCGGGTCTATGTCGCGGGTGATGAATTCGTAGAACGAGCCGGGCACGTCCAGTTCGACCGCACTGCCGTCCGCTTCGAGGAACGGGCGGGCCACCTTGTCGGCAATGATCGCGGTCTGGCGGACACGGCCGTTCTTGGACACTTCGACCGCGGCCTTCATCGGATAGCCCTCTGCCTTGAGACGGTCGGACAGGGCCATGACGTCGGCGGTGCGTGTGGTCGCGTGGTTGAAGGCATTGCCCTCGGTGGCGATCCAGGCGCCTTCCCCGGTTTCGGGCAGCAGCACTTCGTAGTCGGCCAGTGCGGGCGGCTGATGCTGGCGTTCGAAACAGGCGATCACGCCCTTCAATGCCGTCAGGGCGGTGGCGAAGTCCACCGTGCCGTCGCTGGCCAGCGTGTCGAGTGCGGCCCATTCGGCTTCGCCCAGCGGGTCGCGGGACGTGCCGAAGACGTTTGCACAGGCACCCTGCGCGGCCTCGGCCAGCTGGTCGACATGGAGTTCGGAGACAAAGAACTGCGGGATCGTTTCGGGCAGGTCGCGCTGGGCATAGGCGCGGCCGGTCATCTTCAGCTTGGGCAGCGGATAGAGGCCTACGACTTCATAACCGAGCGGGGCCAGGAAGCGGCCGAAGGCCATGTGGCCGCGGGGCAGCTCGCCGGTCTCGCCATCGATGGTGCGCAGCGCGCCGTGGTCGAACACGATGGTCTCGCCCGCGCCGCGCACGGCATCGATATAGCGCTGCGCGGTCGGCACGCGGTCCAGCAGGTCGGCAAACAGCGCGGCGTTGAGTGCCATCGCCAGTTGCGCGCGGCTGACCATGTCGCCGCTGCCTGCCAGCGCGGGGTCGATGGTCAGCGTGGTGAGGGCCAGGTTCGCCTTGCTTTCGCCGATGGCGGCGGCAAGCAGGCGCGGCAGCGTCTGGTCGGGGTTCGCGAGAGTCTGGGGGGAGGAGGGCATCGTTTTCCCGTCGTTCCTGTTGTTGCGCGTGGCGTCAGACATAGAAAAGCGTGGCAGCCAAGTCCATGGCATGGACGGGGAGGGTTCGCGTTTTTGTCTAGACTATTTTAGTCGTTCATTTTGTGGACATTTCTGCACGCTTCGAATCGTTCGAGTCGGTCTCCTGCTGCGGCGACATGCCGCTGGAGAGAAGCACGGCGCCGCGATCTGTTCGAAATGCACGGTAGGGCGTTCCTGCGGAACACTTTGGCGCGCGACCACGTTTTTTGCGCAAGCGGGCGGGAAACCCATGGCATGATCCGGGTTTGAGAGAGCGAAATCCCTCCTGTCCCCCAAGGAGCGTGCATGAACTTGTTGTCTCACGACCAGGAACCCGGTTGGCAATCGGGTTCGGAAAAGGTGCGTTCGATCTTTTCCGGTGCCAATACGCCGGAAGAACCGTCGGTGCTCAGGCCTGCACATATTGCCCTGATCGGAAATTTTGCTCCGCGAAAGTGCGGTATCGCCACGTTCACGAGCGAGATATTCGAAAAGCTGCGTGAACATCATCCTGAAATCACGGTCGACGTGCATGTTCTGGACGATCGCGCGGCGCCGCTTGGCTATGGTCCGGTCGCCGGCACCATCGCCCATGACGATCCGCAGGACTACGCCCGCGCTGCCCGGCAGATCAACGAGAGCGGCGTGGATGCGGTCTGGCTCCAGCACGAATACGGGATCTTCGGCGGCGAGGATGGGGCGATGGTCTGTTCTTTCGTCGACCGGCTGGCGCCGCCGCTGATCCTCACGCTGCACACCGTGCTGTCCGAGCCTTCGCCGCGCCAGCGGGCGATTCTCGACCATCTCGTGACGCGCGCGTCACGCATCATGGTCATGTCCCGCCATTCCCGGGACTTGCTCGAATGCGAATACGCGGTGCCCGCCGCCATCATCGAGGTGATCGAGCATGGCGCCCCCGACCGGCCATTCGGCCGCCAGCAGGAATTCAAGGCGCGGCTCGGTCTTGCCGGGCGCAAGGTGCTGATGACGTTTGGCCTGCTCGGCCCGGGCAAGGGGCTTGAGCATGCCATCGCCGCACTGCCGGCGATCGCCGCGCGCCATCCCGACGTGCTCTACCGGGTGGTCGGTGCCAGCCATCCCAACCTCGTCGCGCGCGAGGGCGAGGCCTACCGCGAGAAGCTGGAGCGGCTCGCCGCCGATCTCGGCGTGGCGGCGCATCTGGCCTGGGACAATCGTTTCCTCGAAACCGACGAATTGCTGGACCAACTCGAGGCCTGCGACATCTACCTGACGCCGTATCCCGGCCTCCAGCAATCGACGTCGGGCACGCTGAGTTATGCGGTGGCGCTGGGCAAGGCGCTTGTATCCACGCCCTACGTGCATGCCCGCGAATTGCTTGGGGATGGAGCGGGTGTCCTGATCGAGCCGGGATCGAGCGAGGCCATCGCCGCTGCCGTCAATGCCCTGCTGGACGACCCCGGCGAACGGCTGGCCATGCAGCGCCGGGCCTGGGCGCGAGGGCGCGAGACGGTCTGGCCGCGCTTTGCCGAAAGCGCGGCGCGGCTCATCGACCATGCCCGTGCGCCTGACTGGCGTTGGGGCCTGCCCGCGCCGCCCATCACCGCCACGCCAGGCCTCTCCGCGGTTTTCGCGATGAGCGATGCCACCGGCATGCTCCAGCATGCCATCGGCGTCGTGCCTGACCGGCGCCACGGCTATTGCCTCGACGACAACGCCCGCGCGCTCATGCTGATGAATCTTGCTGGCGGGCTGCCTGCCGCCGAGCGCATGAAGTGGAGCTTCGCCTACGCCGGTTTTATCCAGTACGCCTGGAATGGCGAGGCCGGACGGTTCCGCAATTTCATGAACTACGACCGCACCTGGTGCGAGGACGAGGGGTCGGAGGATTCGAACGGCCGCGCGCTGTGGGCGCTGGGGCAGACCTATGAGTCAGGCAGCGACCCGCTCCTTGCTGCCTGGGCTCTGCAACTTTTCGAGCAGGTCCTGCCCTCGCTCGCCGAGATGGGGTCGCCGCGCGCCACCGCCTTTGCCATGCTGGGTGCCTGCGCGGTGCTGCGCAGTGCGCCGGATCACGCGGCGGCCCGCGCGCAAGTGGAAGGCGGCGGCGCGTTCCTGATGCGGTTGCTCGGCCATGGCCGCAGGCCCGACTGGGGCTGGTTCGAGGCCGTGCTCGGCTATGACAACCCGCGCCTGCCGCAGGCGCTGATCGAGGCGGGCGTGGCGCTGGGGCGGGAGGACTGGATCGGTGACGGGCTCGCCACGCTGGAATGGATCTGCCACCAGCAGGTCTCGGCCCGAGGCGCGTTCCGTCCGATCGGTTCGGAAAGCTTCCACAAGCCTTACAGCTATCTGCCGTTCGACCAGCAGCCCCTGGAGGCTCAGGCGGCCATCGAGGCGGCGCGCTCAGCCTGGCGCGTCACCGGCGGGGCATTCTGGCGCGAGCATGCCCTGGCCGCTTGGCGCTGGTTCTTTGGCGGCAACGATCGCGGCGTGGTGCTGGCCGACATGGCTTCGGGACGCTGTCATGACGGGGTGACGCCGCGCGGGGTCAACGGCAATTGCGGGGCGGAATCCATTCTCGCTTTCCAGCTTTCGCATTATGCCCTGTCCGAGCTTGCCCGATCGGGGCCGCTCGTTTCGTCCGGCCCGCTCGCATCGGCGGGGGGCTGATGTTCGTTCGGGGGCGGCCAAGGAGGTTTGCGTGAACCGGCCCGAAACAGCCTGGACTGAGCCGCTGCACATTTTCGAGACCCGCCTGCACGCCGATCCGGCACGGGTGGTCCTGCGACCCTTCCACCTCGGCTGGCAGGCGAAAAACGCCCCCGGCGGCCGGGCGATGCAACTGGTGGAGGACATCGCCGCGCTCACCGAGGAGCGTGCCGATGCCGAATACGAGCGGGTGCTGCGCGACTTCAAGGAACGCCACTGGCAGACCGAGAACATCTTTGCCGAACGCTTTGCCGAAGTGGCGGCCAATCTCGATCTTGATCCGGCGCGGTTTTCCGAGGCGCGCAAACGCCTGATCGGCTCGTACTTCTGTCATGAATACACGTTTGCCGCCGCCGCGCTGATGAACCCCTCGATCGTGCCCGCGCCCGACCAGTCGGGCATGCAGGATGGATCGGTGCGTTTCATCATGAGCCTGCGCGCGGTGGGCGAGGGGCACATCAGCTCGATCGCCTTTCGCGAGGGCATTGCCGAGGAGGACGGCACGTTCAGCCTCTGGCCGCAGGCAGCGTTCGCGACGTCGGTGGAACTCGATGACGAGGAGCAGATCGATGCCGAGGACTGCAACGTCTTTGTCCATCGCCAGCCCGATTCGAGCCTGTCGAACACGGTGATCTTCCCGATTACCGAGCAGCAACGCGGCGGACTGGAGGATTTGCGCCTTGTCCGCTTCGACCACGGCGGCGGCGACTACGAATGGGTGGGGACTTATACCGCCTATTCGGGCAGCTCGATCCGCTCCGAACTGCTGCGCACCCGTGATTTCCGGGCTTTCGAACTGGAGCCGATCCGGGGCCGGGCCGGGCGCAACAAGGGCATGGCGCTGTTTCCCGAGAAGATCGGCGAGCAGTTCTGCATGGTCGGGCGACAGGATGGCAAGAACCTTTTCCTGCTGAAATCCGACGACCTGGCGGTATGGGATGATGAAGGGGTGATGCTGATGGGGCCCAAGTACCCCTGGGAGTTCATCCAGATCGGCAATTGCGGCAGCCCGATCCCGACCGAGCATGGCTGGCTGTTGTTCACCCACGGCGTCGGCGCGATGCGCAAGTACGCGCTGGGCTGCGCGTTGCTCGACCTCAAGGACCCGTCGAAAGTGCTGGCCCGCACCGTGGAGCCGGTGCTGACCGCCGAAAACGCCGACCGCTCGGGCTACGTGCCCAACGTGGTCTATACCTGCGGGGCGCTCAAGGTGGGGGAACGGCTGCTGATCCCTTACGGCATTTCCGATAGCACCGTGGGTTTCGCGACGTGCGAGATCACGGCGCTGTTGGGCCTGATGGCGTAGCGGCTGCGAGCGGTTACCCCAGGGCCTCTTCCTTGCGCAGCGGGAGCATGATCGAAGCGGTGGTGCCGCTGCCGGGGCGGCTGTCGATGTCGAAGCGGCCGCGGTGGCGCTCGACGATGTGCTTGACGATAGAGAGGCCGAGCCCGGTGCCGCCCACCGCGCGGCTGCGGCTGGTGTCGGCGCGGTAGAAGCGCTCGGTCACGCGGGGCAGGTGTTCGGGGGCGATGCCCTCGCCCTCGTCGCGTACGGTGACGAGGACCCAGCCGGTCGCCGTCGCCTCCAGCGAGACGTCCACGTTGCCGCCCTGCTTGCCGTACTTGATCGAGTTGTCGATCAGGTTGCGCAGCACTTGTGCCAGTTGCCCACGGTCGCCAGTCACCACTGCGGCATCGCAGTTGGTTTGGACCGTGACGTTGGAGCCCGGCTTCGATTCGCCTGCCATCGTTTGCGCCAGCGCCACCATCTCGACCTGATCGGAGGGCACTTCGTGCTTCACCGCCTCGATCCGCGAGAGGCTCATGAGGTCGAGGATCAGCGCCTGCATGCGCTGCGCCTCGTGGCGGATGGTGTCCAGGAAGCGGTTGCGCACGCCTTCGTCGCCGCCCGCCTTGGGGTTCATCAGCGTTTCGACATAGCCCATGACATTGGCCAGCGGGGTGCGCAGTTCGTGGCTGGCATTGGCCACGAAGTCGGCGTGCGACTTTGCCACGCTGACCCGTTCCGACAAGTCGTAGAGGCTGACCAGGCGGTCTGTCGGCGAGAGCACGCGGCAATCGACTTCCCACACGCTGCCTCCGGTCGAGAGACCGGAGACACGGGCGATGCCGCCTTCCTCGCTGAGGATCGCGGCCACCGCGCGCGGTTCGCGAATGGCGATGCGCACGTCCTGCCCGACGATATGGGCGCCCAGCAGCGCCTTGGCGGCGCCATTGGCGAAGCGCACCTGTCCGCGCGAGACCACCATCGCCGGGGTCTGGAGATGTTCGAGGAGGTGGACGCCGTCTGCGGCCATGTGGCTTTGCTTTCTAAGGTTCTAAACGTCTGACCTGTTTCCATGCATGCACTGGACGACAGGACAAAGACGCTGGGGCAAGGAACTTGCGGAAAATCGCCTCGATAATGGCGGTCCTATACGTATGCGCACATTGTATGAGTTCAAATGGTGCAAACGTGGTTGAGGTTTGCCGCGCTCTCGCCTAGCACTGCCCACGCAGTCCATGCTATGCTGCAACCGCGAAGACCAGACGTCCTGCCTGACACCGTTTCATCCTGTTCGCTTCTTCAGGATCGACGAAATCCCATGGCCGACCCTTTCTTTACCGGTGCGTATGGCTGGAATGCTGGAGGAGGAAACCCGCCGGTCCCCGGCGGACATGACGAAGAAGGTGAATAACCCCCAGAAGGTGGACAGCGCCCTGTGACCAATTCTACTAAGGCCCAATTCACGTCCGACCGCTTGTTGCTGTTCGGCGCCACGGGCGATCTTTCGCGCCGCATGCTCCTCCCATCGCTTTGCGCGCTCGATGCCGAAGGCTTGCTCGATCCCAAGATCGAGATCATCGGAACCGCGCGTTCCGAGCATGACGATGCCGAGTTCCGCAACTTCGCACGCGCCTCGCTCGAACAGTTCCTGCCCGCCGAACGGCGCGGCGGCATGGCCCGTTTCCTCAACCGCCTGTCGTACCAGACGCTCGACGCCAACCAGATGGAAGGCTTCAACGCATTGGCGGCCAAGGTGGGTGAGCCCAAGGACGGGCTGTCGATCTTCCTCTCCACCGCGCCCAGCCTGTTCGAGCCGACCATTCGCGGCCTTCAGGCGAGCGGGCTGGCCGGTGAGAACGTGCGCATCGGCCTCGAAAAGCCGCTGGGCATCGATCTTGCCTCCAGCAAGGTGATCAACGACGCCGTCGCCCGCGCTTTCCCGGAAGACCGTATCTTCCGCATCGACCACTATCTGGGCAAGGAAACCGTCCAGAACCTGCTGGCGCTGCGCTTCGCCAACCTGATGTTCGAACCGCTGTGGAACGCGGCGCATATCGACCATGTGCAGATCACCGTGGCCGAAACCGTAGGCCTCGAATCGCGCGTTGCCTATTACGACGATTCGGGCGCGCTGCGGGACATGGTGCAGAACCACATGCTCCAGCTGCTCGCGCTTGTCGCGATGGAGCCGCCGGTCAGCTACGACGCCACCAGCGTGCGCGACGAGAAGGTGAAGATCCTGCGCTCCTTGCGCAAGGTTGCCGCCAACGAGACGGTGACCGGCCAGTACCGCGCCGGCGCCATCGGCGGCCAGGCCGTTCCGGGCTACGACGACGAACTCGGCAAGGATTCGAACACCGAGACTTTCGTCGCGATCAAGGCGCATATCGACAACTGGCGCTGGCAGGGCGTGCCCTTCTACCTGCGCACCGGCAAGCGCCTGCCGCGCCGCACGACCGAGATCGTCGTGCAGTTCCGCGACGTGCCGCACTCGATCTTCCACGGCCGCGGCGCCAAGACGGTGCCCAACCGTCTCGTTATCGGCATCCAGCCGAGTGAGAACATCACGCTCTCCCTCATGGCCAAGGTGCCGGGGTTGGACCGCAACGGCTTCGGCCTGCGCTCGATCCCGCTCGCCATCACCATGCCCGACGCCTTCGCCGGACCGCAGCGCCGCATCGCCTATGAGCGCCTGCTGCTGGACCTGATCGAGGGCGAGCAGACGCTGTTCGTCCGCCGCGACGAGGTGGAAGCGCAGTGGGACTGGATCGACGCGATCCGGACCGAGTGGGAGGAACAGGCGCAAGAGCCCAAGACCTACACCGCCGGAAGCTGGGGCCCCTCCGCCGCCATCGCCCTCGCCGAGCGCGATGGCGTAACGTGGCACGAGTAAGCAGGCCAGAACGGGCATGATCGCGCAGCGCACCCTATATCGTGGGGTGCGCGCGCATCCCCGTGCCCATGCCCCCGCGAACCGGTGGAAGATAGCTATTGACACCGGTTACCTAAACGCCTTCAAGCCTCGCCCGGGAGATCCCGAGGGCGCGGCTTCGGGAGGCTGAGACAAGACAGACGCCACGACAGCAGTGGCAGACGGACAGAGCAGGAGTAACCCCATGAGCAACCTCAGCCCGGTGGTCGCCCGCGTGACCGATCGCATCATCGAGCGATCGAAGCCCACCCGCGAACGTTATCTCGCCATGGTCGAGCGTGAAGCCGGCCGCCATTCGGACCGTTCGTTCCTTTCGTGCTCCAACCTCGCACACGGCTTTGCCGCGAGCGGCGAGGACAAGCCCGCCATTGCCACCGGCAAGGCGATCAACGTCGGCATCGTCACCGCCTATAACGACATGCTTTCGGCGCATCAGCCCTATGGTCGCTATCCCGAGCAGATGAAGCTCTATGCCCGCGAAGTGGGCGCGACGGCGCAGGTCGCTGGCGGCGTGCCCGCCATGTGCGACGGCGTGACGCAGGGCTTCGACGGCATGGAACTCTCGCTGTTCAGCCGCGACACCATCGCCCTTTCCACCGCCGTCTCGCTGAGCCACGCGATGTATGACGGCATGACCCTGCTCGGCATCTGCGACAAGATCGTGCCCGGCCTCGTCATGGGCGCGCTGCGCTTCGGCCATCTGCCTGCCGTGTTCATCCCCTCGGGCCCGATGCCCAGCGGCATCTCCAACAAGGAGAAGCAGAAGGTCCGCCAGCTCTATGCCGAGGGCAAGGTCGGCCGTGAGGAACTGCTCGCCAGCGAAAGCGCCAGCTATCACTCGGCCGGCACCTGCACCTTCTATGGCACCGCCAACTCCAACCAGATGATGATGGAGATGATGGGCCTGCACATCCCCGGCGCCGCTTTCGTGCCCCCGAACACGCCGCTGCGTCAGGCCGTGACCCGCGCCGCCGTCCACCGCGTGACCGAGATGACCCGCAAGGGCGACGACTTCCGTCCGATGGCGCATGTCGTGGACGAAAAGGCGATCGTGAACGCCATCGTCGGCCTGCTGGCCACCGGCGGATCGACCAACCACGCGATCCACCTGCCCGCCATGGCCCGCTGCGCCGGTATCCTGATCGACTGGCAGGACTTCGACGAACTGTCCAGCGTGGTGCCGCTGATCACCCGCGTCTATCCCAACGGTTCGGGTGACGTGAACCACTTCCACGCCGCTGGCGGCATGGCATGGATCGTGCGCGAACTGCTGGATGCGGGCCTTGCGCATGAGGACATCCTCACCGTCTCCAAGGGCGGCATGCGCGACTATGCCACCGAGCCGACGCTCGATGAAGGCGAACTCAAGTGGAAGCCCGCCCCGGCGGTCAGCGGCGACGAGGCCATGCTGAGCACGGTGGCGAAGCCTTTCCTGCCCGACGGCGGCATGCGCCTCGTCTCCGGCAACCTGGGCCGCGCCACTTTCAAGACCAGCGCGGTCGACAAGGAACGCTGGACCATCGAGGCCCCGTGCCGCGTGTTCGAGACGCAGGAAGCGGTCATCAATGCCTTCAAGGCGGGCGAACTGGATCGCGACGTCGTTGTAGTCATGCGCCATCAGGGCCCCCGCGCCAATGGCATGCCCGAACTCCACAAGCTGACCCCGCCGCTGGGCGTGCTGCAGGATCGCGGCTTCAAGGTGGCGCTGGTCACCGACGGCCGCATGTCGGGCGCGTCGGGCAAGGTCCCCGCTGCCATCCACGTGACGCCCGAAGCGCTGGCCGGTGGCCCGCTCGCCTACCTGCAGGACGGGGACATCGTGCGTCTCTCGGCGGAAGACGGCACGCTGTCGACCACGGCGGACCTCTCCGGTCGCTCGCCCGTCCCGGCCCCCGCCCCGGCCGAAGGCATGGGCCGCGAACTCTTCGCCATGTTCCGCATGAATGCGGGCGGCGCCGAACAGGGCGGTTCCTCGATGCTGGAGGTCGCCGGTCTGTGAGCGCTTTCGTGAGTACCGAACTCGTTGCCGTCGATATCGGCGGTACCCATGCCCGCTTCGCGCTGGCCTCGGTCGGCGCTGACGGGCAGATCACGCTCGGCGAACCCGTCACCCTCCACACCAGCGACCACGGCAGCTTCCAGCTTGCCTGGCAGGCCTTCCGCGAGCGCATGGGCGGAACCTTGCCCGATGCCATCTCGATCGCCATCGCCGGCCCGGTCGGCGGCGAGGTGATCCGCTTCACCAACAACCCGTGGATCATTCGCCCGGCGATGATCCCCGAGAAGATGGGGGTGTCGCGCTACACCGTGGTCAACGACTTCGCGGCGGTCGCCTATGCCGTCGCGCTGGCGCCGGACGAGGCGTTCCTGCACCTTGCCGGGCCTGACGTGCCGCTGCCCCGGTCCGGCACACTGAGCGTGCTCGGGCCGGGCACCGGCCTTGGCGTCGCGCACTTGTGGCGCAACGGGTTGCCGCACGGGCAGGGCGGCTTCTACCACGTGCAGGCGACCGAGGGGGGGCATACCGACTATGCCCCGCTCGACCTCATCGAGGACGCGATCCTCGCCCGGCTGCGCAAGCGCCACAACCGCGTCTCCACCGAGCGTGTGGTCTCGGGCCCGGCCATCGTCGACATCTACCAGACGCTGGCCGCCATGGAGAACCGCGCGGTCCACGACATGACCGACGTCGATATCTGGACCGCGGGCACCAATCTCTCCGATCCACTGGCCGCCGCCGCCGTCGACCGTTTCTGCCTCGCGCTCGGCAGCGCGGCGGGGGATTGCGCGCTGTCCCATGGCGCCAGCGGCGTCGTGATCGCCGGCGGGCTCGGCTACCGTATCCGCGAGACCATTCTGTCCTCGGGCTTTGCCGAGCGTTTCTGCGCCAAGGGCCGCTTTGCCGGCATGATGGCGCAGATGCCGGTCAAGCTTATCACCCATCCGCAGCCCGGCCTGTTCGGCGCGGCTGCCGCCTATGTCAGGGAGCACCATCAATGAGCAGCCCGTCCGAAGCCGTCGAAAAGGTCATGCGTCTGGCCCCGGTGATCCCGGTGCTGGTGATCGAGGATATCGAACACGCCCTGCCGATCGCCGAAGCGCTGGTCGCAGGCGGCCTGCCCGCCCTCGAAGTGACGCTGCGCACCGAATGCGCGATCGAGGCGATCAAGGTGATGAAGCAGGTTCCCGGCGCCGTGGTCGGCGCGGGCACCGTGCTTTCGCCCGATGACCTGAAGCGCTCGATCGATGCAGGCGCCGAATTCATCGTCTCGCCCGGCCTCACCCCGATGCTGGCCGAAGCCGCCTACAAGACGAAGATCCCGTTCCTGCCCGGCACCGCCAATGCCAGCGACGTGATGTTTGCGCTGGAATGCGGGTTCGACCGCCTGAAGTTCTTCCCGGCCATGGCGGCGGGCGGACCTCCGGCGCTGAAGGCGATCTCGGCACCGCTCTACAAGGCGAAGTTCTGCCCGACCGGCGGCGTCACGCCGGAGAACGCGCCCGAATGGCTGGCGCTGGACGCGGTGCTCTGCGTCGGCGGCAGCTGGATGGTGCCCAAGGGCAAGCCGGACGTCGCCAGGATCGAGGCGGCGGCCCGCGCTGCGGCAGGGCTCGCACGTTGAGCCCGGCGGCGCTGACCACGGTCGACGATCTCGACCGCCGCCTTCAGGAACTCCATGTCCTGACCGCCCAGACGCCGCTCTACAATCCGGTTTTCCAGCTGGGGCTCGAACTGTCGCGCCAGCTGGAAAACGGCGAAATGGGCCTCGACCAGATCGAGGCCCTCGTCGCCGAGATGGAGTGCGAGGGGCTGCGCACCCGCGCCGCGCGGCTGGACCGCATGCTGGCGCCGATCGCGCCCGCCGAAAATGCGGCCCGTCTCGATGCGGCGGCGAGCGCCACGGGAACGGGGGATGATTTCACCGCCTTCGCCGTGCGCTGGCAGCGCCCCGCCGCCCATGTGGTGTTCACCGGGCACCCGACTTTCCTGCTCTCCACCGCCCAGACCGAAGCCGTCGCCCGCGCCGCCTCCACCGGCGACCATAGCGAAGCCGCCGTCTGCGTCGCCTCGCCCGATCGCGACACGATCACGCTCGATTACGAGCATGGCAAGGCGATGGATGCCATCGCGCGCGGCCAGAAGGCCCGCGACCGCATCAACGAGCGCCTGTTCGACATCGCCGCCGCCCGCTGGCCCAAGCGCTGGAAGGGCCTGAACCCGATGCCGGTGCGCTTCGCATCGTGGGTCGGCTACGACATGGACGGCCGCACCGACATCGGCTGGTCCACCTCGATCCGCTACCGTCTGGAGGAAAAGGCCCAGCGGCTTGCGAGCTATGCCGAAACGCTGGCCCAGGCCGCGCCGGACATCTCGGCCAGGCTGGCCCGCGCTGCCGCGCATGCCGCCGATATGGCCGCGCGCTTTGCCGCCGACCTTTCCGCGCCCGAGGCGCTCTCCGCTGCCGCCAATGCGCTGACCGCTGACCATGCCGACAAGCTGGTCAGCCTCGATGCGATCATCAGCGACCTCGAATCCGAGGCGCGCCACGCCGATCAGGACCAGGCGCGCACGCTCCTCGTGGCCGCGGCCGCCATGCGTGCGGACGGCCTTGGCATGGGCTGGATCCACTTCCGCGTGAATGCCTCGCAGCTCCAGAACGCGATCCGCCTGCGCATCGACCCCGAAGGCCGGCTGAACCTCGCCAGCCAGGCCGCGCTGGTGCGCATGCGCGAGCTGCTGGCCGAAGTCACGCCGCTGAAGTCCAACTTCGCCGCGCTGGCCATCGAGAACTCGACCGCCGTGCGCCAGTTCCTGGCAATGGCGCAGATCCTCGGCCATATCGACGCCGATGCGCCGATCCGCATGCTGGTGGCCGAGTGCGAGGAGCCGACCACGATCCTCGCGGCGCTCTATTTTGCGCGGATGTTCGGGATCGACGACAAGGTCGACGTCTCGCCGCTGTTCGAGACCGAGTCGGCGCTTGAGCATGGTGGACGCTTCCTCGATGCGGTCCTGGCCGAGCCTGCCTACCGTGACTATGCCCACAAGCGCGGCCGCGTCTCGATCCAGACCGGCTTTTCGGATGCGGGGCGTTTTGTCGGGCAGGTTCCCGCCGCACTCGCCATCGAGCGTCTGCAAGGCCGCCTCTCCGAAGCGATGGTCGCCAATGGCCTGACCGACGTTTCGGCGCTGATCTTCAACACCCACGGCGAATCGATGGGGCGCGGTGCGCATCCGTCCAGCATCGAGGATCGCTTCCAGTGGCCGATGAGCCCCTGGGCGCGCCGCCGCTTCCTGCGCGCGGGCATCCGGCTGGAGCCGGAAGTCTCGTTCCAGGGCGGTGACGGCTACCTCTGGTTCGGATCGGACGAACTGGCGCTCGCCACGCTTACCCGCATGGCCGAAATGCCGCTTTGGGGCGCCGACGCCGATGCCCCGACCGACTTGTTCTATCGCCGCACCGACCTCAGCCTCGATTTCTACCGCGCGATCCGCGGCGTGCAGCACGAGCATCTGGAATCGGCCACCTACAGCCGCGCGATCACCGCATTCGGCCTCGGCCTGCTCAACGACACCGGCAGTCGCAAGTCGCGCCGTCAGTCGGACCTTGCCTCCGACCGCTCGATGAGCCTCAGGCAGATCCGCGCGATCCCGCACAACGCGATCCTCCAGCAGCTAGGCTATCCGGTGAACGTGATCGCCGGGATCGGCACCGCGTCGGACGGCAACCGCGAGGAAGTGGCCGCCTTGCTGCGCGAGAGCGAGCGCGGGCAGCAGCTCATGCGCCTTGCCCGCAGCGCCAATGCCCTGGCCTCGATCAAGACGGTGGCGGCTTATGGCGAGCTGTTCAACTCGGCCTACTGGGCCAGCCGCCCCTATCGCGGCGATGAAAAGCACATTGCCGGGGCCTGTCTCAAGCTGGCGGAATACCTGACCAAGGACGACCGCACCGGGGTCTATCGCCGCCTCGCCTCGCGCCTGCGGGTCGATGCGATGAAGCTGCACTTCCTGCTCGACCTCTTGCCGGACGAAACCCCGCTGCCGGACCGCGAGCATACCCGTCGCAGCCTCGGCGTGCTGCAGTCGCTGCGTATCGCCTTGTTCAAGCACATGTTCCTGCGCGCCGTCATGGTCCCGCAGTTCAGCCGCGCGAACGACATCAGCCGCGACGACGTGCTGGAGATGTTCTTCACCTTGCGTGTCGAGGACGGCCTCGCCCAGTTGCGCCGCGCCTTCCCGACGAGCTTCCCCTCGATCGACGACTTCACCGTGGACAAGCCCAGCGACTACCCGGATTCGAGTGCGACCGGCTATGCGCAGATCCACCGTGAATTCATCGATCCGATTGCGCGGTGCTATGCGCTGTCCTTGCGCATCACCACGGCGCTGGCGAACGAGTTCGGCGCCCACGGGTGATCTGTCTGAAGGGAGGCCGCGGTTATCCGCGGCCTCCCTTCGCAAATCCTAGAAGTCGAGCTCGAAGCGCGTGCCGATGACGTTCGCGCCGTAGTCGGTCCGGCCGGAGGGCAGGGCCTTCGCGCCCTTGTAGGCGAGCCGCGCGTAGTTGAGATTGAAGCGCAAGTATTCCACCGGGGTCCAGACCAGCGCGGCAATATAGGCCTGCTGGCTGCCGCCGCGAATGTCGCGGTCGTCGAGGTCGAGCCAGTCGTAGCGCGCGGTGAGCTGGAGCGAGCCGAAACCGCCACTGCCGAGCGGACGCGCCGGGGCCTTGTTGGTGAAGATGCCTTCCTTGTAGCCCCGGCTGTCGCCCGGCGTCAGGAACACGCCCAGTTCGCCGTACGCGCCCTGGAAGCGGACCGAGGGCGCGTCCAGGCGATCGGCGGTGAGGGTGTTGTATTCGGCGGCGGCATGCCAGCGGCCCCGGATCACGGCCGTTTCCAAGCCCCAGTTGAACTCGCTCGCGACCTGCATCGCCGGGGTGCCGATCAGGCGCGTGTTGGTCGAGTGGACGAACGGGCGCTGGCGATAGCGGGTATCCCCTTGCGACAGCCGCCCCAGATCGCGCCAGTGGACGGAGCCGCCCAGGTGCAGCTGGGTCTTGCCCAGCCTGGGCGCATAGACCAGCCGCGCATCGACGCCGTGGCTGTTGTTCTCGTCGCCCCCGGTCTCCCCGTCCGCATCGTTGGCGAGCGCGCCGATGTCGTCGCTGAACAGGCCTGCCTGCGCGAGCAGGGCGCCGCGCTGGTATTGCACCGAGGCGCCGAGGCGGCGTTCGAAATTGAAGGCGTCGGTGAAGGCGGCGCGCTCCATCACGCTGCCGCTGGTGTCGCCGGTCAGCTCGTCGAGCGATTGGAACGGGTTCTGGTTGCCCAGTTTCACGTTCCACGGCCCGTGTTTGTAGCTGACATAAGTATCGACAAGATCGACGGCATTGTCGGAGAGTTCGAGTTCCAGCTTGTACCCGAAGCCGCCGCCGATCGCGCCTTCGGCGCCCAGCCGGATACGGCGCATCTCGTTCGAGAAGCCAAGGCCTTCGTCACCCAGCGAGCCGGGCGCACGGACGTAGTTGGCATCGGCCTGGATGCGGCCCTTGACCTTGAAGGCGCGGTCACCCTCGGTGATCTGCGGGCTGCCTTTCCAGCCGATCGCGGCGCCGGGGCGGGGATCGGCCGGGGCGGCTGCGGGTGTGGTGGCGGCAACGGCGGGGTGCGTGGCGGCGGGGGACGCGTCACGCGCGGGCGCGCTGCTGGCGGGAGCGACGCCGGCAGGGGCGACGCCAGAGGGGGGGGCGCCAGTGGGGGCAAGGCCGGCGGCGGCGAGGCGGGCCTCCATCGATTCGACTTGCGCCTTGAGCGCGGCGACTTGCGCCTGCAGACTGGCGGCTTCCGCGGGGGAGATCGCCTGTGCCTGTGCCTGGATGGGCGCGAGTGCGGACATCACGGTGAGCGGCGGGGCAAGCAGGGTCGCCAGCGCGGGTGCAAAAGACGGGTGGGGCATGTTCGCCATTCTAGAGGGCATCGGGCGTCGGCTTCCGGGTCGCTGGGCGGATTATCGCAAAAATGGGCCCGTGAGTGGGCGCCGACCGGCCGACTATGGCTCTAGAATGACGGTTGAGTGACAATTGTGACCGCCGGGTGCGTCGACATGCTTTGTCACGGAGTAGTCGTAAACGGGCCATAAACTTTCATAGCAAAATCCGCAGGAAACCGCGCTTTCCGGCGCCCGCGCTATAAATTGTCATGGAATTGAAACACGCCAGTCATACTGGCGTCGTGTCGATGCCATCAAAGTTTCATGAAAGGTCGAGCAAGGTGAGGAAACCAAAGGCAATTTTAACGCTGGCGCTGTCCGTGCCGGCACTTGCCATTGCTGCGGGCTGGGCGAATCCGGCTGAGGCGGCATCGTCTTCGTCATCGGATTCGGCTGCGATTCGCCAGGAACTGGAAGCGATGCGCGCGCAGATGAAGGCGATGGCCAGCCGCATCGATTCGCTCGAAGGCCAGTTGGCGAACGCCAATGCCCGCGCCGATGCCGCGACTTCCGCCGCCGCCAGCGCCGCCGCCAGCGCCGCCCAGAGCGCCGCGCAATCGGCCAGCGTTGCCGCTGCCGCCAAGGAAACCGTCACCCAGCAGGCCGCCAAGGCGCCGCCGGTACAGGTCGCCTGGAAGGGCGCGCCGGAATTCAAGGGCGACAACGGCTGGAGTTTCAAGCCGCGGGGCCGTCTCCAGATCGATGCGGGCGGTGTCGACGGGCCCTCGGGCCTCAACGAGAGCTCGAGCAATCACCTCGGCGTCAGCACCGAACTGCGCCGTGCCTACCTCGGTTTCGACGGCACCATGCCGGGCGGGTTCGGTTATCGTTTCGAGGTCGACCTTGCCAATTCGAGTGTCGCCATCAATGACATGTACCTGACCTACCGGGTCAATCCGAAGATTACCCTGGCGCTGGGCAACCAGAAGCCGAACACCGGCCTCGAGGACCAGACCTCGGACCTGTTCACCAGCTTCATGGAGCGTGCCGCCTTCACCAGCGCCTTCGGCTTCGAGCGCCGCGTCGGCCTCAATGCCCAGTACCTGGGCAAGGACGTGGTGCTGCAGGGCGGTGTGTTCAGCGACGATCCCAATTCGCTCAACAGCGACTACGACAAGTCGTGGAGCGTGGACGGCCGCGCCGTCTACATGCCCAGGCTGGCGGGCGGCACGCTGCACCTGGGCGGATCGGTCCACTGGCGCACGCTCAACGATTCGATCACCACGGTGACCTACCAGAGCCGTCCCTTCGTCCACACCACCGACTTGCGGCTGCTCAGCGGGGGCGTCACCGGGGCGACCAACGAACTCGGGCTCGGGCTCGAGGCAGCGTGGATCAAGGGGCGTTTCCATGCCTCGGGCGAAAGCTACTGGCAGAAGGTGCGGCGCACCGGCTTTGCCGACCCTACCTTCAACGGCGGTTATGCCGAAGTTGGCTATATGCTCACCCATGACGAGACCGCCTACAAGAATGGCGTGTTCGAACGTATCCGTCCGCATGACGGCTTCGACAAGGGCGGCCTCGGCGCGGTCCAGCTCAATGTCCGCTATGACTGGCTGAACCTCAACGACGCCGGGATCGTCGGTGGACGTGAGCAGACCGCTGGCATTTCCGCGATCTGGATGCCGACCGACTATGTGCGTTTCATCCTCAACTACGGCCATGTCTGGGTGAAGGATTCGCCGGTGCTGGTCAATGGCACCGACGGCACTTACGGCGTCGATTCGATGGGCATGCGCGCCCAGTTCGACTTCTGACGAGATGACCCGCGAAGGGGGCGGGCCGCAAGGTCCGCTTCCTCTTGCGTACTTGCCTGAATTCCACCCGGCGCAGCCTGCTCTGCGCCGGGCCCGAAAACGCGCGTCTTGATGCGCCTAATCCTCCGAAAAACCAGCAATTGCGCCGATTGGCGAACAATGTCACTTCTTTGTCATGGAAGTGTCATTGTAGGCCAATAGGGGCAACTCACACTTGAAGCCCAAGGGGTGACATCATGCGTTCCACCAAGACCTTCCTTATCGTCGCTGCCTCCAGCGTGGCACTTGCCGGTTGCGGCGGCTCGGGCGGCTCCTCAGCCGGTTCGCGCGACTTCGTGCGCGCCGTCGGTTCCTCGACCGTCTATCCCTTCGCCACCGCCGTGGCCGAGGAAGTCGCCAAGGCCGGCGGCAAGTCGCCGGTGATCGAATCGACCGGCACGGGCGCGGGCATGAAGCTGTTCTGCGCCGGTGTCGGCGCCCAGCACCCGGATATCGAAGACGCCTCGCGCCGGATGAAGAAGTCCGAGTACGAGGAATGCCAGAAGAACGGCGTGACCGAGATCGTCGAGATCCAGGTCGGCATCGACGGCATCGCCTTCGCCGAAGCCCAGAACGGCCCCGGCATGAAGCTGACGCCCACCGACATCTACAAGGCGCTGGCCGCCAACCCGTTCGGCAAGCCCAACACCGCCAAGACCTGGAAGGACGTCAACCCGTCGCTCCCGGCCGAGCCGATCCTTGTCTACGGCCCGCCGTCGACCTCGGGCACGCGTGACGCGCTGAAGGAACTGATCCTCGAGGCCGGCTGCAAGACCGACGCCGCGACCAAGGCGCTCAAGGACACCGACAAGGACAAGTACGAGGCGATCTGCCACGACATCCGCGAGGACGGTCCTTACGTCGACGCTGGCGAGAACGACAACCTGATCGTCCAGAAGATCTCGCAGAACCCCAAGGCCATCGGCATCTTCGGCTTCTCGTTCCTCGAAGAGAACGCCAAGACCATCAAGGGCATCCCGATGTCCGACGTGGTGCCGACCTATGCCTCGATCTCGGACTTCTCGTACCCCGGTGCGCGCCCGCTCTACATCTACGTGAAGAAGCAGCACCTCGCGCCGATCAAGGGCCTGCAGGCCTACGTGAACGAGTGGGCCAAGTCGTGGGGGCCGGATGGCTACCTCAAGGCCAAGGGCATGGTGATCTCGCCCGACGCGGTGCGTGCCAAGAGCGCGGACATCATCGCCAAGATGACCCCGCTCAACCCCGCCGACCTCAAGTAATCTCGTCTAGACCGAAAGGCGCCGGAACGGCCTCATGATACTCACGGGAGTTCTCCTGGCCGTTCTCGGCCTCGGCCTCGTCGGCTGGTTTGCCGCACGGGGCCGGGCCCGGCTGCTCCACACGGGGCGCGGCTCGCTTCACTCGATGCCGGGCTACCATGGCTGGCATGTGGTGCTGTGGATCGTGATCCCGGCACTGCTCGCCTGGGGCGCATGGTCCGCGATCATGCCTGGCCTCGTCGATGGCGCGGTCATGGCCGATCCGGCCGCCGCGCAGCTTCCGGCCGACGAGATGAGCCGCGCAGCGGTGCTCTCGGAAGCCAAGGCCATCGCCCAGAACCCGGACCAGGCTGCGTTCAATCCCCTGGCGCAGTCCCTGGCCGAGCCGGTGCGCGCCGCGCACGAGCGCTTCGGCCTGATCGGCGCGCTGCTGGTGGTGATCGTGGCGCTGGCCGGCGGCGGCTGGGCCTTCACCAAGGTGCGCGCCAACTATCCGGCCCGCACCCGCGTCGAACGGGCGGTGATGGGGGTGCTGCTGCTCGCCTCGCTGATGGCGATCCTGACCACCTTCGGCATCGTTGCCTCGCTGGTGTTCGAGGCGGGCATGTTCTTCAAGGACGTCTCGCCGATCGACTTCCTGCTCGGCACTCACTGGTCACCGGGCTCGGCGCGCGGTGACAACCTCGGCGAGAGCTTCGGCGCGGTGCCGCTGTTCTGGGGCACGATTTACATCGGTGCGATCATCGCCATGGTCGTGGCGATCCCGCTCGGCCTGATGAGCGCGGTCTACCTGACGCAGTACGCCACGCCGACCATCCGCAAGTGGCTGAAGCCGGTGCTGGAAATCCTCGCAGGGATTCCCACCGTGGTCTACGGCTACTTCGCCGCGCTGACCGTGGCGCCGATCTTCCGCGATTTTGCCGCCTCGCTCGGCATGGCCAATCCCTCCACCGAAAGCGCGCTTGCGGCCGGTGTGGTGATGGGCGTGATGATCATTCCCTTCGTCTCGTCGATGGCCGACGACGCGCTGGCCGCCGTGCCCCGTGCGATGAGCGACGGTTCGCTGGCGCTGGGCGCCACCAAGTCGGAGACGATCAAGAAAGTGCTGCTGCCCGCCGCGCTGCCCGGCATCGTCGCGGGCGTGATGCTGGCGATCAGCCGCGCCATCGGCGAGACCATGATCGTGGTCATGGCCGCGGGCGCTGCCGCCAACCTTTCGGCGAACCCCTTCGCCTCGATGACCACGGTCACCTACCAGATCGTCCAGATGCTGACCGGCGACCAGGAGTTCAACAGCCCCAAGACGCTCTCCGCCTTTGCGCTGGGCCTGGTGCTGTTCATCGTCACCCTCGTTCTCAACATCATCGCGCTCCGTGTGGTGAAGCGTTTCCGGGAAGCTTATGAGTAACGCACGTCTCAGTGGCGCCGCCCAGGGCAATGCGCGCTGGCAAACGCCGGAAGCCGCGCGGCGCATCGCGCGCCGCAACGCCGCCGAGCGCCGCTTCAAGCTGATCGGGTTCGGCGCGATCGTCCTCAGCCTCGCCTTCCTGGCGCTGCTGCTGGTGATCATGCTCAAGAACGGTCTTTCGGGGCTCGACTGGTCGTTCCTGACCGGCTCGGACTCGACCGATCCCGACGTCGCCGGCGTCTGGGGGGCGACCAAGGGCTCGCTGCTGACGATGCTCGTCACCCTGCTGCTCTCGTTCCCGATGGGCGTGCTGGCGGCGATCTACCTGGAGGAGTTCGCTCCCAAGGCGCGCTGGATCGAATGGGTCGAAGTCTCGATCAACAACCTGGCCGCGGTGCCCTCGATCATCTTCGGCCTGCTGGGCCTTGCGGTGTTCATCAACACGCTGGGCATGCCGCGTTCGTCGCCGCTGGTCGGCGGGTTGACGCTGGCGCTGATGACGATGCCGGTCATCGTCATCTCCGGCCGCAACGCGATCAAGGCGGTGCCGCCCTCGATCCGCGACGCGGCGCTGGCGATCGGCGCCAGCAAGATGCAGACGGTGTTCCACCACGTCCTGCCGCTCGCGCTGCCGGGCATCCTCACCGGCACCATCATCGGCATGGCCCGCGCGCTGGGTGAAACCGCGCCGCTGCTGATGATCGGCATGCGTGCCTTTGTCGTCACCCCGCCGGGCGGGATCACCGATCCTTCCAGCGTGCTGCCGATGCAGATCTTCCTGTGGTCCGACGAAATCGACAGCGGTTTCGTGCAGAACACGTCGGCCGCCATCATTGTCCTGCTGGTCTTCCTGCTGGCGATGAACGGCCTCGCCATCTACCTTCGCAACAAATTCGAGGTCCGCTGGTAAGGACATGAAAGTCGAGACAATGCAGCAGACCAAGCTCACCGCACGCAACGTCGACGTCTACTACGGCGCGAAGAAGGCCATCAACAACGTGTCGATCGACATCGACAACGGGGTCGTGACGGCTTTCATCGGTCCGTCGGGCTGCGGCAAGTCGACCTTCCTGCGGTCGCTCAACCGCATGAACGACACGATTGCCGACGCCCGCGTCACCGGCGAGATCCTGCTCGACGGCGAGAACATCTACGCGCCCGACATGGACCCGGTGGCCCTGCGCGCCCGCGTCGGCATGGTGTTCCAGAAGCCGAACCCGTTCCCCAAGTCGATCTACGAGAACATCGCCTATGGTCCGCGTATCCACGGCCTGGCGCCGTCGAAGGCGGACATGGACGGGATCATCGAGAGCGCGCTGACCAAGGCGGGCCTGTGGGATGAAGTGAAGGACCGCCTGAACGAGCCCGGCACCGCGCTGTCGGGCGGCCAGCAGCAGCGCCTGTGCATCGCCCGCGCCATTGCCGTCAGCCCCGAGGTCATCCTGATGGACGAGCCGTGCTCCGCGCTCGACCCGATCGCCACGGCGCGCATCGAGGAACTGATCGACGAGTTGAAGGACACCTACGCCATCGTCATCGTCACCCACTCGATGCAGCAGGCCGCGCGCGTGTCGCAGCGCACGGCATTCTTCCACCTCGGCAATCTCGTGGAATATGGCGATACCAGCCAGATCTTCACGACCCCGCGCGAGGAGAAGACCAAGGACTACATCACCGGTCGCTACGGCTGACGGCGAAGACAGGGAAAACAGGACAAGAGCCATGGTTGATCACACCGTAAAGGCCTTCGACAGCGAGATCGGCCAGCTGCGCGGCCTCGTCGCCGAGATGGGCGGCCTCGCCGAAGTCGCGATCCGCGACGCCATCATCGCGCTGACCCAGCATGACGAGGATCTCGCCGCACAGGTCGTTGCCGCCGACGCCCGCCTCGATGCGCTGGAAGCCGAAGTGGACCGCCTGGCGGTTCGCACCATCGCGCTGCGTGCGCCGATGGCCGACGACCTGCGCGACGTCATCGCCGCGCTCAAGATCTCCGGCGTGATCGAGCGTATCGGCGACTATGCCAAGAACATCGCCAAGCGTGTCAACGCGATGGAGAACCGGGGCAAGATCGAGCCGCTCGAACTCGTGCCGATGATGGCCGAGATCGCCGAGGGCATGGTCCGCGACGTGCTCAACGCCTATGGTTCGCGCGATGCCGCGCTGGCGCAGGAAGTGATCCGCCGCGACGAGAAGCTGGACCAGTTCTACAACACGCTGTTCCGTTCGTTGCTGACCCACATGATGGAGAACCCGGCAACGATCACCAGCGCCGCGCAGTTGCTCTTCATCGCCCGCAACCTCGAACGCATCGGCGATCATGCCACCAACGTGGCCGAGATGGTCTACTACGCCGCCACCGGCGACTATCACGCCGAGCGTGACAGCATGACCAACGACACGAGGAACCTGCCGTGAATCCGTCGGTCCTGGTCGTCGAGGACGACCGTGCGCTCTGTGAACTGCTGACCTGGAACCTCAGCGCCGAAGGCTATCAGGTGCGCAGCACCGGCGACGGCGAAGAGGCGCTGCTGATGGTGCAGGAACAGGTGCCGGATGCCATCATCCTCGACTGGATGATCGAGCATGTGCCCGGCATCGAGGTCTGCCGCCAGCTGCGCAAGGACAAGGAAACCGCGCAGATCCCGATTCTCATGCTCACCGCCCGCGGCGAGGAGGAGGACATGATCCGCGGCTTCAAGACCGGTGCGGACGACTATGTCACCAAGCCGTTCAGCCCGCGCGAACTGATGGTCCGGGTCGAGGCGCTGCTGCGCCGGGCGCGTCCGTCACTGGCCGGCAATGTTCTCCAGTGGGGCGACATCGAGCTGGACGTCACCAGCCACCGCGTGCGCCGCGGCGGCGAGGCGCTGCATCTCGGCCCCACCGAGTTTCGCCTGCTGCGCTATTTCATGGAGCGTCCGAACCGCGTCGTTTCGCGCCAGCAGATCCTCGACGGGGTCTGGGGCATGGATTCGGACATCGACGAGCGCACCGTCGACGTCCATATCCGCCGTCTGCGCAAGGCGATCAACCGCGACGGCGATGTCGACCCGATCCGCACCGTCCGTGCGGCCGGTTACGCGATGGACGTGACCTGATTTTCGGGCGACGTGCGCTCCGCCTGCAGGCTTTTCCTGCGACCGCATTGAACTGGCGGTCGCAGGAGGCACATTCGCTGGTGCTGAAATGACATTTCACGCATGATGTGTGTTGAATGGGCCGCCAGGACGGGGCGGCCTTGAAATTTGCGTTTCATTCCTCTATATCGGCAAAGCTACGTCGCTTAATGGCGAGATGATTTTCAGCATCGGTGCTTTTGAACCTACGTGTTCCTGACCCGGCTGCAAGCTCGATATCCTCTTCAGCTTCCTGGCAATCGTTTCCGGACACGCGTTCGTGTGTCCGGTGTCTGGCAATGCATTTGAGGGTTGAGCGCCGTGGCGAAAGAAGAACTGCTGACGATGGAAGGCTTCATTGAGGAAGTGCTTCCGGACGGACGGTTTGCCGTCCTGCTCGATAACGAGCATCGCATCATTGCCTATACGGCAGGAAAGATGCGCAAGTTCCGGATCCGCACGGTCGCGGGCGACCGCGTCCACGTCGAAATGACGCCGTATGACCTCAGCAAGGGGCGGATCGTCTTCCGCGAACGCTCCCCGGGGCAGGCGGCGCCAAGCAAGCAGCGCAGCAATTTCAGAAGATAGAAAGATGCGGCCAGGAGCCGCGATAACAGGACTACATGATCAAGAATATTACGGGCGCGTTTGAACGCCCCTTCCACAAGAACGACAACCGCCAGCAGCCGCATGCGAGCCGGCAGGGGATCGGCGCCGCCAATGGTTTGCTGCCCCTTCGCGAGCTTCGGCTTCTGGTTGCCGGCATGGTTGACTGACCTCGTTCCGGGCCCTTGCGGGTCCGGTCTATGGCAGGAACCTGCATCGTTGCAGCGCCCGGAGACAGGTCCCTGTCTCCGGGCGCTGTGCGTTTGAGCGGGTCAGGCTACTTGCCGAGCTTCAGGTCCTTGAGGGCGGCGAAGGCGCCGTTGTCCTCGGGTGTGCCGATCCCGGCGGCCAGCCTGGCGGCGTCGGCATTGGGTCCGGTGAGGAACGGGTCGATGGCGAGCGCGAGGCTCTGCGCCACGGCTTCGCCGATGTCGATGTGAGTACCGGTGTACTCGATCTCGTCGAGGTCGTCGGCGGTCAGTTCGACTTCCTCGTCGGGGGTGTGGTCGTCGGTTTCGGGCACGAAGCGGAAGAACACCGGTTCCTCCACGCTGACCGGCAGGTCCTCCGCCGAAATCGCGCAGGACTGGATGAAGGCGGCCTTCAGCGTGCCGCGTGCCTCGACCTGGCGGTCGCTGCGGGTGAGGGCGAGATCGGCCGAGAGGCTGTCTATCCGGACAAGGCCGAAGCGCGTGGCCAGTGCGGCGCGTTCAGAAGCATTGGCCTCGAAGTGGCCCGGCTTGCTCTCGACCTGCCGGATGTCGAGGCGGCGCGAGAACTCGGGGGCCGCATCGGGGGCGGAATCGGGAGAGGGGGGCAGTTCGCTCATCGGTCTATCCTTGCGGCCAGAAGGGCCTCGTTCGAAGTGGTTTCGAGGGCGGCGGCGAGTGCCTTGACCGGCGTGACCAGCATGGCTGCCTCGGCGCCTTCCCTCAGTGTCATGTTGCGTTCCAGCGCGGCGGCCAGTGGGGCGTCGACCTGCGCGGCCTCGATCTGCGCAAATGCGTCCCTGAGCGCGCCGATGCGGCCGCCGAGCGCGCTTACCAGCTTGCCCATGTGCTTGCCGACGACAAGGTCGCCGATGCCGGACTGGCGCAACTGGCCGTCCATGTCGGTGACGAACAGCTCGGTCAGCCGCGCGGCGGGGTCGATCAGGTCCTTGCTACGTTCCATGCGCAGCACCACCAGGGCCATTACCAGCGTGATCGTGTCGAATCGCCCGGCGACGGTATCGGCTATGCCGTGTTCGGCATACCACGGTTTCTCGCGGGCGATCTCGACCACGCGGCGCCATAGTGGGCGCACGGCCTCGCGGCGGGCCTGGGTGCTGTCCGGGTTTCTGCCGATCAGGCGGCTGAGCAGGTTCACGTGGTTTCGGGCCTTTCCTCTCGCCGCGCGCCGACGGTACTCTTGGCGGAACGTGTGGCGGGGCTTCTTGTTCAGGGGCAATTCAAGCAACCTGCCCCAACGCCCATTGCGCGACAAGCCGCTGGGCCCTAAGGCTCGGTACCGTTGTTTCGGGTCGATATATGGCTCTCGCGCCGGCAGGCAATGCCCGGAGCGGACCAGCCCCGTGAATTGGAGTGGGAAAATGCGCGGTTCTGGTCACGGCTCTGGTCTCAGGGTGAAGACCGCTGGCGTCGTTCTGGCGCTGGCTGCACTGACGGGGGGCTGCACCTCGATCCGCGATCATCGCGGTTACCTGGTCGACCAGACGCTGGTCGATTCGGTCTCGCCCGGTGTCGACAATCGCCAGTCGGTGGAAAAGACCCTCGGCCGTCCGACTTTCGTCAGCCAGTTTGGCGAGAAGGACTACTACTACGTGTCGCAGACCGTGAAGACGCCGCCGTTCGGTCGTCCGCGCACCGCGGAACAGACGATCCTGCGCGTGCGCTTCGATCCGGCGGGCAATGTCGTTGCGGTGGACAAGAAGGGCATCGACGATGTCGCGCGCATCCGCCCCGAAGGCGATACGACGCCGACGCTGGGCCGTCATCGCGGTCTGCTCGAGGATCTGTTCGGCAACATCGGCCAGGTCGGCGCTGCCGGCATGGGGACCGGCACGCAACCGACCGGCCCCGGTCCGAACGGCAGCTGATCCAGGCGATCACGCTTTCGAAATGCCCGCGCAAGCCTCCTGGTCTGCGCGGGCATTTTCGTTTCGTGCAATCACTTCGCGGCGGCCAGCGCTTGAACCCGCCGTCTGCCGCCATATATCCGCAGCATGGACAATAGCGGGGCGAGCCACGGCCTGATCCAGTGGCACGGAACCACCATCATCGGTGTCAAGAAGGGCGGCAAGACCGTCATCGCCGGCGACGGCCAGGTTTCCATGGGCAATACCGTCATGAAGCCCAACGCGCGCAAGGTGCGCCGGATCGGTGACGGCAAGGTGATCGCGGGCTTCGCCGGCGCCACCGCCGATGCCTTCACCTTGTTCGAACGCCTCGAGCGCAAGCTTGAGCAGCACCGCGGCCAACTGATGCGCGCAGCGGTCGAACTCGCCAAGGACTGGCGGACCGACAAGTACCTGCGCAATCTGGAAGCGCTGATGATCGTCGCCGATGCCGAGACGCTGCTGGTGCTCACCGGCAATGGCGACGTGCTGGAACCCGAAGGTGGCATCACCGCGATCGGTTCGGGCGGCAACTATGCGCTGGCCGCCGGCCGCGCGCTTGACGAGTACGAGGAGGATGCCGAGCGGATCGCCCGGCGCGCCATGGCCGTCGCCGCCGACATCTGCGTCTTCACCAACGACCGCGTCACGGTCGAGACCATCTGAATTTGCAGGACATCATGAAAGACACCCTGACCCCCAAGGCCATCGTCCGCGCGCTCGACGAGCATATCATCGGGCAGACCGAAGCCAAGAAGGCCGTCGCCGTTGCCCTGCGCAACCGCTGGCGCCGTCAGAAGCTTTCGCTCGACTTGCGTGACGAGGTGACGCCGAAGAACATCCTGATGATCGGGCCCACGGGCTGCGGCAAGACCGAGATCAGCCGCCGCCTCGCCAAGCTGGCCGATGCGCCTTTCGTGAAGGTGGAAGCCACCAAGTTCACCGAAGTCGGCTACGTCGGCCGCGACGTCGAACAGATCGCGCGCGACCTGGTGGAAGAGGCGATCCGTCTCGAAAAGGACCGTCGCCGCGAATCGGTGCGCGAGGCAGCCAGCAAGGCGGCGATGGAGCGTCTGCTCAACGCGCTGGTCGGCGACGGGGCTTCGGAGGCAACCCGCGCCTCGTTCCACCAGCGCATCACCGAAAACGCCATGAACGAGACCGAAGTCGAGATCGAGGTCGAGGATACCCCCTCGGCGCCGATGGAGATCCCCGGCATGGGCGGTTCGGTCGGCATGATCAACCTCTCGGACATCATGGGCAAGTTCGGCGGACCGAAGCTGACGCGCCGCAAGATGAAAGTGCCCGACGCCTGGGACAAGCTGGTCGACGAGGAGTCGGAAAAGCGCATGGATCAGGACGACGTCGCCCGCACCGCGCTGGCCAATGCCGAAACCAACGGCATCGTCTTCCTGGACGAGATCGACAAGATCGCGGTTTCGGACGTGCGTGGCGGTTCGGTCAGCCGCGAAGGCGTGCAGCGGGACCTGCTGCCGCTGATCGAGGGTACCACGGTTGCCACCAAGTACGGCCCGATGAAGACTGACCATGTGCTCTTCATCGCCAGCGGCGCGTTCCACGTGGCCAAGCCTTCGGACATGCTGCCCGAACTGCAGGGCCGCCTGCCGATCCGCGTCGAACTCAAGGCGCTGACCGAGGAAGACTTCGTGCGCATCCTCTCCGAGACGCGCGCCAATCTGGTGGCGCAGTACAAGGCGCTGCTGGCGACCGAGGAAGTCACGGTGGACGTCACCGCCGAGGCCGTGACCGAGATCGCCAAGATCGCCGCGCAAGTGAACGAAAGCGTCGAGAACATCGGCGCCCGCCGCTTGCAGACGGTGATGGAAAAGTTGCTGGAGGAACTCAGCTTCGAAGCCGAGGACCGCAAGGGCGAGACGGTGACGATCGATCAGTCTTATGTCAGCGAAAAGCTGGCGGGGCTGGCGGGCAACGCCGACCTGTCGAAGTACATTCTCTGATTTCCAGCCCTCGGGCAGGATTGAAAAGGGGCGCGGGACTTCGGTCTCGCGCCCCTTTTTGTTCCTTGAATGTTCTTTTTATTCGGCTAGATTCGGGCGGCCAGATTCGAGCGGCCAGATTCGGGGGCGAAAAGGAGAATCGTCATGAAGCTAGAAGGTGGTTGCCAGTGCGGCGACGTGCGCTACCGCGTCGAGGGTGAGCCGCTCCACGCCGCGTTCTGCCATTGCACGGATTGCCGCAAGTCGGCGGGGGCACCGGTGGTGGCCTGGGGCGCGTTCAGCCATGCCGAGTTCGAAGTGATTCAGGGCGATGCGGCGGTGTTCAATTCCAGCGGCACAGCCATGCGTCACTTCTGCCCGCGCTGCGGGACCGGGCTGTGGTACACCAATGCCGAATATCTGCCTGGCATCGTCGATATCCAGATCGCCACGCTTGACGATCCCGAGGCGCTGCCGCCGGGCGCCCACATCCAGGTGGCCGAGCGGGTCTCGTGGATGAAGGACACGACGCAGGTTCCGGAATTCGAGCGTTATCCGGGTGGGTGATCCGGCTGCGCTGGATATTGGCCGCGACGGGGCCTGCCTTCATCGGGGTCTGGCGACAGCACTGCTGAACGACCTTGCGGCAGTCCTCGCGAAATGGCCGGACGGCCATGCGGGTGTGCGTATTTCCGGCGATGCCGATCTGGCGCGCCTGCTGGATACGGACGGCCCCATTGGCGCGATGGCGGCCAAGGTGCGGGGCTGCGATGTGCGCCCGGTTCGCGCGGTGCTGTTCGACAAGAACGAGCGAACCGACTGGGCGCTCGGCTGGCATCAGGACCGCACGATCGCCGTGCGTGAACAGGCCGAGGTTACCGGTTTCGGCCCTTGGTCGGTCAAGCAGGGCATTCGCCATGTCGAACCGCCCTTTTCGGTGATCGAGGGCATGGTGACGGTGCGCATTCATCTCGATCCGGTGGACGAGAACAATGCGCCCTTGCTGGTGGCGCTGGGCTCGCACCTGCTGGGGCGCATTCCCGTGAGCGAAGTGGATGCGGTGGTGGCTGGCTTGCCGGTCCGCACCTGTCTTGCCGAGGTCGGCGATGTCTGGTTCTACCGCACGCCGATCCTCCACGCCTCGAATGCGGTCGTGGTCAAAGCGGGGGCCGGGCACCGCAGACGGCGCGTGCTTCAGGTTGATTATGCCGCCGGGGGCTTGCCAGCCCCGCTGGAGTGGCTAGGCATCTGAACCTTCGAAAACCGAGAGAGATGCCGATGTACCAGACCCCCGAAGACCGCCCGATCTACCGCCTGCTCACTGGAGCGGACGACCGCGCCTTCTGCGAGCGCGTGTCCGAGGCGCTGGCGCAGGGCTGGCGGCTCTACGGCTCGCCCTCGCTGTCGTGGGATACGGCGGAAAACTGCATGAAGGCGGCGCAGGCCGTGGTCTGGCACGAGGCCGATGTCGTGAAGTGACGGCCTATTCCGCCGCCTCGATCATGGCTTCGGCCTCGGCGGCCTGACGGGCCCACATTTCGGCATAGAGGCCGTCGATCCGCAGCAGTTCGCCATGCGTGCCGCTTTCGGCAAGACGGCCTTCGTTCAGCACCAGAATCCGGTCGGCGTCGGCAATCGTCGAGAGGCGGTGGGCGATCGAAAGGCTGGTGCGGTTTTCCGACACGCGGTGGAGCGTCGCCAGAATGTCCTGCTCGGTGCGGGTGTCGAGCGCGGAAGTCGCCTCGTCCAGCAGCAGGATCGGCGGGTTCTTCACCAGCGTGCGGGCAATCGCCACGCGCTGCTTCTCGCCGCCCGAAAGCTTCAGGCCGCGCTCGCCCACTTCGGTATCGTAGCCTTGCGGCAGCCGGTCGATCAGCCCCAGCAGTGCAGCACCGCGCGCGGCGGCTTCCACTTCGTCCTGCCCCGCGTCCTGACGGCCATAGGCGATGTTGTAGCCGATGGTGTCGTTGAACAGCACCGAATCCTGCGGCACGATGCCGATGGCGGCGCGCAAGGACGCCTGCGTCACTTCGGCGATGTCCTGCCCGTCGATCAGGATGCGGCCCTGCTGGGGATCGTAGAATCGGAACAGCAGCCGCGCGATCGTGGACTTGCCCGCGCCCGAAGGCCCGACGATGGCGAAGTTCTGCCCGGCGGGCACTTCGAACGAGAGGCCCTTCAGAATGCCGCGATCCGGCTCGTAGCCGAACACCACGTTGTCGAACACGACCGAGGGCTGTCGAACCACCAGCGCGGGGGCGCCGGGCTTGTCCGAGACTTCCTGTGGTTCGTCGAGCAGGCGGAACATCTCCGCCATGTCGATCAGGCCCTGCCGGATGGTGCGATAGACCATGCCCAGCATGTCGAGCGGGCGGAACAGCTGGGTCAGGTAGGTCTGCACGAAGACCAGCTGGCCTGCCGTATACTGCCCCTTGTACCACCCCCACACGGTGTAGCCGAGTGCGCCCGCCATCAGCAGGTTCACCACTACGCCCTGTGCGATGTTGAGCAGGCCGAGCGAGTTCTCGCTCTTCACCGCCGCATCGGCATAGGCGCGGGTCGCCTGGGCATAACGCGCCTTCTCGCGATGCTCGGCGGAGAAGTACTTCACCGTCTCGTAGTTGAGCAGCGAATCCACCGCGCGGGCCAGGGCCTGCCCGTCGAGCCGGTTCATCTGCTCGCGCAGCTTGGTGCGCCATTCGGTGATCGTGCGGGTCACCCAGATATAGGCAGCGATGGCCAGGGCGGTAGCGACGACGAGGCCGGGGCCGAAGTTGACGTAGAAGATCACCGCCACGACCAGCAATTGCAGCACGGTCGGCGCGATGTTGAACAGCATGAAGTAAAGCATCGTGTCGATGCTCTTGGTGCCGCGCTCGATCGTCTTGGTCACTTCGCCGGTCCGGCGGGCGAGGTGGAAGCGCAGCGAGAGGTTGTGGAGCTGGCCGAAGACGCTTTCCGCCAGTTCGCGGGTCGCGTCCTGGCCGACGCGTTCGAACACGATATTGCGTATGTTGTCGAATGCGGTCTGGATAAGTCGCCCGGCCGCGTAGCCAAGCACCGTGAGCATCGCCAGTTGCACCAGCCTGGGACCCGTCGCCCCCATGAGGTCTACCGCCCACTTCATCATGTAGGGCAGGGCAAGCTGGGTTGCGGTGGACAGCAGGATGAACAGGCAGGCCCATACGATCCGCCAGCGCAGCGCCGGATTCTCGCGCGGCCACAGGTAGGGCATGAAGCGCAGCAGCGTGCGCCAGCCATCGTGGCGGGCAGCGGGAGAGTTTACGGCAGTGTCTGGCGGCATCCGCGCTATTTAGGGTGCGCGTCGCTGGAGGCAATCCTCTTGACGAGATCGTTCGGATCGCCGCGCCGTTTCTCGCCTGCGTCCTCGACCGTCACAGGCAGGTCGAACAGCACCTTGTGGGTCGAGAAATCGATCGCGATCCGCTTGAAGACCTTGAGTTCGCGCATGCCGAGGAACAGGGCCGGGCGCCTGTGCAGGCCCAGTTCGTGAAAGGCAGGGGAATCTGCAAAGGCGATGGCGACATTGGTGAGGATCAGCTTCTCCACTTGCAGCTTGTGGGCGATCACCAGTTCGGCCGGAATGTCGTCGCCGGTCACGCCCGCCAGATGCACCAGTCCGGCCACTTGCTTGCGCATGGCCTGTTGCAGCGCCAGATTGCCAACCGCGCTGCTTGCCCCGGTATCGATCACTACGTCGACATGGATGCCGTCGACTTTGGCATCGGCCATGATGAGGCGGCCGAGCCGCTTGCGGGCATGGACAACGATCTCGTAGCCGCCCGCCCGCGCGGAGGGCCTGGTCGGCGCGATGGCGATCGTCTCGTTCTCGAAATCGAGGGTGACGCGCTGGCCTTGCAGACTGTCGGTGCCGATGATGCCGTCCGCGCCGATGTGCCGGGCTTCGAGCAGGGGCACGGTCAGGTCGTTGAACGCGCGTTCGCCGATGGCGATGCTGTCGACCCGAGCGGTCGCGACATCGCTGGCGCCGGCCATGCCCAGCACCGTGACCTTGGGACCAAGCGCGAGGCCAAGCATGCCGGCCAGGTCGTTCGAGACGACGGTCTGCTGCGATCCGGTATCGATCAGGAAGTGATAGGGGCCTTTGCCCTGAACCGCCACGCTCACGGTCATGCGCTCGTCGCGATCGGTAGCGGTCTTGAGCGTCTGCTCGCGCTCGCCGGTGGTCTGGCCGGTCTCGCCAGCCGGTGTCGCAGGTAAGGGCGCTGCGCCCGCAGCCGCTGTGTCAGCGAGCAGGAGCGTCAGCGCAAGCGCGCCGCCAATCATGTCATCCTCCCCGCGAAGCTTGAGCTTCGTCGGATATTGTCAGGTCAGGAGAGTATCACGAGTCGGCGGATTTCGCCACGTTTTGCCAGCGTCGCAGGGCAGGAATGCGGGACAGCAGCGGCACGGCAAGATGTCTTGCCATTCCAGCAAGATCGCTGCGGGCGGGGTGGCGCAGGACGGTGATCGCCAGCACCCATGCCAGGCCGCCCAGCGCCGCACTGGCGACGAGGCCGTCAAGGCCAAGGGTGTCCGGTCGCCGCCAGAACGTGACGGCCCAGAATGCCGGCAACGCGCTTGCCAGCGCCACGCCGGCGCTGGAGGCATAAGTGCGCAGCAGCGCTGGCCAGCGGAAACCGACAAGTCGGTGCATCCATCCGGCATAGATGCAGATCCAGCCCAGCCCGTAAACGATGCGCGAGGCTGCGGCTGCATCCACGCCGATGGCGGCGCCGGCGATCAGGGTGCCGACCGAAAGCGCGGTGTCGGCCAGGTTGAACCAGAACAGCCGGCGCAAGTGGCCCAGCAGGATCGGCAGGTCCATGTGCAGCGGCAGCGCGACGAAACAGCATTCAGCAATCGCGACATAGGCCAGCAGCGGCGCCGCGCCCGCCCAGCCGGGACCGTAGAGCAGCAGGATCACTGGTTCCGACAGCACCGCCAGCAGCGCCATGGCGGGCCAGACGATGGCGCCGTGGGCGGCAACGACACGCTCGTAATAGGGCCCCAGGTCCTTGCCTTCGTCGCGCAGACGGGCGAACGTCGGATAATAGATCGAGCCGACCGCTCCGGCGACCAGGTAGTGCAACTGCGATGCCAGGGCGACGCCGCGGCTGAACAGACCGGTTGCCGTCATGCCCTGAAGACGCCCGACGATAAGGTCCGGCGTGCGCATGCCGATGCCGCCCGAGAGGTAGAGCAGTGCGCTGCCCGAACCGAACGAGATGATTTCCTGAAGCTGCGCGCGCTTGAGGCCGAGGCCGGGCCGGGCGGGACGTAGTGCTTGCGCGACAACCGCGCGCACCGCGGACTGTGCGATCATCGCCCAGGCCAGCGATTCGGCTGAATAGCCGAGTGCGGCCAGACTCAGCGCGCAGATGCTGCTGCTTGCCGCGCCCGAGGCATTGACGAGGAAAGTGCCCCGGAAATCGAGCCGCCGCGAGAGCATCGCGACCGGGACCACACTCCAGGGATTGAGCAGGTAGGAGGCGGCGATCAGGCCGAGGATCGCAAACAGCCGGGGCTCGCCGTAAAAGCGCGCGACCGGCCAGGCGCAGGCCAGGATCAGCGCGGCGAGCAGTACCGAAAAAGTGATCGCGATCACCGTGCAGTGGCGCACGGTTTCCTCGTCGGCGGTAGGATGGCGGCCAAGATAGCGGGTCAGGCCGAAATCCTGGATGACCGAGAGGATCATGGCCGTTGCCAGCGCGACCGAGAACAGCCCGATCTCCTCGGGCTTGAGGAAGAAGCGCGAGACCAGCACCGACGTCACGAACTGCAGCGCGAACTGGGAATACTGACTGGCTGCAGCCCAAAGCGCGGCAGTCTTCACGTTGCCGCTGCCGCGCCCACTTTCCGTTGGCGGCGCTTCCGACGGGCTGGGCGGCGTGTCGTTCATCCGCGGTCAGGCCAGCGCGGTCATGGAAAGCGTCGCGGCCAGGCGCAGCGCACGCAGCGGTTCCCCGAAGCGGACGAGGCGCATGACCGTGCGCCACATCCCGTCACGTCGGCCGCCATCGCGCAAGTGGCTGACCAGCAGGTCAAACCCCTCGTTACGCAAGGCGTCTTCCGAATAGCGCAGCGCCAGCGCCACTTGCGCCCGCACTTCGCGGGACGTGCCGGGACGGTGGAACAGGGCATCCAGATCGTCGATCGGAGGCAATTGCTCCAGTGTTGCGGTCGGATCGACGCGTCCTGCCCTGCGCTCGTGCCAGGCAAGCCGTGCCACGGCAGTGCCGATCTGCAGTTCGGTGGCGTGGCGCGAGGAGACTTGTCCGGGGTAGCGCCGATAGCGCACCAGTCGTTCGGGCACGTTTCCCATCCGGGTCACGCTGGACAGGCGCAGCCACAAGTCGAGAT